>NZ_JBVIBD010000006.1:309555-453791 GCF_055573595.1 Streptomyces sp. NPDC030165 | reverse complement strand
GACGTACGTGACCGCCCACCATCAAGGACCCGGGCTCCTGCACCACGTCAACCCGCGGATCGGCCTACGGAAGAACGACTTCGCCACGCTCGCCGTCTTCGCCAGTTCCCTGGACACCTCACGAACCACCGGCTGAGCACCTCGCCAACTCCTCAGGTTGCTCCGTACTCGGAGCCAAGATCTTTGCGGGACAGCCCTTAGACGCGTGCCCCACTGCCTGAAGCCCGTACTCGCGCCACACACCATTACGTCCGCGCCCTGCCCGGCCCCTGACAGGGCACTTGCTGGCTCCGCGGCGGCGGCCATGCGTACGCTCCCGACCCAGCTCGCCGACGGGCAGCCGAATGCCTACAGTCGCCCGGAGGACTTGAGGGAGAGGTACGCGTCTGCCAGGTCGGGGGCGAGGTGGGACGGTGTGGAGTCGATGACTGTGATGCCGTGGCGGCGCAGGCGGTCCGCGGTACGGCGGCGGGCCGCGCGGGTCTGCTCGGCTGCGGCTGCGGCGTACACGGCCTGAGGTGTGTGGCGAGCGGCGGCCATCTCCTCGATACGAGGGTCCGCCACCGCGGCGACGATGACTTCGTTGCGCTGGGTGAGGCCGGGGAGGACGGGCAGCAGGCCATCCTCGACCGGGGCCGTGTCCAGGCCGGTGAACAGGATGATCAGGGAGCGGCGCGGCGTACTGCGGTGGATGGCGGCGGCCAGGCCGCGGGCATCCGCTTCGACGAGTTCGGGTTCGAGGGGCGCGAGGGCGTCGGTAAGGGCAGGCAGGAGGTCTCCCGCCGCGCGGCCCTGGACGGAGGCCCGTACCCGGCGGTCGTAGGCGAGGAGGTCGACGCGGTCGCCGGCGCGGGACGCCAGGGCGGCGAGCAGCAGTGCCGCGTCCATGGAGGCGTCCAGGCGGGGGGTGTCGCCGACGCGGCCGGCCGAAGTGCGGCCGGTTTCGAGGGCCAGGAGGATGCGGCGGTCGCGTTCCGGCCGCCAGGTGCGTACGGCTACGGCCTGGCGGCGGGCGGTGGCGCGCCAGTCGATGGAGCGGGTGTCGTCGCCAGGGGTGTAGTCGCGGAGGCTGTCGAACTCGGTGCCTTCGCCGCGGGTGAGGATGCTGGTGCGGCCGTCGAGTTCGCGCAGCCGGGCCAGTTTTCCGGGCAGGTGCTTGCGGCTGGTGAAGGGCGGCAGGGCGCGGACGGTCCACGGGACGTGGTGGCTGCCTTGGCGGGCCGCGAGGCCGAGGGGGCCGTAGGAGCGGACCGTGACGCGGACGGCGTGGTGGTCGCCGCGACGGGTGGGGCGGAGCGTCGTCGTGACGCGGCGCCGCTCGGAGCCGGGAATGTGGACGCGGTGACGGGACGCCGGGCCCTCGGTACCGGGGGCGAACGAGCTGGGGGGCCAGGCGTCGCGGAGGTGCGCGCGCAGCGGTCGCCGGTCCGGGTTGGTGATGGCTAGGTGCGTACGGGCTTCCTGGCCGAGTCGAACGGATGTTTCACCGGTTCGGGTGAACTGGAGCTTCCGCACTGGCGCGGCGAGTGCCAGGTCGCACAAAATTGCTAGCAGCAAGGCGAGTTGGACGGTGAGGATGCCGGTCCAGCTCGGCAGAAGCAGGCCGACGAAGAGGGCTCCGAGGGCGGAGATGAGGGCGGTGCGTCCGGTCAGGGCCACGGCTCGGTCTCAGCGGGGGACGGGAAGGTGGGCGAGGACGGAGTTGATGACGGAGTCGGCGGTGACTCCTTCCATCTCGGCCTCCGGGCGGAGTTGGACGCGGTGCCGGAGCGTGGGCAGGGCCAGGGCTTTGACGTCGTCGGGGATGACGTAGTCGCGGCCGGTGAGCCAGGCCCAGGCCCGGGAGGTGGAGAGCAGGGCGGTGGCGCCTCGGGGTGAGACGCCGAGGGAGAGCGAGGGGGATTCGCGCGTGGCACGGCAGATATCGACGATGTAACCGGTGACCTCGGGGGATACGGCGGTCTTGGCCACCGCGGCCCGGGCGGCTTCGAGATCGGCGGGGCCGGCGACGGGACGCAGGCCGGCCGCGTCGAGGTCACGCGGGCTGAAGCCCTGGGCGTGCCGGGTGAGGATGTCGACCTCGTCCTGGCGGGCGGGCAGCGGGACCGTCAGCTTCAGCAGGAACCGGTCGAGTTGGGCCTCGGGCAGCGGATAGGTGCCTTCGTACTCGACGGGGTTCTGCGTGGCGGCGACCAGGAAGGGCTCGGGAAGCGGGCGAGGCGTGCCGTCGACGGTGACCTGGCGCTCCTCCATGGCTTCTAGGAGGGACGCCTGGGTCTTGGGCGGGGTGCGGTTGATCTCGTCGGCGAGCAGCAGGTTGGTGAAGACGGGGCCGGGCTGGAAGGAGAACTGCGAGGTGCGTGAGTCGTAGACGAGCGAGCCGGTGACGTCGCTCGGCATGAGATCGGGGGTGAACTGAACGCGCTTGGTGTCGAGTTCCAGGGTCGCCGAGAGCGCGCGGACGAGCAGGGTCTTGGCGACACCGGGGACGCCTTCGAGGAGGACGTGTCCGCGGCAGAGCAGCGCGACGACCAGGCCGGTGACGGTCGGGTCCTGGCCTACGACGGCCTTGGCGATCTCGGTGCGTACGGCCTCCAGCGAGGCTCGGGCGCTGTCAGCTGTCGGGGTGCTCACGGGGGGCGTGCCTCTCTGGGGACAGGATCGAACGTTCGAGGTTGTCGAGTTGGTCGGCCAGGGCGACCAGGGCCTTGTCGTCGGCGGGCGCGGGCCCGAACAACAGGGAGTGCAGGGCGGTGCCGGTCTCCGCGTCCGCGGCCAGTCGTGCGGAGACCGCCGGGAGAAGGATGTCGGGGGTGTGGGCGTGCTTGGGAGTCACGCCGGTGAGCGGGGCGAGCCGGGTGCGGGTGGCGGCTCGTAGGACGTCGGCGGCCCGGTCGCGGGCGCCTGCCTGCTGGTAGAGGCGGGCGTGTCCCTCCGTCGTCTCGGCGGCGGGGACGGTGACCGGGAGGCGTTCGGGGACGAGCGGGCCGAGCCGGCGGGCCCGCCAGAAGCCCGCGAGAGCGGCTGCGACGAGGAGCTGGAGCAGTGCCCAGCGCCAGCCGGAGGGGATGAGGTCGAAGAAACCGCGCCGGCCGTCCTGCGTGGACGAAGGATCACTGACGGAGGGGAGGTACCAGACCAGATGCTTGTGCGAACCGAGCAGTTGCAGGGCGAGCGAGGCGTTGCCGCGTTCGGCGAGGCGGTGGTTGTAGAGGATGTCCGGGGCGCCGAGCAGGACGGTGTCGCCGCCGGCCGTGGAGGGCAGGCGCAGCAGGGTGGCCGCGCCGTCGCTGGGGTAGCAGCGGTCGGCGGAGCGGACGGATGTCGAGTAGCGCAGACCGCCGAGTTCGGCGTCGCCCGCGGCCCGCGCGGCGGGCAGGGCACAGCCCGGGGACAGTGGCTTCACGTCGGCGGGCGTCTCGGTCCCGGTGCCGGGCGCGAAGACGTCCAGGGCGGCCGGGCCCGGTGTGAGCAGGACGGTGCGTCCTGCCGTGCGGCCGGTGGCCCGGTGGAGGGTGTCCAGCTGGCGGCGGGTCAGCAGGTCCGGGGCGGCGACCAGCACGGTGGTGTCCGGGCCGGCTGCGGTGGCGGCCTCCTCCGTGGTGGTCACGACGCGGGTGTCGACACCGCGGTCGGCGAGGAGCGCGGCGACCGCGCCACTGCCGTAGCGGTCCACCGAGCGGGGATCGAGGCGACCGTGCTGGTCCCCGGACCGCAGGACCGCGAGTCCGACGCCGCTCAGGATGAGGACGAGGAGCCCGGCGAGCAGCCCGCGCGAGCGGGTCCACAGGCGGCGCGTGGTCGGTGCGAGCGACGTGGTGCCGGTCGTGAGTCCGGTTGTCGTGGCGTTCATGTGCCGCTCCCGTGGGGAGCGGTGGCCAGCTGGGGCTTGCTGCGCTGGAGATCGGTGTCGAGGGTGCTCAGGGCGGCATATTCCTGTGCGGTGCCCGGGCGGCCGCCGTACGTGACGTCGTCGAAGGTACGGGCGGCGGCGTGCAGGCGTTCGGCGTGGGCGGGCAGGACCCGGCCCGCGTCCGACGCGGCCTCGTCGGCGGTACGGCCCGGGCCTGGAGTGAGCAGTGTGCGTTCTTCCAGGGCGAGGACGATGGCCCGCATCCGTTCCTGGACGGCCCCGGTCCAGCGGCTGTCGGCCGCGTGCCGTTCGGCGGCGGCACGGTGTTCCGCGGCCGTACGCGGGCGGTCCCCGAAGAGTGCGCCGCCCCCGGAGGCGGGGGTGCGGCGCAGGGCACCCAGCCGGAGCCGGAGGGCGACGGCGAGCAGCAGGACCAGGAGGACGACGGCGAGGAGACCGGTCCAGCCGCCCGGTGTGGCCCCGGCAGCGGCTTCGAAGAGGTCACCGATGCGGTCCCAGAACCAGTCCAGGGCGCGCTGGAGCAGGTTCGGGTCGTTCTGGTGGTACCGCGGATCGGCGAGTTCGCGTTCGGCCGCCTCACGGGCGGGCACCCGCGGAACCCGCACCGGTCCGTCCTCGCCGGAGCCCGACATCAGACGTGCGAGCACGGCAGTCCTCCCCGCCCCCGTCACCGCATCAGCTTCCCGGGGTGCTGCCGGCCGGGCCCTGGCCGGTGCTGTCCGGCCCCGGGCCGTGCGGGCCGGGAGCCTGCGGGCCGGGCACGTCCGCACCATAGCCGGGCAGGCCGGCGGCGCGGGCGAGTTCGAGGTCGAGGGCCTCGCGGCGGATCCGCTGGTCCATGTAGAGCAGCGCCGTGACGCCCGCGCTGATGGGGTAGGTGACCGTGGAAGTGATCACGGTGCCGACGGCCAGCACGATCAGGAACGTCCAGCCGGTGCTGCCCTCCCCGTTGCTCCAGGCCGTGAAGCTCTCGCCGCCGAGGAGGACGGCGACGATGGTGGCCGGCACCTGGACGATCAGCTGCACGACGGCGACCAGCAGGTACGTGAGGAGCTGGACGCCCAGGACCCGCCACCACGCGCCGCGCACCAGCTTGGCGGAGCGCCGCATGGAGGCGATGACGCCCTGCTTCTCCAGCATCAGCGCCGGAGCGGCGAGGCTGAAGCGGACCCACAGCCAGACGCCCACGACGGCCCCGGCCAGGCCGCCGAGCATGATGAGCAGCGCGGCGGGGGCACCCGGGCCCACGGCCGCGACGATGATGCCGGGCACCGTGCCCACGGCGATGACGGCCGCGGCCATGAGGGGCAGCAGGAGCAGCAGGCCGAGCAGCCGCGGCAGCCGGCCGCGGGAGTCCCGCCAGGCCTCGCCGGCCGTCACCGGGCGCCCCAGGACGGCCCGGCTGACGACGATGGTGAGCATCGCGGTGATGACGATCGTGCTCAGCAGCCCGATCAGCGAGGTGACGGCGCTGCCCGCGAGAGCGGAGCCGAAGGCGTCCATCACTTCACTCAGGGTGGCGTCGGGGTTGTTCTGCAACGAGGACAGATTGCCGGCGTTGCGGAACCAGAGCCCGGCGACGAGCGTGTCCGCCGTCTGCGCGACGACCGCCACGACCAGGGAGATCCCGAGGACGGTGCGCCAGTGGGCGCGCATGGTGGACACCGCGCCGTCCAGGATCTCGCCGACGCCGAGCGGGCGGAGCGGGATCACGCCGGGCTTGGCCGCGGGCGGCGGTGCCCAGGGGGCGCTCCACCCCGGCTGACCGCCCCAGCCGGGCTGCCGGCCGCTCCAGCCGCCCTGACCGCCGGGACCGCGCTGTGGGCCGGGGCCGCTCTGTCCGCCGCGGCCGGAGCCGCC
This sequence comes from Streptomyces sp. NPDC030165, assembly GCF_055573595.1. Classification (NCBI taxonomy): domain Bacteria; kingdom Bacillati; phylum Actinomycetota; class Actinomycetes; order Kitasatosporales; family Streptomycetaceae; genus Streptomyces; species Streptomyces sp. NPDC030165. The sequence goes on along the minus strand of NZ_JBVIBD010000006.1, from coordinate 448,057 downwards.
GGCGGGTGCGGACCACTGTTGGGCGGGGGGCTGTTCCTTGGACCACTGCGGAGGTACCGAGGAGTCGCCGGCCGGCTCGGTGTCGGCCGGGCCCGAGGGGTCCGCAGGGCCTGCCGTACCGGCGGAGCCGGCGGGAGCGTTCGAGTCGGCGGGTCCCGTGGTGCCTGGCTGGTCCTGCGCGGTGCGGTCCGGCTCGTCGGAGGGGGAGGATCCGGGCGAGGCCCAGCCCGGAGAGTTGTTCATCGTCGCTCCTTCATGCTTCCCGCCCGTTCGAACGGCCGGGGTGCGGCGTCCGCAGTGCCTGTCATCGTGTCATGGCACAGGGGCCCGCGTCCCCGGCCCCTTGTCCGGGGGAGCGCCCTTGCACGAGGGGGCCCTTCTGCTCCGCCCGTTGTCGGCGGCAGACTGGGCGGATGGCCGATCGCTACGAGAAGTCCGAGGCGGGCGCCGACGCTCCCGTGGTTCCGTCACTGCGTTGGGAGGAGCTTCCCGAGGGGCCCGTACTGGTTCTCCTTGATCAGACACGGCTGCCGTCCGAAGAAGTCGAACTGGTGTGTACGGACGTTCCGGCTCTGGTGCAGGCGATTCGAACGCTGGCTGTGCGCGGCGCTCCGCTGCTGGGCATCGCCGGGGCGTACGGAGTCGCCCTGGCCGCCGCGCGGGGGTTCGATGTGGCCGACGCGGCCGGCACCCTGGCGCACGCCCGCCCGACGGCGGTCAACCTGGAGTACGGCGTCCGCAGGGCGGCAGGCGCCTACCGTGACGCCGTCGAGAGCGGGGCGAACCGTGAGCGGGCCGCCGCCGCGGCGCTGGCCGAGGCCCGGGCGGTCCATGCGGAGGACGCCGAGGCCAGCGTCCGGATGGCCGCGCACGGGCTGGCGCTCCTGGGCGAGCTGGTGCCCGGCGGAGGGCACCGCATCCTCACCCACTGCAACACCGGCGCGCTGGTCTCCGGAGGCGAGGGCACCGCCCTGGCGGTGGCGCTGGCGGCGCACCGGGCCGGTGAGCTGCGGCGGCTGTGGGTCGACGAGACCCGGCCGCTGCTGCAGGGCGCGCGGTTGACCGCGTACGAGGCGGCGCGTACGGGCATGCCGTACACGGTGCTCGCGGACGGGGCGGCCGGATCGCTCTTCGCGGCGGGCGAGGTGGACGCCGTACTGATCGGCGCCGACCGGATCACGGCGGACGGCGCGGTCGCCAACAAGGTGGGCAGCTACCCGCTGGCCGTGCTGGCCCGGTACCACCACGTGCCGTTCGTGGTGGTGGCGCCGACCAGCACGGTGGACCTGGACACGGCGGACGGTGCGCTCATAGAGGTGGAGCAGCGGCCCGGGCACGAGGTGACGGAGATCGCGGTGCCGTACGTGCCCGGCGCCGGGACGGAGGCCGGCACCGGGGTGCCGGTGGCTCCGCTGGGCGCGCTGGCCTACAACCCCGCCTTCGACGTGACGCCGGCCGAGCTGGTGACGGCCATCGTCACCGAGGCGGGAGTGGTCTCACCGGTCACTCCGGGCGGCCTCGCGGAGCTGTGTTCCACATCACGATTGGGTAAGTCACGATCAGGTAATGGGATGATGGCCGAATGAAGGGACGCGTCCTGGTCGTCGACGACGACACCGCACTGGCAGAGATGCTCGGCATCGTGCTGCGCGGCGAAGGCTTTGAACCGTCGTTCGTCTCGGACGGGGACAAGGCGCTCGCCGCCTTCCGGGAGACCAAGCCGGACCTCGTGCTGCTCGACCTCATGCTGCCCGGGAGGGACGGCATAGAGGTGTGCCGGCTCATCCGCGCCGAGTCCGGTGTGCCGATCGTCATGCTGACCGCGAAGAGTGACACGGTCGACGTGGTGGTCGGCCTGGAGTCGGGGGCGGACGACTACATCGTCAAGCCGTTCAAGCCCAAGGAGCTGGTGGCCCGTATCCGGGCCCGGCTGCGCCGCTCGGAGGAGCCGGCGCCCGAGCAGCTGGCCATCGGTGACCTGGTCATCGACGTGGCCGGGCACTCGGTCAAGCGCAGCGGCCAGTCGATAGCGCTGACCCCGCTGGAGTTCGACCTGCTGGTGGCGCTGGCCCGCAAGCCGTGGCAGGTGTTCACGCGTGAGGTGCTGCTCGAACAGGTCTGGGGCTACCGGCACGCCGCCGACACCCGGCTGGTCAACGTCCACGTGCAGCGGCTGCGCTCCAAGGTCGAGAAGGACCCGGAGCGCCCGGAGATCGTGGTGACCGTGCGCGGTGTCGGCTATAAGGCCGGACCCAGCTGATATGTCCCGGGATGGTTCGGCCCCGGAGGACGAGCGGGGGCGGACCGTCCGCCCGGCGGGGGATATGTCCCTTTCTGGGCGGTTGTTTGGCCGGTTGTCCGGTCGGCTGACCAAAGGGGCGGACGGGCGGCCACTCGACCGACGGGCGCCCGGACAGGACAGCGGGTCCGAAGGCGCCGGTCAGGGCGAGGCGACCGTACGCGCAGGTCACGAGGCGACCGTACGCGCCGATGGCCAGGGCGCCGGGAGCCCTGACCGCGGGAGCCGGGACGCAGGCGGCGGCCGGGAGCACGGCGGGCAGGCCGCTGAGCGGACCGGTGGTGAGACGGCGCGGTCCGCTGCCCGTCCGGGGCGGTCCGAACGGCCCGGAGACCGGCTCCGGGGCATGCCCGCACGGCTGCTGCCCGACGGGGCCACGGCCGGCCCCGTCCACCCGATGCTGCGGCTCTTCGGCCGCTGGATACGCCGTCCGTTGCTGCCCGCGCTGCGCCTGTGGCGCCGTAACATCCAGCTCCGTGTGGTCGCCACGACCCTGCTGATGTCGCTGGGTGTGGTGCTGCTGCTCGGCGTCGTGGTCATCGGGCAGGTCCGCAACGGGCTGCTGGAGGCCAAGCGGCAGGCGGCGCAGAGCCAGGCGGCCGGCGGGTTCGCCGTGGCCCAGAAGCTGGCCGACGGCACCACCGACAGCCGCGGGGATGACCCCGTACGCTCCGGCAGCCGCGGCTCGCAGGACTCCGCGACCTGGCTGACCAGCCTGGTCGAACAGCTCGCCAGTGGCGGGCAGGGCGTCTTCTCCGTGGTGGCGCTCAGCTCCGGATCGGCCGTCGAGGAGCCGTTCGGGGACAGCAGCCCGGACACCCGCGGCCCGCGCGCCTCCGGGGACGTCGACCCCGAGCGCAGCGTGCCCGCCGAGATGCGCCAGATGCTCGACACCAAGACCGGCACCTTCCGCCAGTCCACGCAGATCAAGCGCGTGGGATCGGAGGAGAGCGAACCGGCGATCATCATCGGCAAGCGGCTCAACGACGTCAACAGCAACCCGTACCAGCTCTACTACCTCTTCCCGTTCAGCCAGGAGGAGAAGTCGCTGAGCCTGGTGAAGGGCACCCTGGCGACGGCCGGGGTGTTCGTGGTCGTGCTGCTCGGCGCGATCGCCTGGCTCGTGGTGCGGCAGGTCGTCACGCCCGTACGCATGGCGGCGGGCATCTCCGAGCGGTTGGCCGCCGGGCTCCTCCAGGAACGCATGAAGGTCACCGGCGAGGACGACATCGCCCGCCTCGGCGAGTCCTTCAACAAGATGGCGCAGAACCTCCAGGTCAAGATCCAGCAGCTGGAGGAGCTGTCCCGGATGCAGCGGCGCTTCGTCTCCGACGTGTCGCACGAGCTGCGCACACCGCTGACGACCGTACGGATGGCCGCCGACGTCATCCACGACGCGCGCGAGGACTTCGATCCGGTGACGGCGCGCTCCGCCGAGCTGCTGCGCGGGCAGCTCGACCGCTTCGAGTCGCTGCTCGCCGAATTGCTGGAGATCAGCCGATTCGACGCGGGCGCTGCCGCCCTGGAGGCCGAGCCGATCGACCTGCGGGACGTGGTGCACCGCGTCATCGAGGGCGCCGAACCGCTGGCGGAGCGCAAGGGCAGCCGGATCCTGGTGCGCGGCGCCGAACAGCCGGTGATCGCGGAGGCGGACGCCCGCCGCGTGGAGCGGGTGCTGCGCAACCTCGTCGTCAACGCGGTGGAGCACGGCGAGGGCCGGGACGTCGTGGTGCGGCTGGCCGCGGCCGGCGGCCGGAACGGCGGCGCGGTCGCCATCGCCGTACGCGACTACGGTGTCGGCCTCAAGCCGGGCGAGGCGGCCCGGGTGTTCAACCGCTTCTGGCGCGCGGACCCGGCGCGGGCCCGTACGACCGGCGGTACGGGGCTGGGGCTGTCGATCGCGGTCGAGGACGCGCGGCTGCACGGCGGCTGGCTGCAGGCGTGGGGCGAGCCGGGCGGCGGGTCCCAGTTCCGGCTGACGCTGCCGCGTACGGCGGGGGAGGCGCTGCGCGGCTCGCCGATACCGCTCGAACCGGAGGACTCCCGGCGCAACCGGCAGACGGCCGGCTCGGGGCTGCCGCGCGGCGCGGCGGCGGTACGGAGGACGGCCGCCATTCCGGCGCAGCAGCGGCTGGCGGAACCGTGGCCGCTGGAGCAGCACGCCACGGTGCGTTCTGCGGCCGGCGCTCCGGCGTGTACGCCTGCACAGCGGTCACCGGAGGAGCGTACGGAGGCCCGGACGGATGTCCGTACAGGCGCCGGCGCGGACGGTGCCGGAGCGGCGGGAGACGGCGCGGGCCGGAACGGTGAGGCCGGCGGGGGCGCGCGCGGCAACGGCCTACGCGGTGGTGCGCGCGGGCACGGGGGCGCGCCGGACAACGGGAACGGAAGCGGCCCGAACGGGAAGGACGGCGGCAGAGAAAGCGCTGAGCGGGAGGACGAGGTTCGTGGGCACTGAAGCGGGCCTGGGCGCGAGTGCTGAGATGAGTGGTGAGACGGCCGTACCCACGGGGGCTGAGGTGGGCTCCAGGGCGAGGGCTGGTGCGCGTACCTCGGGGTGTGCGGAGAAGCGCGCCGGAGCGGTGAGCGTGAGCGCTGAGGCGCGCGCCGATGGCGGTGCGCGGGTGCGCCTGGAGGCGCGCGGCAGGGCCTTCCGTACGGGCGCGGTGCTCGGATGCGGCGCGTTGCTGCTGGCCGGGTGCGCGACGATGCCGGACAGCGGGGACATGCAGGCGGTCGACCAGTCGCCGCGGGCGGAGGCCGACTCACAGGTACGGGTCTACGGTGTGCCGCCGCAGGACGGGGCACAGCCCACGGAGATCGTCAGCGGCTTCCTCGACGCGACGACGAGCGACGAGGTGGACTTCAGTACGGCCGTGCAGTATCTGGCCAAGGCGGCGAAGAAGACGTGGCGGCCGTTCTCCGCGACGAAGGTGCTGCAGCAGCGCCCGAAGGCCGAGCCCGTGGGGCAGTCCAACCGCGAGGACCCGAACGGCTACACGATCACGCTGTCCGGCAGTCAGGTCGCCACCGTCGACCGCAATCACGCCTACACGCCGGAGGAACAGGCGTACAAGCAGACCATCCACCTGACCAAGGAGGACGGGCAGTGGCGCATCGACCGGCTGCCCAACGGTCTGGTGCTCGGGCAGTCCGACTTCCAGCGGATCTACCGTTCCGTCAACAAGTACTACTTCGCCGACTACAAGTCGGAGGCGCAGTCGGCCAAGGCGGGCCACAACGTGCTGGTTGCCGACCCCGTCTACCTGCGGCAGCGGATAGACCCGGTCACCGCGAGCGTGACCGCGCTGCTGGAGGGGCCCACGAACTGGCTGAATCAGGTCACCGCCTCCGCGTTCCCGACGGGCACCGCGCTCAAGAGCAGCGGCCTGTCCCTCGACGACTCCAACGCGCTGCGGGTGAAGCTGAGCAAGCGGGCGGCCGCGGCCGGGCCGGGGCAGTGCCGGCGGATGGCGGCCCAGCTGTTCTTCACCGTCCAGGACATCACCCGGGCGTCGAAGATCAGTGAGGTGGAGCTGCAGGACGAGGGCGGCAACCGGCTGTGCGTCCTGTCGCAGGACCGCGCCAACAGCGAGTTCGCGCCACGCAAGCACGCCGGGCGGCCCGTCCAGGAGTACTTCATCGACGCTGACCAGAAGGTGGTCAGCATGCCGGACACGACCACGGAACCGCGTCCGGTGCCGGGACCGTTCGGGTCCGGCAAGACCCCGCTGAGTTCGATCGCGATCTCGCGCGGGGAGGACACCGCGGCGGGCGTCTCGGCCGACGGCAGGTCGCTGTACGTGGCACCGCTGGAGTACGGCACCGAACGCGGCCCGGCGGTGCTGCACAGCACCGCCAAGGACGGGTTCTCGGCGCCCAGTTGGGACGGCCTGGGCGACCTGTGGATAGCGGACCGCAGCGACAAGGGCTCGCGGCTGCTGCGCCTGCGCGAGGGCAAGGGCACGCCGGACGTGGTGACGGTGCCCGGCCTCGGCGACCGGCGGATCAAGGCGATCAAGGTGGCGTCCGACGGCATCCGCATCGCGGTGCTGGTCGAGGACAAGGGACGTACGACGCTGCAGCTCGGCCGGGTCGAACGCGGCGGCACGGCGCAGCGTCCGGTGCTGTCGGTGGAGGAACTGCGCCCCATCGCGCCCCAGTTGGAGGACGTGGTGGCGGCCTCGTGGGCGGGCGGCAGCCGGCTCGTGGTCGTCGGCAGGCAGTCCGGCGGGGTGCAGCAGATGCAGTACATGGAGACGGACGGCTCGGCGTCGAGTGCGCAGGCCCTGCCCGGCGTCAACGGGGTCAAGGCGGTGACGGCTTCGGAGGACGAGGCGAGGCCGCTGGTCGCGGACGGGGCCGAAGGGATAGTACGGCTGCCGCAGGACGCGAACTGGAAGACAGTGGCCAAGGAGGGGACGGCGCCGGTTTATCCGGGGTGAGGAGGGGGGCTGGTGCCGGTACGGGGGCGGGTGGGCAGCCGGATGTGGTGCCGGTGCCGGTGCCGGTGCCGGAGCCGGTGCTGGAGGCAGAGCCCGTACCGGTGCGGGTGTGGGGGACGGGTGTGTTGCCGCTGCCGTTGTCGGGTGCGTTGCGCTGTCGCTGTCGGGTGGGTTGCGGTGCCGCCCTGCGTTGCTGGTGCTGCGGTCTGGGTCGCGGTTGACGGCTTGGGGCGGGGTGCGGCGCTGTCGGCGTGACCGTGCTGCGTTGGGCATGGCTGGGCTTGGCGAGGCCGGGGAGACGCGACGGTGGATTCAACCCGTCACCCGGGTTATCCACAGGGGGTGGTGCCCGCCCCCGCCCCGCGGGACAGTAGATCCATGCGGGGCGTATGGCGGGAAATCACCGGTCTGGTACTACCGGTGGACTGCGCCGGATGCGGCCGTCCTCGTACGGAACTGTGCGAGGAGTGCCACAAGGCGCTGATCCGGGGGACGAGGGGGAGCGGGGGCGGGGGCGGGGGAGGCCCCCGAGGCCCCCGGAGGGTGCGTCCGCGCCCTGTCCCGCCCGGCCTTCCGCCCACCTGGGCCGCTGCTCCGTACGCCGATGAGGTGCGGGCAGTGCTGCTCGCGCACAAGGAGCGGGGCGCGCTGCGGTTGGCAGGGCCGTTGGGGCAGGCGCTCGCGGGGGCCGTGCGTGGGCTGTGGGCGCGGGGTGGTCCGCTGTGTTCTTACGGGGGTGAGTCTCGGCCTGGTGGGGTGTTGGGCTTGGATGCTGGTGGGGTACGTCCGCCTGGTGGTGAGCCGCCCGCTGCGGAGGCGTTGGGCCCACGGAATGGCGGCGCGCGCCTGCTCGGCGGTGAGCCTCGCGCGGCGGAGGGGCTTGGCTCGGGGGCGGGTGGTGCGCGTCCGCCTAGTGGGGAAGCCCGTGCGGCGGAAGCGCCGGGATTGGGCATCGAGGGTGCGCGTCCGCTTGGCGGGGAGGCTTGCGCTGCGGAGGCGCTGGGTTCGGGGGGTGGTGGTGCGCGCCTGTTCGGGGGTGTGCTTTGTGCTGTGGATGCGCTGGGTTCGAGGGGCGGTGGTACGTGCCTGCCTGGACCGGAGCCTCGGGCTGTGGAGGTGCCGGGCTGGGGGCCCGGTGGTGCGCTGCGATTTGCCTGGGAAGGGGATGCGGCGGGCTGTTCCGGTTCACCCGATGGGGTACCGAGTTCTGCTGGGTCGGGGCTCGCGGCGAGCCCTTTGCGAGTGCCACGCGGGGAGCGGCGCCCGGTTGGGGGCGGCTCTGAGGAGGGCTGTCTGGCTTCGGCTCCTGGTGAGCCGTGTTCGGCTGGGGTGAATCCTGCGGTGGGGTTCTCGGGGCAGTGCTCTGATGAGCCGTGTCGTGACGGGGTGAGCCCGGGGCCGGAGCCTGGGGGTGCGTCCCTCAGGCCTGTTCAGCGTGCTGCCGGATCGGTGGGCACCGGTGGGATCGGCTGCTCGTGCCGGGGCGGCGATGTGGCTCGTTCCGCCGGCTCCGTGGGCCCCGGGGCCGGGTCTGGGGGCTCGTCCGGTGAGGTGTCGCGGTCCGGTGGCTCATTGGATCTTGGGGATGTTCGTCAGCCGCCTGTGGGTCCTGGCGGTGCTCCCGGTCGTCCCGGATCCGTACGGCCTGGGGCGGAGCCTCTCGGGGGTCGGTCCGGCGGCTCGTCCGCCTCTGCAGGGGCGGGATCAGGGGCCGACGGGGATCACCGTTCCCGCCGACCGTTGGAGAGCGGCAGGGACGGCACCAGCGGCACCGGTGACACCGGCGGCTCCCCGGCGCCCCAGGCCCTTTCAGGCCCGTCCGGCCGGTCCCGCCCCGAGACCGTCGCGACCTTCCCCGTCCCCACGGCCCCAGCCCCCACACGTTTCGCCACCCTCACCGTCCCCCTCCTCCTCATCCCCGTTCCCTCGGCCCGGCGGGCGGTGGCGGGGCGGGGGCATGATCCGGTGCGGCGGATCGCGTTGGCGGCGGCTCGGGACCTTCGGCGGGGAGGGGTGCCCGTTCGGGTCCTCAGCGCGCTGCGGCAGCGGCGTACGGTTGCTGATCAGGCGGGCCTCAGTGCCCGCCAACGCCTGGCCAACGTCTCCGGAGCCCTGACCGTCGTCCCCGGAGCCGTGCGGCTGCTGGCGGCGGCCCCGGTGGTGCTGGTGGACGATCTGATGACCACCGGGGCTTCGCTGGCGGAGGCGGCTCGGGCGGTGCGGGCGGCCGGGGGAAGGGTGGTGGGAGCGGGTGTGGTGGCGGCGCCGCGGAGTGCTTTCGAAATCAACTGGAACTGACCGCGAAAATTCATCGTTGCAGGTAACAAGGGCGAAAAAGCACCCAAACGGAGCTAGTGCCAGCCAGGGGGTGCCGTCACCCGTCCGGGAGAGCTATGTTCGGTTGTGAGGACTTGGCTGACGCTTTGCCGCGGATGCCGGGATAGGTGCGCTTATGGGTCTTTGCGGGGACCCTGAAATGACGGGAGTGGGGACCCTGCCGACGGGGGAGGAGGAGGTGAAAGTCGCCAAGTCCGAGGCTTCGGCACTCACCGGAGCCTGGTGCAAGAAGGAATCGCTCCGCGCGTTGTAGCGGGGTGATCCGGGAACGGAGTTCTGCGTGGACATCGTCGTCAAGGGCCGCAAGACCGAGGTGCCCGAGCGGTTCCGCAAGCACGTGGCCGAGAAGCTGAAGCTGGACAAGGTCCAGAAGCTCGACGGCAAGGTGATCAGCCTGGACGTCGAGGTGTCCAAGGAGCCCAACCCCCGGCAGGCCGACCGTTCCGACCGGGTGGAGATCACCCTCCGCTCCCGAGGCCCGGTGGTACGGGCCGAGGCGGCCGCCGCCGACCCCTACGCCGCGCTCGACCTGGCCACGGCCAAGCTGGAAGCGCGGCTGCGCAAGCAGCACGACAAGCGCCACTCACGGCGCGGCACCGGACGCATCCCGGCGAGTGACGTCGCGGTGAGCGTCCCGGACGCGGCGAAGCTCGACGAGACCGGTCGGCTCGCCGTGGACGGGGAGCCGCAGGAGCAGGTGCCGACGACGAAGATGGGTTCGCTGGAGGTCCAGGGCGAAGGTCCCCTGGTCGTCCGGGAGAAGACCCACTCCGCGGCGCCGATGACCCTCAACCAGGCGCTTTACGAGATGGAGTTGGTCGGACACGACTTCTACCTCTTCGTCGACGCCGAGACCAAGCAGCCGAGTGTCGTCTACCGGCGGCACGCCTACGACTACGGCGTCATCCATCTGAACCCTGACTCGTTCGGGGGAGAGGAGCCCGGTGGCGCCGGTGGGGCGCTCGGCGGCTGACGGCCGCTGAAGTGGTGCCCCCGGCGTACGCCCGGGGGCACCATTGCGCCTGCGGGGGGCAGGAGTTGAGGCCGTATAGTGTTTGTGCCAGCCAGGGAGCTTGTGAGCGCGAAATGGCGACATGCCGGGGAGACGGTTGTATGGCGTTGTTCGGGCTGGCCGCAACGGGCTGTAGTCAACCAGCCTTATATCCAAACTCTGGCCTTCACCGGCCGAGTAGTTGACGGGGAGGAACGATGGGGGACAGCTTCGGGCCCGTGCACGGCGGAGCGGACGACGACCAGGTCGGCGTCGGTGACGGTGCCGGTACGGACGCGGGCGTGTCGCGCAAGGAGCCGATCAGGGTCCTGGTCGTCGACGACCACGCGCTCTTCCGCCGGGGCTTGGAGATCGTGCTCGCCCATGAAGAGGACATCGAGGTCGTCGGCGAGGCCGGAGACGGCGCCGAGGCGGTGGACAAGGCCGCCGACCTGCTGCCCGACATCGTGCTGATGGACGTACGGATGCCCAGGCGCGGCGGCATCGAGGCGTGCACCTCCATCAAGGAGGTGGCCCCCAGCGCGAAGATCATCATGCTGACGATCAGCGACGAGGAGGCCGACCTCTACGACGCGATCAAGGCCGGGGCCACCGGCTACCTCCTCAAGGAGATCTCCACGGACGAGGTGGCGACTGCGATCCGCGCGGTGGCGGACGGCCAGTCCCAGATCAGCCCGTCCATGGCGTCCAAGCTGCTGACCGAGTTCAAGTCGATGATCCAGCGGACGGACGAGCGCCGCCTGGTGCCGGCGCCCCGGCTCACCGACCGTGAGCTGGAGGTTCTCAAGCTGGTCGCGACCGGCATGAACAACCGCGACATCGCCAAGGAACTGTTCATCTCCGAGAACACCGTCAAGAACCACGTCCGCAACATCCTGGAGAAGCTGCAGCTGCACTCCCGGATGGAGGCGGTCGTGTACGCGATGCGGGAGAAGATCCTGGAAATCCGCTGAGCGGACCGGGAACGGGCCGTGAGCGGACCGGGAACGGTCGGTAGGCGGCCCCGTAGCGGGCCGGACGGAGAGCCCGGTGGAGGCCACGGTTGGCGGTCCGGTGGCGACCCCGTGAGCGGCCGGGCGGGCAGCCCGGTGGCCGGACTGCCCCGTGACCGGACCACCCCGTAGCCGGGCCGGACGCCCGCCTCGCACCGTAGCCGGGCCGGACGCCCGCCCCCCCCCGGAAATCCCTCTACAACAGCTCAGCCCCCCTCACGCCCCTTCCGCCACCACCTCCGCCACCAGCTTCGCCCTCAGTGCCGCGTCGTCGCAGCGTTCGATGCGTACGGAGTCGCAGCCGACCCACCGGGCGGCCTCCGCCAGTGCCTGGGCCATCGGCCGTACGGCCTTGGCGTCGCGCAGCGAGACCTGGCGGGCGATGAGGGTGCCGCCCTCGCGGGCCGGGTCCACCCGTCCGGCGAGCCGGCCGCCGGCCAGCAGGGGCATCGCGAAATAGCCGTGTATCCGCTTGGCGCGCGGGACGTACGCCTCCAGGCGGTGGGTGAAGTCGAAGATGCGGGCCGTGCGCGGGCGGTCCCAGATGAGGGAGTCGAAGGGCGACAGCAGAGTCGTACGGTGCCGGCCGCGCGGCGCTTCGGCCAGGGCGGCGGGGTCCGCCCAGGCGGGCTTGCCCCAGCCCTCGACCTCGACCGGGACCAGGCCCGACGCCTCGACGACGGCGTCCACCTGGTCGTTCTTGAGGCGGTGGTAGTCGGCGAGGTCGGCTCGGGTGGCCACGCCCATCGCGGCGCCGGCCTGGGCGACCAGGCGGCGCATGCACTCCGCGTCGTCCAGATCGTCGTGCAGCAGGTCGTCGGGGATGGCGCGCTCGGCGAGGTCGTACACCCGCTTCCAGCCGCGGCGCTCCGTGCACACCACCTCGCCGGTGTCCAGCAGCCACTCCACCGCGATCTTCGTCTCGGACCAGTCCCACCACTCGCCGCCCTTGCGGCCGCCGCCCAGGTCGGAGGTGGTCAGCGGGCCGTCGGCCTTCAGCCGGTCGAGTACGGAGGCGCAGGAGGCCTCGCGGTCCTCCATCCGATGCCAGCGGTGGCCCTTCGCGCGCATGGCCCGGCGCCGGAAGGCGAAGTGCGGCCACTCCTCCACGGGCAGGATGCAGGCGGCGTGCGACCAGTACTCGAAGCTGTGCCCGCCCGACCAGTAGGCGGATTCGACGGCGGGGCGGCCGACGGCACCGAGCCGGGCGTACGGGATCAGCTCGTGGGAGCGGGCCAGGACGGAGATCGTGTCGAGCTGCACCGCGCCCAGCCGCCGCAGGACGCCCCGTACCCCCGCGCGGCGGTCCGGCGCGCCGAGGAAGCCCTGCGCCCGCAGCGCGATGCGGCGGGCGTCGTCGGCGGACAGGGTGGTCACGGGCTTCGGCTTCACGGGCCTCGCGGGCTTCGCAGCTGTCATGAGGCACAGCGTAGGAGCGACCACTGACAATGCCCGTGACGGTGCGTCCGGCGGACCGTTCGGCCTGAACTCGTCAGGCCGGGAGCGGCAGATGAAACGTCATCATCGGGCCGGGCGGGAGAGGTGAGGCGTCCCGTCGGGCGGGTGCGAGAGATGGAGTGTTCTCGGCAGGCCGGGGGCGGAAGATGAGGCGTCTCGGAGGGCAGTCCCAGGTCGGCGGGGAGCAGCGAGCCGATCCAGGCGTCCCGCCGGACGCCCTGGTGCGCGATCTTGGCACGCAGTGTGCCCTCCATCCGGAAGCCGGCCCTGAGCGCCACCGCGCGCGACGCGTCGTTGCCGACCTCCGCGAGCCACTCCAGCCGTTCGGCCCCGAGGTCCGTCAGGGCCCAGCGGGCGACCTCGCGCACGGCCTCGGCGGTCCAGCCCTTGCCGCGCTGATCCTCTGCCGTCCAGTAGCCGATCTCTGCCTGCCGCTCCTTGGCGTGCAGCGACATACCGAACAGGTTCACGGACCCGGTCAGCGTGCCGTCCGCCTTGGTGGTCACCGCGAAGCGGTACTGGGTGTCCGTGCGCCACTCCTCCTGACTGAGGGCGATGTGATCGTGCGCCTGTGCCATGCCGAACGGGGCCGGTACGGAGGTCCAGCGCGGTATGGCCGGATCCTGACAGGCGGCGTGCACCGCCGGGGCGTCGGCGGGGACGAAGGGGCGCAGGAGGAGGCGCTCGGTGGTCAGCGTGACGGGTTCCATAAGGGGAGTGTGGGGAGGCGGAGGGGGCGGGGCGAGCGGTTTTCCCTGGTGGGAGACCGGGTCCCGGCTTCTTCGGCCTCCGGCCGCTCGGGTGCCCTCACGCCCCTTCCGCACCTCACCCCCCCCGCCTACTTCTCGGTCCCCTTCCGGCACCTTCTCGTGGCCTCGTGCGTTCACGTAGGGAAAGGTGTGCACCGGGGAGCGGTGCGCTTCGCGGCGGTGGACCTCCCGGCCGGATGGGGTCCTCCTTTACGATGGCCGTTGCGGCGGGGCCTGCCCCTTGGAAAAATGCCGCGCCCGCGCACCCTCCCCCTGCCTGCGGCGGGGGGTACCCCCAGCGCCAGGCCCGACCGGCAAGGAGACCAGCCCAAGTGTCCGTCTTCAACAAGCTCATGCGTGCAGGCGAAGGAAAGATCCTGCGCAAACTGCACCGCATCGCGGGCCAGGTCAACTCCATCGAGGAGGACTTCGCGGCCCTCTCCGACGCCGAGCTGCGGGCGCTGACCGATGAGTACAAGGAGCGGTTCGCGGACGGCGAAACGCTCGACGACCTGCTGCCCGAGGCGTTCGCCACCGTCCGTGAGGCCGCCAAGCGGGTGCTCGGCCAGCGCCACTACGACGTTCAGCTGATGGGCGGCGCGGCCCTTCACCTGGGGTACGTCGCCGAGATGAAGACCGGTGAGGGCAAGACCCTGGTCGGTACGCTCCCGGCGTATCTGAACGCGCTGTCCGGCAAGGGCGTCCACCTGATCACGGTCAACGACTACCTGGCCGAGCGCGACTCCGAGATGATGGGCCGGGTCCACAAGTTCCTGGGCCTCTCGGTGGGTTGCATTCTCGCCAACATGACGCCCGCCGAACGTCGCGAACAGTACAACTGCGACATCACGTACGGCACGAACAACGAATTCGGCTTCGACTACCTGCGCGACAACATGGCCTGGTCGAAGGACGAGCTGGTCCAGCGCGGCCACAACTTCGCCATCGTCGACGAGGTCGACTCGATCCTGGTCGACGAGGCCCGTACGCCGCTGATCATCTCGGGTCCGGCGGACTCGGCCACCAAGTGGTACGGCGACTTCGCGAAGTTGGTCAAGCGCCTGAAGAGGGGCGAGCCGGCCAACCCGCAGCGCGGTATCGAGGAGACCGGCGACTACGACGTCGACGAGAAGAAGCGCACGGTCGGCATCCACGAGTCCGGCGTCAGCAAGGTCGAGGACTGGCTCGGTATCGACAATCTGTACGAGTCGGTCAACACGCCGCTGGTCGGGTACCTGAACAACGCGATCAAGGCCAAGGAGCTGTTCAAGCTCGACAAGGACTACGTCGTCATCGACGGCGAGGTCATGATCGTCGACGAGCACACCGGCCGTATCCTCGCCGGCCGCCGCTACAACGAGGGCATGCACCAGGCCATCGAGGCGAAGGAGGGGGTGGAGATCAAGGACGAGAACCAGACGCTCGCCACGATCACCCTCCAGAACTTCTTCCGCCTCTACGACAAGCTCTCCGGCATGACCGGTACGGCCATGACCGAGGCCGCCGAGTTCCACCAGATCTACAAGCTGGGCGTCGTCCCCATCCCGACGAACCGCCCGATGGTCCGCAAGGACCAGGCCGACCTGATCTACCGCACCGAGGTCGCCAAGTTCGCCGCGGTCGTCGAGGACATCGTCGAGAAGCACGAGAAGGGCCAGCCGATCCTGGTCGGCACCACCTCCGTGGAGAAGTCCGAGTACCTCTCCCAGCAGCTGAACAAGCGCGGTGTGCCGCACGAGGTCCTCAACGCCAAGCAGCACGACCGGGAGGCGTCGATCGTCGCCCAGGCCGGCCGCAAGGGCTCCGTCACGGTCGCCACGAACATGGCGGGCCGCGGTACGGACATCAAGCTGGGCGGCAACCCGGACGACCTCGCCGAGGCCGAGCTGCGCAACCAGGGCCTGGACCCGGTCGAACACGCCGAGGAGTGGGCGGCCGCGCTGCCCGCCGCCCTGGAGAAGGCCGAGGCCGCGGTCGAGGCGGAGTTCGAAGAGGTCAAGAGCCTCGGCGGGCTGTACGTGCTGGGCACCGAGCGGCACGAGTCGCGCCGTATCGACAACCAGCTGCGCGGCCGCTCCGGCCGGCAGGGCGACCCCGGCGAGTCCCGCTTCTACCTCTCCCTCGGTGACGACCTGATGCGCCTGTTCAAGGCCCAGATGGTCGAGCGGGTCATGGCGATGGCCAACGTCCCCGACGACGTGCCGATCGAGAACAAGATGGTGACGCGCGCCATCGCGTCCGCGCAGTCGCAGGTCGAGCAGCAGAACTTCGAGACCCGTAAGAACGTCCTGAAGTACGACGAGGTCCTCAACCGCCAGCGCGAGGTCATCTACGGCGAGCGGCGCCGCGTCCTGGAGGGCGAGGACCTCCAGGAGCAGATCAAGCACTTCATGGACGACACCATCGACGCCTACATCCAGGCGGAGACGGTCGAGGGCTTCGCCGAGGAGTGGGACCTGGACCGCCTGTGGGGCGCGTTCAAGCAGCTCTACCCGGTCAAGGTGACGGTCGAGGAGCTGGAGGAGGAGGCCGGCGACCGCGCCGGCATCACCTCCGACTTCATCGCGGAGGCCGTCAAGGAGGACATCCACCAGCAGTACGCGGCCCGTGAGGAGCAGCTCGGCTCCGACATCATGCGGGAGCTGGAGCGCCGCGTGGTGCTGTCCGTCCTGGACCGCAAGTGGCGCGAGCACCTCTACGAGATGGACTACCTCCAGGAGGGCATCGGCCTGCGGGCGATGGCCCAGAAGGACCCGCTGGTCGAGTACCAGCGCGAGGGCTTCGACATGTTCACCGCGATGATGGAGGGCATCAAGGAGGAGTCCGTCGGCTATCTGTTCAACCTGGAGGTCCAGGTCGAGCAGCAGGTCGAGGAGGTCCCGGTGGCGGACGCCGAGGAGAAGACCTCGCTGGACAAGGACGTCCAGGACGCCGTGCCCGCCGGGGCCGGCGCCGGGCGGCCGGAGATCCACGCGAAGGGCCTGGAGGCGCCGCAGCGCCCGGACCGGCTGCACTTCTCCGCGCCGACCGTGGACGGCGAGGGCGGTGTCGTCGAGGGCGACTTCACCAGCGATGACGCGGCCCCGGCCCGTTCGGAGTCGGACGGCCTGACGCGCGCGGAGCGCCGCAAGGCCCAGAAGAGCGGCGGGCGCCGCCGCAAGAAGTGACGGCACACCGCGCCCGGACGGGCGGGTGAGGCCGGGGCGCCGCAGCGGGAAGCTGCGGCGCCCCGGTTTTTTTCGTACAGGGGCGGCCGGGCCCCGGCCGGTTTCCTCGTACGGGGTCCCGGTCCCCTCCGCTCGCCGGGCCCGCGCGGCGGCCGTCTCCGTACCCGTCCGGCCGCCCCGGTCACCACACTCGGGTGGTCGGCCCGATGTCGAGGGCCGCGCAGCGCCACCGGGCGTCGCTGCCCAGCTCCAGCCGGAAGGCGAGGGCGCGCAGCCGTTCGCCGGAGGCGATGCGGGCGAACGCCTCGATGACGTCCGGGCGCGGCCGGCAGAGGCCGCAGTGGCGTACCGACGGGGCGGGGGCGTAGCGGCCCGCTCCGGGGCCCGTGGGCCGCAGGGGCGCCTGTGGGGCCAGTTCCACGAGGCGGTCGTACGCGGCGGGCAGCGCGTGCCCCAGGAGGGCGTGCACGGGGCGCCGGCCGCTGAGGGTGAGCAGCAGCTGTTCGGCGAACCAGGTGTGGGGCAGGGGCCGGGAGGCGCGGCCCCGGCCGGCCGGGGCCGCAGCCGTGCGGGGCCCGGCCGGGCGCCGGGTGTCGCGGCGTCCCGGCGGGCCGGTGCGGGAGCGGCCCGGGCCCGCGGTGGGTGGGGTCCTGGGGGAGGGGGTGCGGGCGGGTGGGAGGGCGTCGGTCTGGGTGGTGGTGAGCATGGTGGGCCCCCGTTCGGCCGGTCCGGTGGATACCGGTCAGTAGCTTCGGTGGGGCTCTTCTACCGGCGGGCGAACGAGGGCAGCAAGGGCCTGCGGCCGGGCCGCGCGGGCGGCCGGAAATTCACCCATCCGGGCGAGAGCGGGCGGCTGGACGGGTTCCCGGGGGTGCGCGCCCGGAAGGGGGCGGTGCCGGGGCGGCGGAACGGGAGCACGAAGGGGGACGCCTGCCCGTACCTCACGCCGTACCCCGCGCCCGTATGCTGGCGGACAGATTTTCCAGACCCAGTGATGTGAGCGGAAGCGGCAGCCATGCGCGTGTATGTCCCCCTGACCCTGCCCGGACTCGCGGCGGCGCACGAGGCCGGGGAGTTGGGCCCCGGCCCGCTGGACGCCTACGCCGTCACGCCCGCGCTGCGCGAGTGGTACGTCTCCGACGACATCGAGGAACTGGAGTACGCGGCGCTCAACCGGGCCGCGCAGGGCTCGCTGCGCCGGCTCGCGGCCGATCCGCGGGCCCCGCGGCGCCGGGTCGTGGTGGCCGTGGACGTACCGGACGGCGCGGCCGTGGCCGATCCCGACCGGGGCCTGGACCAGGCGGCGCTGGGCGAGGTCCGGATCGCCGGGCCGGTGCCGATGACCAAGGCGGCGGCGGTGCACGTCGACTCCGGCGACGCGGCCGAGGACGTCGCGGCGGCCGCCGACGCGCTGGGTGCCGCGGACCTCGGCGACGAGGACGCGCGGTTCACGGTCGACGGCGCGGAGGACCACGAGCTGATGTGGTTCGGCGTGCAGGAGATTCCGAATCTGATCGCTGACTGCTGAATGCTGATCGCCTGACGGCTCGCGGGTTCCGCGGGCCCCGTGGTTCCGCCACCCGCGACTGGGCTGTCAGTGGTCATGGGTACGGTCTTGGGCATGGGGACGCACGCGACGCACATCGTCTGGGACTGGAACGGAACGCTCTTTCACGACACCGAAGCGGTGATGGGCGCGACCAACGCCGCCTTCGCCGAGCTCGGACTGCCCCCGATAACCCTCGAACGCTACCGGGAGCTGTACTGCGTCCCGGTCCCGCGGTTCTACGAGCGGCTGATGGGGCGGCTGCCGACGGACGAGGAGTGGCTGGCCATGGACGGGGCGTTCCAGCGGCACTACGCCGTCCACCGGCCCGCGTGCGGGCTCACGGAGGGCGCGGAGCGGTTGCTGGAGAGCTGGCAGCAGGCGGGCCGCAGCCAGTCGATCCTGAGCCTGTACGGGCACGACGAGCTGATGCCGCTGGTGCGGGGCTTCGGCATCGAGGCGCGCTTCGTGCGCGTGGACGGCCGCACGGGTCCTTCCGGCGGGAGCAAGAGCGAGCACATGGTGCGCCACCTCGCGGCCCTGTCCGCCGGACCGTCCGGGAACGGCGGGGCGGGACGGATGGACCCGGGCCGTACGGTCGTGATCGGTGACGCGGTGGACGACGCGGTGGCCGCACGGCACGCGGGCGCCCACGCGGTGCTCTACACAGGCGGATCGCACAGCCGGGCCAGCCTGGCGGCCGCGGGGGTGCCGGTGGTGGACACGCTGGCGGAGGCCGTGGAGCTCGCGGAGGAGATCGCCGCGTAGCCGGTGCGGGAGCCCGGAGCGGGCCGGACCCGGCCGGACACCGTCCGGCGAAGGCTCACGCCCCGGTCACCCCGGCCACGGCCCGCCGAAGGCTCACGTCACCGGCGCCTTGGTCCGGAGCACCGCGATGAATTCGCGCATCCATCCGGAGAGGTCCGGCCAGGCGCGGGAGGAGACCAGGGTGCCGTCCACGACGGCCTCGGCGTCCCGGAAGGTGGCGCCGGCGGCCTGCATGTCCATTTCGAGGGCGGGGTAGGCGGTGACCCGGCGCCCGTTGAGGCCGCCGATCGCGGCGGTCAGCAGCGGCCCGTGGCAGATCTGGGCGACGGGCTTGTCCGCGTCGAAGAAGGACTTCACGAGCTTGCGCAGCTCGGGGTCGTTGCGCAGGTATTCGGGCGCGCGCCCGCCGGGCACCACGAGCGCGGCGTACTGCCCCGGGTCGACCTCGGAGAAGGCCAGGTCGGCGGGCCAGGTGTAGCCGGGTTTCTCGGTGTAGGTGTCGAAGCCCGGTTCGAAGTCGTGCACGACCAGGCGCAGGGTCTTGCGGGCGGGGGCGGCGACGTGCACGTTGTAGCCCTCCTCGCGCAGCCGCTGGTAGGGGTAGAGGACCTCCAGGGACTCCGCCGCGTCGCCGGTCACGATCAGGATCTTGGCGGCCATGCCGTCCACCTCCGCTCGGGTCGCGTACCCCGCGCGGACGTGCTGTTCGTCACATCCGCGCGCCGTGGGCCGTTCCTCGCCTGTCCCGCGCAACGTCCTCCGGATCGCCGTCCTTGCCAAGCCCCCGCGGGATACCGCGGGATTCCAGGGGCGGCGGCACGCCGTCCCGTCGCTGTCCGGACCGTCAAATTTCGGCTAGTGGTTTTGTACACAGCTGGACCATGACGGCACCCCTGCCGGGAGCGATAGCCTTGCATCGTGATCAGCGCGATAACCCGCGGGGGCATCGAGGCCCTCGCCGTGCGCCCGGGACAGCACAGTGACCGGGCGGCCGCTGATCGTTGCGAGAAGGACCGGACACCGGCCCCGACCGGGCCGGTGCCCAGCGGTCCGGCCATCGCTCATCGCGGCACTGCGTCGTCTCCGACCGGACTCTTCCCCGCGTTGCGGCGGGGGAACCCTCACCGGTCGTGCCGGCGTCGTGCGGCTTCCACGGAGTTCATCCACGACGTCACGCAACGGCGCGCGACAGGAGCCAGAGGACATGCAGACCAAGCTGGACGAAGCCAAGACCGAGCTGCTCGCGCGGGCCGCCCGGGTCGCTGAAAGCAGCCCGGCCGGGGGACAGGCACCGGTGCAGGGTCTCGACCCGGACACCCTCCTGGGATACCTCCAGCGCTACTACCTGCACACCGCGCCGGAGGACCTGACCGGCCGCGACCCGGTGGACGTCTTCGGCGCCGCGCTCTCCCACTACCGGCTGGCCGAGAACCGGCCGCAGGGCACCGCCAACGTCCGGGTGCACACCCCGACGGTCGAGGAGAACGGCTGGACCTGCAGCCACTCCGTCGTCGAGGTCGTCACCGACGACATGCCCTTCCTCGTGGACTCGGTCACCAACGAGCTGTCGCGTCAGGGCCGCGGCATCCACGTGGTGATCCACCCGCAGGTGATCGTCCGCCGGGACGTGACCGGCAAGCTGATCGAGGTCCTCGACAACACGTGCGACCTGCACGGCCGCACCGGCACGGACAAGGCGGGCAACGGCAAGGGCCGGGACCTGCCGCACGACGCGCTGATCGAGTCCTGGATCCACGTCGAGATCGACCGGGAGACCGACCGCGCCGACCTCAAGCAGATCACCAACGACCTGCTGCGGGTGCTGTCCGACGTGCGCGAGGCCGTCGAGGACTGGGAGAAGATGCGCGACTCCGCGCTGCGCATCGCCGACGAGCTGCCCGCCGAGCCGACCGCCGACGACCTGCGTGACCAGGAGGTCGACGAGGCCCGCGAGCTGCTGCGCTGGCTGGCCGCGGACCACTTCACCTTCCTCGGTTACCGCGAGTACGAGCTGACCGCGGTCCCCGGCGAGTCCGGCGCCGATGAGGACGTGCTGAGCGCGGTGCCCGGCACCGGTCTGGGCATCCTGCGCTCCGATCCCGCGCACAGCGGCGACGACGGCCACCCCGTCTCCCCGTCGTTCAACCGGCTCCCCAAGGACGCGCGCGCCAAGGCCCGCGAGCACCGGCTGCTGATCCTGACCAAGGCCAACAGCCGCTCCACCGTGCACCGCCCCTCGTACCTCGACTACGTGGGCGTCAAGAAGTTCGACGCGGACGGCAACGTCATCGGCGAGCGCCGGTTCCTCGGCCTGTTCTCGTCGGCCGCGTACACCGAGTCCGTACGCCGGGTGCCGGTCATCCGCCGCAAGGTCGCCGAGGTGCTGGACGCGGCCGGCTTCACCGCGAACAGCCACGACGGCCGCGACCTGCTGCAGATCCTGGAGACCTACCCGCGCGACGAGCTGTTCCAGACGCGCGTCGACCAGCTGCAGTCGATCGTCACCAGCGTCCTGTACCTCCAGGAGCGCCGCCGGCTGCGGCTGTACCTGCGCCAGGACGAGTACGGGCGCTACTTCTCGGCGCTGGTCTACCTGCCGCGGGACCGCTACACCACCGGCGTACGGCTGCGGCTGATCGACATCCTCAAGGAGGAACTGGGCGGCACCAGCGTCGACTTCACCGCCTGGAACACCGAGTCGATCCTCTCCCGGCTGCACTTCGTCGTGCGCGTCGAGCCCGGTGCGACGCTGCCGGACCTCACCGACGCCGACGCCGAGCGCATCGAGGCGCGCCTGGTCGAGGCCGCCCGCTCCTGGGCCGACGGTTTCGCCGAGGCGCTGACCGCCGAGGTCGGCGAGGAGCGCGCCGCCGAGCTGCTGCGCCGCTACAACCACGCCTTCCCCGAGGGCTACAAGGCCGACAACCCGCCGCGCAGTGCGGTCGCCGACCTCCAGCACCTGGAGAAGCTGACGTCGGCGGGCGGCAACGACTTCGAGGTCAGCCTGTACGAGCCGGTCGGCGCGGGCCCCGACGAGCGCCGCTTCAAGATCTACCGCACGGGTGAGCCGGTCTCCCTGTCCAAGGTCCTGCCGGTGCTGAACCGCCTCGGTGTCGAGGTCGTCGACGAGCGCCCGCACGAGCTGCGCTGCACCGACGGCGCCACCGCCTGGATCTACGACTTCGGGCTGCGCATCCCCGAGCGGATGAACGGCGACGACGCGCGCGAGCGGTTCCAGGAGGCCTTCACGGCGGTGTGGACCGGTCGCGCGGAGAGCGACAACTTCAACAAGCTGGTCCTGCGGGCCGGGCTGAACTGGCGCCAGGCGATGGTGCTGCGCGCGTACGCCAAGTACCTGCGGCAGGCCGGTTCGACGTTCAGCCAGACGTACATGGAGGACACCCTCTCCAACAACGTCCACACCACCCGGCTGCTGGTCAGCCTCTTCGAGGCGCGGATGTCCCCGGAGCGGCAGCGGGCCGGCACCGAGCTGACCGACGGGCTGCTGGAGGAGCTGGACGGGGCGCTGGACCAGGTCGCGAGCCTGGACGAGGACCGCATCCTGCGGTCGTTCCTCACCGTCATCAAGGCGACGCTGCGCACCAACCACTACCAGAAGAACGGCGACGGGCAGCCGCACTCCTACCTGTCGATGAAGCTGGACCCGCAGGCCATCCCGGACCTGCCGGCGCCGCGCCCGGCGTACGAGATCTGGGTGTACTCGCCGCGCGTCGAGGGTGTGCACCTGCGCTTCGGCAAGGTCGCGCGCGGTGGTCTGCGCTGGTCGGACCGGCGGGAGGACTTCCGTACGGAGGTGCTCGGCCTGGTCAAGGCGCAGATGGTCAAGAACACCGTGATCGTGCCGGTCGGTGCCAAGGGCGGCTTCGTCGGCAAGCGGCTGCCGGACCCGTCGGTGGACCGGGACGCGTGGCTGGCGGAGGGCATCGCCTGCTACAAGACGTTCATCTCCGGCCTGCTGGACATCACCGACAATCTGGTCGGCGGCGAGGTCGTGCACCCCGCGGACGTCGTACGGCACGACGAGGACGACACCTACCTCGTCGTCGCGGCCGACAAGGGCACCGCGACGTTCTCCGACATCGCCAACGAGGTCGCGGAGTCGTACGGCTTCTGGCTCGGTGACGCGTTCGCGTCCGGCGGCAGCGCCGGGTACGACCACAAGGGCATGGGCATCACGGCCCGCGGCGCCTGGGAGTCGGTCGAGCGGCACTTCCGCGAGCTGGGCGTCAACACCCAGACCGAGGACTTCACCGTCGTGGGTGTCGGTGACATGTCCGGTGACGTGTTCGGCAACGGCATGCTGCTCAGCGAGCACATCCGGCTGGTCGCCGCCTTCGACCACCGGCACATCTTCCTCGACCCGGCCCCGGACGCGGCCACCTCGTACGCCGAGCGCCGCCGCCTGTTCGAGCTGCCGCGCTCCTCATGGGCGGACTACGACACCAAGCTGCTGTCGCAGGGCGGCGGCGTCCACCCCCGTACCGCCAAGTCCATCCCGATCAACGCGCAGGTGCGGGCCGCCCTCGGCATCGAGGCGGGCGTCAAGAAGATGACGCCGGCCGACCTGATGCGGGCGATCCTCGGGGCGCCGGTGGACCTGCTGTGGAACGGGGGCATCGGTACGTACGTGAAGGCGGCGGCCGAGTCGAACGCGGACGTGGGCGACAAGTCCAACGACGCGATCCGCGTCAACGGCGAGGACCTGCGGGTCAAGGTCGTCGGCGAGGGCGGCAACCTGGGCCTGACCCAGCTCGGCCGGATCGAGTTCGCCCAGAACGGCGGCAAGATCAATACCGATGCGATCGACAACAGCGCCGGTGTGGACACCTCCGACCACGAGGTGAATATCAAGATCCTGCTCAACTCCGTCGTCGGCGACGGTGACATGACGGTCAAGCAGCGCAACAAGCTGCTGGCCGAGATGACCGACGAGGTCGGCGCGCTGGTGCTGCGCAACAACTACGCGCAGAACACCGCGCTCGCGCTGGCCCAGGCCCAGTCCGCGAGCATGCTCCCCGCCCAGCAGCGCTTCATCCGCCGTCTGGAGCGCGACGGGCACCTGGACCGGGCGCTGGAGTTCATGCCCAGCGACCGCCAGATCAAGGAACGGCTGAACGCCGGCCGCGGCCTGACCCAGCCCGAGACCGCCGTGCTCCTCGCCTACACGAAGATCACGGTCGCCGACGCGCTGATCCAGACCGGGCTGCCGGACGACCCGTACTTCCAGCGCCTGCTGCACGCGTACTTCCCCAGCGCGCTGCGGGAGAAGTTCGCCGACCAGGTCGACGCGCACGCGCTGCGCCGCGAGATCGTCACGACGGTCCTGGTCAACGACACCGTCAACTCCGGCGGTACGAGCTTCCTGCACCGTATGCGGGAGGAGACCGGCGCCTCGCTCGAAGAGGTCGTACGGGCGCACACCGCGGCCCGCGCGATCTTCGGGCTCGGGACGGTCTGGGACGACGTCGAGGCCCTGGACAACACCGTCGCCGCCGACGTGCAGACCCGCATCCGGCTGCACACCCGGCGCCTGGTGGAGCGCGGCACCCGCTGGCTCCTCAACAACCGCCCGCAGCCGCTGGAACTCTCCGAGACCATCGGCTTCTTCACGGAGCGGGTCGCCGGGGTCTGGGCCGAACTGCCCAAGCTGCTGTGCGGCAGCGACCTGGAGTGGCACCAGCGCATCCTGGACGAGCTGACCGGGGCCGGGGTGCCGGCGCAGCTGGCCACCCGGGTGGCCGGGTTCTCCTCGGTCTTCCCCGCGCTGGACATCGTGGCCATCGCGGACCGCACCGGCAAGGAGCCGCTGGACGTCGCCGAGGTCTACTACGACCTGGGCGACCGGCTGCGGATCAACCAGCTCCTGGACCGCATCCTGGAACTGCCGCGCAACGACCGGTGGCAGTCGATGGCCCGCGCCTCCATCCGCGAGGACCTGTTCGCCGCGCACGCCGCGCTGACCAGCGACGTCCTGTCGGTGGGCAGCGACTCCGCGACGCCGGAGGAGCGGTTCAAGGCGTGGGAGGAGAAGAACGCGGCGATCCTCGGCCGCGCGCGCACCACGCTGGAGGAGATCCACGGGTCGGAGGGCTTCGACCTGGCGAACCTGTCGGTCGCCATGCGGACGATGCGGACGCTGCTGCGTACGCACAGCTGACGCTCACCACGTCGTGAAGCGGCGCGGTCCGGCACTGCCGGGCCGCGCCGCGGTCGTCACGGCGGCGCCCGCCGGGGCGGGGCGGCCGCCGCTGACGCGAGGTCAGGGGCGGGCGCCCTTCTCGTACGCCGTGACGACCTCCTCCGTGGGGCCGTCCATGACCAGTTCGCCCTTCTCCAGCCACAGGACGCGGTCGCAGGTGTCGCGGATGGCCTTGTTGTTGTGGCTGACGAGGAAGACCGTGCCCGCCTCCTCGCGGAGTTCGCGGATGCGGGCCTCGGAGCGCTTCTGGAAGGCGCGGTCGCCGGTGGCCAGTGCCTCGTCGATCATCAGTACGTCGTGGCTCTTCGCCGCGGCGATGGAGAAGCGCAGCCGGGCCGCCATGCCGGAGGAGTACGTCCGCATCGGCAGCGAGATGAAGTTGCCCTTGTCGTTGATGCCGGAGAAGTCCACGATGCCCGGGTAGCGGTCGCGGATCTCCTCGCGGGACATGCCCATGGCGAGGCCGCCCAGTACGACGTTGCGCTCGCCGGTCAGGTCGTTCATCAGGGCCGCGTTCACCCCCAGAAGGGACGGCTGGCCATGGGTGTAGACGCGGCCGGCGGCGGGCGGGAGCAGACCGGCGACGGCCCGCAGCAGCGTGGACTTCCCCGAGCCGTTGGAGCCGATCAGACCGATCGCCTCACCCTTACGGGCGACGAAGGTGACGCCTTTGACGGCGTGCACCTCCCGTACCCCGGCCGCGGGCCCGCGGCGCACCAGCCGCTGGAGGGCGGCGGTCGCGCTGCCCTTGCCCGCGCTGCCGCCGTACACCTTGTAGACGATGTGGACGTTGTCGCAGATGACGGTGGGGGCGCGGTCGCCGGGAGCGGGGGTGCCGTCCGGTGCCACGGGGGTGCGTTCGATGGTGGTCTCAGCCACGGCCGTATTCCTCCTCGGCCTTCCAGAAGAAGACGTATCCGGCGACACCGGCCAGCAGGGCCCAGCCCAGGGCCAGCGGCCACACGTGCGGCGGCAGGTCCTGTGCGCGCACCGTGTCGATCAGGGCGTACCGCATCAGGTCGATGTAGATCAGGGCGGGATTGCAGTTCAGGGCCACCGAGACGGCGTGCGGCGCGGTGCCGGTGAACGCGGAGAGGTTGTAGAAGACGCCGGAGACGTACATCCAGGTGCGCAGCACGAACGGCATCAGCTGCGCGGTGTCCGTGGTCTTCGCGCCGATACGGGCCATGACCAGGGCGAGACCGGTGTTGAAGACCGACTGGAGCAGCAGCGCGGGGACCATCAGCAGCCAGTGCCACGTCACCGGCACGCCGCAGATCAGCACGATGGCCGCCAGCACCCCCATGGAACAGATGAGCTGCTGGAGCTGGATGAGGGTGTGCGCCACCGGCAGCGCGGCGCGCGGGAAGTGCAGGGCGCGGACCAGGCCGATGCTGCCGGAGACGGCGCGGGTGCCGGCCAGGACCGTGGACTGGGTGAACGTGAAGACGAAGATGCCCGTGCACAGAAATGGGATGAAGTTCGGGATGCCGCGGCTGGTGTGCAACAGCACGCCGAAGATCAAGTAGTAGACGCCCGCGTTGAGCAGCGGGGTCATCACCTGCCAGAGCTGGCCCAGGCGCGCCGTGGTGTACATGGCGGTCAGCCGGGCGGTGGCGAAGGACGCGATGAAGTGGCGGCGCGCCCACAGGCGGCGGGTGTACTCGCGCAGGGGCGGGCGGGCGCCGCTGACGGTCAGGCCGTACTGCTCCGCCAGTGCCCGCAGGTCCGGGTCGGGCGGGGCGGCTGCCGGGACCACGGGCGACGCATCGGCGGCGCGGGCCGGTGGGGCGAGGGTCTGGGACATGAGGGCGGTCGCCTCCGGTCGGGTGAGGGAGGGGCGGGGCGTGGGCGTGGGGCGGCGGCACGTGGCGTGGGGTGGGTGGGGTGTGGACGGGTGCGGTTCGGTGCCGTGCCGTGCGGGCCCCGTGCCGCGCCGTGCGTGCCGCCGTCGGGCTGGGCGGCGGACGCGGCGGCGCTCCGGCTCGCCCGTTCGACGTCAGAACGCTCCCGTATCGTCGTAACGGTGCCGAGCGTACGACCGTGCGACGTCGAAACGCAACCGTTCCGTCGCGACGCTACGATCAAGGCATGGCAAAGGACGGCAGTGAAGTGACCAGGGCGCCGGGCGTGCCGGGCGGGCGGCGGGCACCGGCCGGGGCCGCCGTACTGCGCGAGGAGAAGACCGAGGCGATCCGCGCCGCGGTCTTCGCGGAACTCGCGGCGGTGGGGTTCGCGCGGATGTCCATCGAAGGCATCGCCCGGCGGGCGGGCGTCGGCAAGACCGCCGTCTACCGGCGGTGGCGCTCCAAGCTCCACCTCGTGCTGGACGTGGTCTCGGCGGTGGCCGCCGAGGGCCTGCCCGCACCGGACACCGGGTCGCTGCGCGGCGACGTACGGATGCTGCTGGAGGTCGCCGCCCGCGCGCTGCGGCACCCGATGGCATCGCAGATCATCCCGGACCTGCTGGCCGAGGCAGCCCGCAGCCCGGAGATCGCCGAAGCGCTGCGCACCGCCCTGCTCGACAGCCAGCAGGGCGTCGCGGCGGCGATGGTGGCCCGCGCGGTCGAACGCGGCGAGCTGCGCCCGGACGCCGACGCGCGCCTGGCGCTGGACCTGATGACCGGACCGCTCTACTGGCGCCTGATGGTCGTACGCGACGAACTCCCGAAGAGCTACCTGGACGAACTGGCCCTCGCGGTGGCATCGGCACTGGAGGCGTAGGACAGCCGCCCGGCCCGGCCCCGGCGCCACCCCTGCCCGTCCCCGACACGGCCCCACTCCGCCCCGCTCCGGCCCGGCCCCACCTCAGCCCGGCCCCACCTCAGCCCGGCCCCACCTCAGTCCGGCCCCACCTCGGCCCAGCCCTGCCCCCGACCTCGGGCTAATCAGGCGAGCGCCGCGCACCCCGCGCCCGAATACTGAAGAGGTGCAGTGCGCGAGGTGGCTCATCCCGGTGTGAGCCGGACGGTTACGAGTGGGGCGTTGCCGGGCGCCGCGGAGGGCCTGACCTGTGCCGACGCACCCGTCCCGGCTGTCCCGACGGCGTCTGCTCCAGGTCGCCGGGGGCGGCGCGGCCGCTGTCACGGTCGGCGCCGGGGGCTGGGCCTGGTTCGGGCCGGGGGCGCCGCTGTCGCAGATCGCCGACCCGGCGCTGGAACGGGAGGCCGCCGCGTCCGGTGCGGAGCAGGCGTTCCTGCACGTCATCGCGCACGCCGACGACTCCCTGTACTTCATGAACCCGGCGCTGGAGCAGTCGGTGCGCAGCGGCGCCCGCTCGGTGACGGTGTGCCTGACCGGCGGTGAGTCGGACGGCCGCAACACCGCCGGGCACGGGCGCGGGGACCGGGTGCCGCCGCGCGACCGCCCGGCGTTCGCGCGGGCCCGCACCAACGGGCTGCGGGCCGCGCACGCGGTGATGGCAACCGGCGACCCGCTCAGCCCCTGGGACATGGAGGCCATCTCCCTGCTGCCCGGTTTCCAGGCCGAGATCCAGACGCTGCGCGCCGCGCCGCACAACCAGCTGGTCTTCCTGGAGCTGGTGGAGGCGCGGACCGTCTCCGAGCCGCGTGCGCGGAGCCTGCGCGGCCTGTGGCTCGGCGCCGTCGACGTGCTGCCCACGCTGCGGTCGGAGGGCACTCCCGTACAGCGCACGTTCGAGTACACCCGTGGGGAGCTCGTCGCGTCGCTGGTCGCACTGCTGGAGCGGGTGCGGCCGACCGTGGTGCGCACCCTCGACCCGAACGCGGTGCACGCCCCGCACCGGCCGCCGTCCGCCGGCGACCGCAAGCTGCGCGGGCTCCTGTACCACGACCATCAGGACCACATCGCCTCGGCGTACTTCATGCAGGCGGCGCTGGCGGACTACTGGGGCCGTGGGCACGATCGCCCCACCGTCGTGGAGAACTACATCGGGTACGAGGCGGGCGTGCTGCCCAACAACGTCGACCTGCCGACCGCCCGGCGCAAGGCCGAGCTGCTGTCCGTCTACGGCTGGGCCGACGGCCGCGACTGCGGTGACCGGGCGGGCTGCGGCGACCGCAAGGTCGGCGGCTCGGCGCTGGACGGCTGGTCACGCAACTGGACACGCAGCACCCGGCTGCGCGCCCCCGGTTCGAACAGCTGGCTGCGGCCCCTGAAGGACGGCCGGCTCGCCGCCTTCGCCGTCCTGGACGGCACCGCCGTGTGCTGGGCCGAGACCGCGTCGGGCAACGGCACCTTCAGCGGCCCGCACCGGCTCGGCGGCGGCCTCCTCCAGGGCCAGATCCACGCCGTGAGCCATCCCGGGGGCGCGCTCCGGCTCTTCGCCTCCCGTACGGTGCTGCCCGCCCGCAACCACGCGCACCGCCGCGAGCTGCTGACCGCCCTGCAGAACGGCACCGCGCGGGACGGCGTACCGACCTTCGGCCCGTGGGAGTCGCTGGGTACCCCGGACGCCGCCCCGGTCATGTCCCTGGAGACGGGCTTCCCGGCGGCGGCCGTGGGCCAGGACGGCACGGTGCACGTCTTCGCCCGCGACTGGCGCGGCGGTATCGCCTACCGGAGCGGCCCCCAGGGCGGGGACTGGTCGCTGTGGCGGCACCTGGAAGCGCCGACGGCTCCCGCGGGCGGGCCCGGCCGGGTGCCGCGCCTCGTCGACGGGCTGGACGCGTGCGTCGACTCCGAGGGGCTGGTGCACGTCGTGGCGCCCAGCGACCGGGCCGTGCACCACTGGGTGTCGAAGGAGCCGGGGCAGATACCCGAGCCCACCGGGGACACCGGTCTGCCCGAGCCCGGAGGCCCGCTGAGCCTGGTGCCGCTGGGCGACGGGGAGGTGCGTCTCGCGTACCGGCAGAGCACCACGGCGCAGGTGCTGCTGGCCGAGCGGCGGCCGCGGCCCGGGTCCTGGCGGCCGGCGGCGCGGTACGAGCCGGTCGGCGGGTACGGGCGGGTGGCCGCGGCGGCCGTCGGCAAGCCCGCGCGGACCGTCGTGCTCGCGGGCCGGGACCACGCGGGCCTGCTGCGGTACGCGCTCAGTGGTCCGGACCGGGACGCGCCGGGCCGCTGGCTGACGGGGAAGGTGCCGCACTCGGGCGCGGCGGCTGTCGGGCAGGACACCGACGGGCGCGCGGTGCTGGCCGTCCTCGGCAACGACGGGCGGCTGCACGTGGTGCGGCAGCGGGACGCGGGGGCGGACGGCGCGTTCCAGGAGTGGACGGCCCAGCCGGTCCCGCGGGGTCAGACCGGCCCGGCGAAGCGCACCGGCTGAGCCTCGTCACCCGTACGGCCGTCCCCTTCGCCGTCCGGAGCGGTCTCCCCGGTCCCGCAGGTCTCCCCGGTCCCACAGGTCTCCTGTGTGTCCGGTACGGGCACGGTCCGCTCCCGAGCGGACCGCCCCGGCACCAGAATGCGTGTGGACACCAGATAGGTGAACGGGATCGCGATCACCGCGGCGACCAGCGGCGCGATACGGGTGCCGAGCCCGCACCAGTTCACCAGCACCACCAGGCCCGCGCTCTGCACCACGTAGTTGGTGACCTGGGTCAGCGGGAAGAGCAGGAACTTCTTCCGGCTGGGCCGGGTGCGGTAGGTGAAGTAGGTGTTCAGGAAGAACGAGCCCACCATGCTGAGCAGGAACGCGATCGTGTAGGCGGCGAAGTACGGCAGCCAGGGGTGCAGCGCCAGGTAGCACCCGTAGAACGTGAGGGTGTTGACGCCGCCGACGACGGCGAAGCGCAACAGCCGGCCCAGCCGCGGGCGCCGCAGGGGGAACCGGCCGTCCTTCCGACGCCTCATCGGCGCGTCCGCCCGGCGACCCGGGCCGTCGGGGTGTGCGTGGGCGTCGTCCCGTTGGTCTCCTTGATCAGGAAGTGCGGGCGGCGCTTGGTCTCGTAGTAGATGCGGCCGATGTACTCGCCGATCAGGCCGAGCATTACCATCTGCAGGCCGCCCAGGCCCACGATGATCGCCACCAGCGTCACATAGCCGGGGGCGGTGATGCCGCCGGCGACCGCGGCGCCGACGATCCACAGGGCGTACGCGGCGGCCAGCGCGGCCAGGCTCAGGCCCGCGTAGATCGCCACCCGCAGCGGGCGGCAGTTGAAGGAGATCATCCCGTCGATGCCGTAGTTGACCAGGGAGCCGAAGCACCACTTGGTCTCGCCGTTCTCGCGCCGGGCGTTGCGGTAGTCGAAGGTGACGGTGTCGAAGCCTATCCAGGAGAACAGGCCCTTGGAGAAGCGGTTGTACTCGGGCAGCGAGACCAGCGCGTCCACGGCGGTGCGCGACAGCAGCCGGAAGTCGCCGACGCCGTCGGCCAGTTCCACGTCGACCCACTTGTTGACGGCGCGGTAGTACAGCCGGCTGCACACGCTGCGCAGGGGTTTGTCGCCGTCCCGGCTGCGCTTGGCGATGACCTGGTCGTGGCCGAGCTGGTAGAGGTCGAGCATCTTCTCGATGAGCCGGGGCGGGTGCTGGAGGTCGGCGTCCATGAGGATCACGGCGTCGCCGGTGGCCTCCTTCAGGCCCGCGAGCATCGCGGACTCCTTGCCGAAGTTGCGGCTGAAGGAGAGGTAGCGGGTGGTGGGGCGGTGCTGCTGGGCGAGGGTGCGTATCCGGTGCAGCGTGCCGTCGGTGCTGCCGTCGTCGACATAGCACAGCTCGTACTCGACGGCGAGTGCGCCGAGCACCTCGCGGATCTCCTCGTCGAAGCGCCCGATGACTTCCTCTTCGTCGTAACAGGGGACAACGACCGAGAGCTTCATGTAGGGGCCCTTTCGCCGGGGCGGAGCGCGGCGGGAGCCGCCACGTCCCAGGCGCAATTCTACTAATCAGGCGAAATGTCACGATTCGAGCGGAGGGGGTGGGCGGTGTACTCCGCCCCGGCGCCGCCGCACACCGCAGACGGCCGCAACGGCGGCCAGCACCCCCAGCGCGGCCCCGCTCACCGCCAGGCCCGGCAGCAGCCCGGGCGGGCGGTACGAGCAGTCCAGCCGCGACGCGCCCGCTCCGAGCGGTACGGCGATCAGACCGCCGAACGAGTGCGGGGCGCGCGAGGCGCCGCCGTCCACCCGGCAGCCCCAGCCGGTGACGGCGGGGACCGCGAGGACGGCCGTGCCGGTGCTGTGCGCGGGCAGTTCGGCGGACAGCCCGTGGCCGCCCGACGTGAGCCGTACCGGAGCCTGTTTGCGCAGGCCGGCGACGGCGGCGGTGAGCTTCGCGCGGCTCAGGCAGCCGAGCGGGTGCTCGGGGACGCGCTGGGCCTTCGGGTTGCTGAAGGACACCGTCAGGTGCCCGTCGGCCGGGACCGTGCCCAGGCCCCTGACCGGGTTCGCGGTCGTCTCCCGGATGCCGAACCCCGGGGAGGTATGGCCGAAGGCCCGTACCTTGCCCTGGTACCAGGGCGCGTACCAGAAGACCTCGGAGCCCGGCGCGCACCGCCCCGTGAAGACGGCCGCCCCGCCCCGGCGGGTGGCCGGCAGCCGCCACTCGCCGTCCACCAGGCGCGGAACCGGCCGCACGGACCCGCCCGAAGGCCCGGGTACGGCAGGGCCGGCTCCGAGGACCCCTGACCCCGAAGGCCCCGCCACGGAATGGCTCCCCGCTGCCGGGCCCCCAGCGCCGCCGCTGCCCCCGCCCGCCAGGCGCAGCGCGGGCACCTCGTACACCCGCGCCCCCAGCAGCCGTTCCTGGCGGGCGAAGACCGAACCGCCGCCGACCCGCGGATCGTGGCGTACGTCGATGCCGCGCGCGGCGGCCCCGCGCCGCCGCTGGTCCAGGCCGTCCACCGGCAGGCCGGGCCGTACGGTCAGCAGGGGCGCGGCGGCGGCCCGTCCCACGTCGACCGGGCCGGCCTGCGGACCGGTCCGGAAGGTGCTCACGCCCAGGACCGCGCGGCTGACGGGGTCCTCGACGCTGCGCGTGTGGCGTCCGTGGATGAACCAGCCGCCGCCCATCTCGCGCAGTGCGCGGGCGGTCCGTTCCGGTACATAGCTGCTGTAGTACGAGCCGCCCTCGCCGCCCAGCAGCAGGGGGTCGTTGTTGGCGAACTCGTGCGGGCCGGGGTCGGTGCGCGAGCGTGGCCAGTCCGCGCGCCTCTTGATCTCGCGGTGGACGGCGAGGGCCCGGTCATTGAGCGTGATCTTCGGCCGCCACCATTCGAGCTGGTCCCTGACGGCCGTCACGGAGAACGCCGCGTAGGCCGAGCCGAGGAAGACCGCGCAGGTCAGCGCGGCGGCGACGGCGACACGTACGGCCCGGCGCGCGGGGTGCCGGGCCGGCGCGACCAGCGCCGCGAGCACCACCGTGCCGCAGCCCAGCACCAGGATCCAGGTGGCCGGGCCGACCGCGCTGCGGCCGTGGCACAGTGCGGCGAGCACGGCGACCAGCACGCCGCCGGCCGCCAGCTCGCGCGGGCGCGGCCGGCGCGCCGCCGCCAGCCAGGCGATGATCACCAGAAGCGCGCTGAGTACGAAGGAGGCGCGGTACGGGCTGCCGTTGGGGACCGCCAGGCCGTGCCAGACCAGCAGTGTCGGCTTCCACACGAAGGAGACGGCGACGCAGGCGGCCAGCCCGTACCAGGCGACGCGGGCACGGACCGGAACGGCGCGGACGAACGGGAAGGCCGCCACCAGCAGCAGGCCCAGCATCCCGATGAACAGGTGCGGCGAGGGCACCGAGCCGCGCCCGCCGGGCAGCAGTTCCGCGAGGAAGTCCAGCGTCGGCGGCCGGCCCCGGTAGACCGCCTCCGGGGCGGGCCGGGACGCCTTGCTGGCCTTGAGGGTGACGATGATCACGGGGGATGCCAGCAGGATGCCGGTCAGCGCCATGGCGGCGGCGCGGGCCGCCGCGCGCAGCCGGTGCCGTACGGAAAGGTCCGTGGCGAGCAGCAGGCGTACGGCGAACACCAGGGCCGTGGCGAGGGTGGCCATCGCCGCCGTGTAGAAGTTCCCGGCCCAGGACGCGCCGACGAGCAGGGTGCCGGCCACCCAGCGGCGCCGGCGCAGGCACCAGTCGGCGGCGATGCCGGTCAGCGGCAGCGAGACCAGGCCCCACATCCACATGGGGTCGGCGGTGCCGTCGCTCACCACCCAGGCGCAGGTGCCGTAGCCCACCGCGAGCAGCGCGCGCAGCCAGGGCGAGCCGGGGTGCACCCGTCCGAGGAAGACGGTCATCAGCGCGGCGCCCAGGCCGATGCAGCCCAGCGTGACGAGGAACACCGGCAGCTCGACCAGGTCGCGGGGGAACAGGCCGACAAGCCAGGAGAACGGATTCATCAGATAGGTGAGGAAGTCGGCGAGAAAGGGCACGCCGTAACCGCTGTTCCAGTTGAGGGCCAGGTCGCCGGTGGCGCTGCCGTGCAGCAGGTCCCACAGATGGGCGTGGAACGGTACGAACTGATTTCCGAGGTCATTCACGGCACGTGAGCGGGTACCGAACGGATAGCTGCCGAGCATCGTCATACCGAGGCAATAGGCGCCCATGGCCAGCAATGCCGCGAAATACGGCGCGAACCGTGGCGTCGCCAGGCGTTCCGCCGGCGCGGTCAGCATTTTGATCGTCACATTCACGGGGCGCCGCGCTTCCCTGCTCAGCTGCGTCTTGAGCGAGTAGATGCCGCTTTTGGGTGATCCGCTTTTCATGTACGGCATGTCGGGACCCGGTTCTCGATGCGGGTGATCGTCCCCGGGTCGAGAGTCCTACGGTAAGCCAAATGTCCGCAATAATGCGGTTTGACAAGAGCAAGGTGCGGCGACGAACGTGCGCTCGTACGCCGGTCGACGGCGTGCCGGGCCGGTCGCTGGCCAAGGTAGCTTTGGGATCCCGCAGCGCTATGAAAAGAGGATTGGGGTGCCCGTGCCTGACGTCTCCGTAGTCGTGATCGTCTATAACGACGCCGACCGGCTGCCGACGGCCGTCCGGTCCGTCCTGGACCAGACGCTCCACGGAGTCGAAGTTCTGATCGTCGACGACTGCAGCACGGACAGATCCTTCGAGGTGGCCCAGCAGCTCGCCGCCGCCCACCCGGACCGGGTGCGGGCGCTGCAGCTGCCGGAGAACAGCGGCGGCTGCGGAGCGCCCCGCAACCACGGCGTCCAGCACGCCACCGGCGCGTACGTGATGTTCCTGGACAGCGACGACGTCCTGGAGTCGAACGCCTGCCGCAACATGCTGGAGGCGGCCGAGCGCACCGGCGCCGACCTGGTCTCCGGTATGTGCGTCCGGGTCAACGTCGATTCCCGTCACAAGAAGCAGACCGAGTGGTATCCGTGGCTGTACTCCCGGACCCGGACCATCGAATCCGTTTCCGAATTGCCCGACCTGCTGGTCTTCGACACGCTGTCGACCAACAAGTGCTATCGGCGTGAATTCCTCCTGGAGGCCGGGCTCGTCTTTCCCGTCGGCATCCACTACGAGGACCTGCTCTTCTCGGCCCAGGCGTACGTGGCGGCCAAGCGGATCACGCTGATCCCCAACCACGTCTACTTCTGGAACGTCTTCGAGAAGGCCGCCACGAAGTCGATCAGCAACCGGCGCCACGAGATCGCCAACTTCGCGCACCGCATGGAGATCCACCGCCGGGTGGACGAGCTGCTGGAGCGCGAGGGCCTGGACGACCTCAAATTCCACAAGGACGTCAAGTTCCTCAAGCACGACCTCGTGCTGCATCTGCGTGATCTTCCGCTGCTGGACGAGGAGTACCGCCGCGAGTTCGCCCGGATGGCCAACGGCTATCTCGCCGGTATCGCCCCCGAGGCGTACGAGCGGGTCCAGCGCATTCAGGCGATCTGCGCCTACCTCCTGGCCAAGGAGGACTGGCGGAATTTGATGCCCGCGGTGGACACCCTCATCAACCGCGACAAACTCTCCGCACCGCTGGCCGAACGCGACGGCCGTATCTACTGGTGCGCCGAACACCTCGACGACCCCGAGGGCCGCCGCGTCCTGGACGTCACCGACGCCGGCTACCACACCCGCTCGGTCGGCAAGCTGTTCCTGCGCAACCAGCTCACCGCCTACGAGGACGACGGGCGCGGCACGGTCCGGCTGGTCGGCACGGTCGTCAACCCGCTCGGCAAGATCGCCCCCGGCACCCCGCTGCGCGGCCGGCTCGAGCTCAGGGCCCGCCGCAAGAGCCTGCAGACGTTCTCCTTCCCGCTGACCTCGCTGCGCATCGCCGCGGACGGCCTGCACTGGGACGCCGAACTGGACCTCGCCCGCCGGCTGCGCCCGCTCGGCGTGATCGACGCCGTCTGGGACGTCCGGCTGATCCTGGACGCGGACGGCGTCACCACCC
The DNA here is from genome assembly GCF_055573595.1 of Streptomyces sp. NPDC030165. Classification (NCBI taxonomy): domain Bacteria; kingdom Bacillati; phylum Actinomycetota; class Actinomycetes; order Kitasatosporales; family Streptomycetaceae; genus Streptomyces; species Streptomyces sp. NPDC030165. The sequence goes on along the minus strand of NZ_JBVIBD010000006.1, from coordinate 411,789 downwards.
GCACCCGCCTGACCGTCGGCGGCGTCGACCTGGACAGCGCCCACGCGCTGCGGGTCCGCCCCCGGCTCACCCGGCTGGTCTTCGACCGCGTCGAGCCCGCCACCTCCAAGCGCGGCCACCTCACCTTCGTCCTGGACGCCCGGGGCAAGGCGGCCCGGCGCACCAACGAGGTGCTGCGGCAGGCGCTGCGCAGCCCCGCCGCCGACCTCGCCAAGACCGGTGTGCGCAAGGCCCGCAAGGCCCAGCGCGATCTGAACTCCGGCGAGACCAAACTGCGCGTCTACCACGAGGTGTTCAGCAAGCTGCCCGTCCGCAAGGGCCTGGTCGTCTTCGAGAGCCACCTCGGCAAGCAGTACAGCGACAGCCCCCGCGCCATCTACGAGGAGATGCGCCGCCAGGGCGTCGACTTCGAGGCCGTGTGGGCCTACGACGGCCGCAAGCCGGAGGGTTTCCCCAAGGACGCCACCCTCGTCAAGCGCTGGAGCTGGCAGTACCTGCGTGCCCTCGCCCAGGCCGAGTTCTGGATCGACAACCAGGGCTTCCCGCTGCGCCTGGTCAAGCGCCCGGAGACCACCTACATCCAGACCTGGCACGGCTCCGCCCTCAAGCGCATGGGCTTCGACGAGCCGCGCATGAAGCTCAAGACGCGGGCCGCCAAGGAGGACTTCCAGAAGGTCCTGGACCGCTTCGACCACTTCCTGGTCCGCTCCGAGCATGACGTACGGACCCTGGCCAACGCCTTCCGGCTGCGCGACGAGGTGCTGCTGCGCAGCGGCTACCCGCGCAACGACGCGCTGGTCGCCACCCGCCGCGCCGAGGAGGCGAGCGGTGTGCGCGAGCGCGGCCCGCTCGCCGAGGAACTGGGCATCCCCGCCGACAAGACGGTGCTGCTGTACGCGCCGACCTTCCGCGCCAATCCCAACGGTTCGGTGCGCGGCTTCGAACTCCCCTTCGACGTGGACGAGTTCGCCGAGCGCTTCGGTGACCGCTTCGTGCTGCTGATGCGTTCGCACTACCTGAACAACGTGGTGCTGCCGCCGTCCGTACGCGGCAAGGTCATCGACGTCACCGGGCACCACGACATCACCCCGCTGCTCCAGCTCGCCGACGGCATGATCACGGACTATTCCTCGGTGATGTTCGACTACGCCCTGCTCGACCGGCCGATGCTGTTCTTCGCGTACGACTACGAGGAGTACGCCAACGAGGCGCGCGGCACCTACTTCGACCTCAAGGAGAAGGCGCCGGGGCCGGTCCTGGGCACCGCCGAGGAACTCTTCGAGGCGATCGAGAACCTGAAGGCGGCGGATGACGGGCAGCGCGCGGCGCGGCGCCGCTTCACCGCCGAGTTCGGCGAGTACGACCAGGGCGACGCGGCCCGCCGGATCGTCGACCGGTTCTTCGGCGGCGCCGGCCATACCGTGGACAGCGGCCCGGCACCCGGCGACGCGCTGCCCGGCCCCACCGTCATCACCGGCGCCGCGCACAGCGGTTCTTCCGTGAAGGGGGAAGCCCATGACCGGGCGTGACATCTTCATCGTCAACAACAACGTCGACGAGATGGGCGGTGTGACCACCTGGTCCCACCAGATGGCCCGGCTCTTCACCGAGAGCGGCCACCGGGTGCACGTCGTCGGCGTCGTACCGGCCCCCGAGGAGCTGCGCGCCGGCCTCGGCGACGACCTGCCGTACGCGACGACGACCCTGTACGACGTGCACCCGCCCAAGGCCGTGCCGGCCGCCCGCGGCATCAAGGGCCGCCTGAACATCGCCGAGCAGCGGCGGCGCGCCGCCCGCCGGGCCGGAATGCAGGAGCAGGCGGACAAGCTCAGCGCACTGTTCCGCGGCGCCCGGCCGGACGGCGTGGTCATCGTGACGCAGGTGTGGGCCATGGAGTGGGTGGCGCTCGCCGACACCGCGGGTCTGCCGGTCGTCGGCATGACCCACGAGTCCTTCGACGCCTGCCGCAAGTCCTCGCGCTTCGGGCGGGTCAAGAAGTACTACAAGGGCGTGGACCGGCTGCTCGCCCTCACCCGCGAGGACGCCGACCTGTGGATCCGCCAGGGCATGGACAATGCGGACTTCATGCCCAACCCGCTGCCGGTGACGCCCGAGGTGCCCTCCGACCGCACCGCGAAGGTCGTCGCCAGCATCGGCCGGCTCTCCGACGAGAAGGGCGTCGACCTGCTCCTCGACACCTGGGCCATGGTCGCGCCGGACCACCCGGACTGGACCCTGCGCATCTACGGCTCCGGTGACGACGAGGACCTGCTGAAGAAGCAGGCCGCCACGCTCGGGCTGGACGGCTCCGTGGAGTTCATGGGCCGTACCGACGACGTGGCCGGCGCGCTGCGCGGCGCGTCCGTCTTCGCCCAGGCCTCCCGCGCCGAGGGCTTCCCGCTCTCCCTCATGGAGGCGATGGCCAGCGGCGTGCCGTGCGCGGCGTTCGACTGTGCGCCCGGCGTCCACGAGATCGTGCGGGACGGTGAGGACGGCCTGCTGGCCGTGGTCGGCAACACCACCGAACTGGCCCGGCACATCGACGCGCTGATCTCCGACAAGGAGCTGCGCGACCGGCTCGGCACGGCGGCGCGGGAGAACGTCCAGCGCTACTCGACCGACCGGATCACCCAGCGCTGGGAGGATCTTTTCGCCCTGCTGGAGCGTTGAGATCTGTGGTCCGGCCCCGCGCGCCGCGGGGCCGGACCGTACCGGACGACGGAAGGGGCACCTCGTGGCAGCAGACCGTCCGCCCGCCCCCGGCGGCCGGGGTCCGGACCCGGTCGTGTCGGTCGTCGTGCCGGTGCACAACACCCTGCGCTACCTCGGACCGTGCCTGGGCTCGGTCTTCGCGCAGAGCCTCGGCCCGGACGCCGTCGAGCTGATCGCCGTGGACGACGGCTCCGACGACGGCAGCGGCACCTGGCTGGACGAACAGGCCCGTACGCACCCGAACCTGACGGTGCTCCACCAGCCGCCGTCGGGCGGCGCCGGTCGGCCACGCAACGTCGGCATGGACCACGCCCGCGGCCGGTACCTCTTCTTCCTCGACTCCGACGACCACCTCGGCACCGAGGCCCTGGAGCGGCTGACCGCGATGGCCGACACGTACGGCTCGGACATCGTGTACGGGCGGATAGCCGGCGTCGGCGGGCGCCCGGCCCCCGTCGACCTGCACACCACCAGCCCCCGCGTCACGCCCTACGACTCGCCCGTCTACTGGACGCTGGCCGCCTACAAACTCTTCCGCCGCTCCTACGTCCAGGAGCGCGGCCTGCGCTTCGTCGAGGGCCGGCTGCTCGCCGAGGACCTGCCCTTCGGCATCCGCGCCCTGCTCGGCGCGGACACCGTCTCCGTCCTCGGCGACTACGACTGCTACTACCTCCAGGGCCGCGACGACGACAGCAACGCCAGCCGCCAGGACCTCGACTGGCCCGAGCACCTGGGGTACATCGCCACCGTGCTCGCCCAGGTCGCGGAGCTGGTGCCGCCGGGCCCGGAGCGTGACACGCTCATGGTCCGGCACTTCCACGGCGAGATCCTCGCCCAGTTCGCCGCGCCGTACCTCGCCCGTGACGCCGCGGGCCGCCGCGCCATGGCCAAGGCCGCCCGCCCGCTGGTCGAGGCCTACCTCACCGACCGGGTGCTGGCCGCCCTCCCGCCGCGGCTGCGGCTGCGCGCGCACTGCCTGCGCGAGGGGATGGTGGGGGAGCTGAGCGAGATCGTACGGGCGGACACGGAGCGGGAGCCGGGGCCGCCGGTGACCGGTGCGGACGGCCGGGAGTACGCCGCGTACCCGTACTTCCGCGACCCGGAGCGCGGCATTCCGGACGCCTGCTACGAACTGCGGCCCGGACGGCCGGCGGAGGGCCGCACGCCTGAGGAGGGCGACGAGCCGGCGGAGGCAGAGGAGCCGGCGGAGGCCGACGGGCCCTCCGAGGACGGCCGGGCCTGAAAAGCCGTCCGCCCCCGGCACGGCCGGGGGCGGACGCGAGAGTGCTCGGATCAGGCGCCGGCGCGGTGGTGCTGCCAGCCCTCCCAGGCAGAGGTGATCATGTCGCGTACGTCGTGGCGGGCCTTCCAGCCCAGCTGACCGGCGATGCGGTCGGCGGCGGCGACGACCCGGGCCGGGTCGCCGGGGCGGCGCGGGGTGACCTCGGCGACGGCGTCGGTGTGGCCGGTGATCTCGGTGATCAGGTCGACCATCTCCTTGACGGAGACGCCCTCACCGCGGCCGATGTTCAGCGTCAGGTCGCGCACCGGGCCGGGCTCGGCCAGCTTGCGGGCGGCGGCCAGGTGGGCGTCCGCGAGGTCCGCGACGTGGATGTAGTCGCGGATGCAGGTGCCGTCCGGGGTCGGGTAGTCATCACCGAAGATCCGCGGCGACTCGCCGTCGGTGAGCTTCTCGAAGACCATCGGGACGATGTTGAAGACGCCCATGTCGGCCAGCTCGGGGGTGGCGGTGCCGGCCACGTTGAAGTAGCGCAGGCAGGCGGTGTTGATGCCGTGCGCCTTGCCCGCCGCGCGCGCCATCCACTCGCCGACGAGCTTGGTCTCGCCGTACGGGTTGATCGGCGCGCAGGGAGTGTCCTCGGTGACCAGGTCCACGTCCGGCATGCCGTAGACGGCGGCGGAGGAGGAGAAGACGAACTGGCCGACGCCGCCCGCCGCCATGGCCTCCAGCAGCGTCTGGAGGCCGTGCACGTTCTCGCGGTAGTAGTGCAGCGGCATCTCGACGGACTCGCCGACCTGCTTCTTCGCGGCGAGGTGCACGACACCGGTGATGCCGTGCTCGGAGATGGTCCGGTCCAGCAGCTCGCGGTCCAGGGTGGAGCCGACCACCATCGGCACGCCCTCGGGGACCCGGGCGGCCACGCCCGTGGAGAGGTCGTCGAGCACCACGACCCGCTCGCCCGCCTGTGTCATGGCCCGTACGACGTGGGCGCCGATGTAGCCGGCGCCGCCCGTGATCAAGTAAGACATCTCGCCATCCTAAAGTGGTCGTTGCTCGTCGGGTGGTGCAGGTGCGGACGCCGGCGGGCAGCGCCCGGGGGGCCGTACGGCCGTGTCCGGCGCGCTGACCGGGGCCGTCGCGCGGCCTCCGCCGTGCCGGGCCCGGCCGCCGCCGGCCGGGCCGCTGTGACGTGACTAACGAGCGCGCCCGCCGCCGCGGCGCAGCTTGCGGGCCGCGATCTGCCACGCGGTACGCATACCGGACGCCACCCGCAGCGCCAGCGCGCCGCCGGTGGTCGCGTACGGCTGGGCCAGCAGCAGGCCGTGCCGGGCGCTGGGCAGTGCGTGGCGTCGCAGTCCGGGGCCGGTCGCCCGCAGCGCTGCGTGCAGGACCGAGCCGTCGGCGCAGCGCACCTGAGCGGTCAGGTCCCACGGGACGGGGGCCCCGGAACCGTGGCCGCCACGGGGGATCAGGGCGCCGAGGTCGAGGGTCGTCTCGGCTGTCCAGCTCTCCCCTGACGGGTCCGGGGTGAGCGTGGCGGTGTGCACGGGCCCGCGGTGGCCGTCCGCCCGGCGGCGCAGCTCCACGTCGATGCCGGCCGGCTTCGCGGCAGCCACCCGCCCGTACAGGTCGTGCAGGCGCAGCCGCAGCACGGAGCGGGTGCCGAGGACGGGCTCGGCGTCGACGGTCACCGGCAGGTCGTCGGCGTGCAGCGCGTCCAGGCCGTCCAGTTCGACCTCGGGCAGGTCGCGCGACCACACGGGCCGCCCGCCGTCGCGCTCGTACGGCGGCAGCAGCCGTCCGGGGCGGGCGGCGAGCTGGGTGAGCCGGTCGCAGACCAGCGGCGCCTCGGAGGCGAGCAGCACCCGGGCGAGCCAGCGGGCCGGGGCGGTGGCGGCGAGCAGTTCGCTCTCCTCGAAGCCGGCCAGGTAGTCGCGGGTCAGCCGCCACCACTGCTGCCGGTAGTCCGTGCCGCGGGTGTGCAGCTCCCGGACGTACATCCGCAGGTCGTGGTCGAGGAACTTGGTGCGCGCGGCGTGCGCGAGGCCCTTGTGCCCGGCGTCGGCGAGGATCCGCACGCTGGTGCGGTGCGCCTCGATGCGGGACTCCCAGTTGGCGACGTCCTTGCGGTCCAGCGAGATCGACTGCTTCTCGGCGCTGCGCCGCACGTGCCAGACGTAGACCTCGTCGGGGACGACCGCGAGGCGCGGGGCGGCGGCCAGCACCCGGGAGGTGAAGACGAAGTCCTCGTAGGTGAAGCGGCCGTCGGGGAAGAGGATGCCGTGGTCGAGCAGGAAGGCCCGGTCGTAGAGCTTGTTGACGCACAGGGTGTCGCCGACCAGCTCGGGGTGGGCGGTGACGGGATCGTGCAGCGCGGGCGCGCGGTAGAGGTCCGGCTGCCAGGGCACCTCGCGCGGCCCCGGCAGCTCGCGGCGCACGCACAGGCCCGCCGTCACCGGGGTGTCGTGGCGCAGCGCCGCCTCCAGGAGGGCGTCGACGGCGCCCTCGGGCAGTACGTCGTCGCTGTCCAGGAACATCACGAAACGGCCCGTGGCGGCCCGCAGTCCGTCGTTGCGGGGCGTGCCGCAGCCGCCGCTGTTGTCCTCGCGGTGGATCACCCGCAGCCGCCCGTGCTCACGCGCGAGGCCGTCCAGAACCTGGCCCGTGCGGTCGGTCGAGGCGTCGTCGACCGCGATCACCTCGGCGATCGCGTCCCCCTGCGCCAGGGCGGAGCGCACCGCCTCGCCGACCAGCGTGGCGTCGTTGTAGGCGATGACGACGATGCTGACCTGCGCGGACGGTGTGATGGCAGGCCCCGGCCGCGGCTCTGGGGCTTCATTCACAGTCACTACATCTACATTTCGTGTCGGTGTGGTCGGCGCCGGAGGCCCCCGTGGCTCGCGCCCTTGTGCACAGTGGCCGCAAGCCGGCACACGGTTGCGTGCGCGCCCCTGCTCCGGGCCATCTTGCCGTCTCGCGCCCCGAGGCCGGGCGCGGGCCCCCGGCTGCCCGCCTTCCGCGGCGCGCGGACCGGCCCCGCCCGGGCGGTGGCGGGGCACCGGCCGTGGGCCGAACGGGTGACAGGCGCGATCGACAGCCCGTAGCGGGGTGGTTACGCTCTGCGTCCATTCGTGTACGCGCGCCGCGCGCCCCGACCTTGGGATGGCCATGCCCCGGTTCAGCGTCATCGTTCCCGCCCGCAGCGTCCAGGGTTTCCTGCGCGCCTGCCTGGACTCCGTACTGGAGCAGTCCCACCGGGACGTGGAGCTGATCGCCGTCGACGACTGCTCGGCGGACGCCACCGGCACGATCATCGACGAGTACGCGCGCCGCGACCCGCGCCTGACCGCCCTGCACCTGCGCCGCCCGAGCGGCGCCGGCCCGTCCCGCAACGCCGGTGCCGCGCTGGCCGGCGGCGACTACCTGCTCTTCCTCGACGGCGACGACACACTGGCCCCCGGCGCGCTGGCCGCTGTCGACGCGCGCCTGCGGGCGTGCGGGGAGCCCGACGTCCTGCTGTGGGACCACGAACGGATGGACGTCTGGGAGCGGCGGCGGCCCAGCGGTGACGGCGCCCTCCTGGCGGCGGCGGGCGACGCGGTCTTCGACGCGGCCCAGCGCCCCGACGTACTCGGCGTCGAGCCCGCCGCGTGGAACCGCGCGGTGCGCCGCGAGCACTGGACCGGCCGGGGGCTCGCCTTCGCCGACGGCCCGTACGAGGACGTCCCGTACGCGTACGAGAGCCTGCTGACCGCCGGGCGCGTCGCGGCGCTGGACCGGGTCTGCGTCACCTGGCGCGAGCGGCGGCGGGGCAGCGCCGTCACCACGCCCGGACACCACCACTTCGTCGCCGTCGAGCGCTACGAGGAGCTGTTCGAACGGCTCGACGGGCTGCTGCCGGGCGACGGGGGCGGCACCGGGGAGGCGGTCGCGGCACAAGACGGCCGGCTGCCGCTGCTGACCGTCCTGCACGCCCGGATGACCGGCCGGCTGCTGGCGATCCTCGACGACCCCGACCGCATCGTGCCCGCCGACCGCGCCGCCTTCTTCCGCGCCGCCAGCCGCTGCATCCGCCGGCACCGCCCGGACGGCGCGCCGCTGCCGGCCGCGCTGCGCTCGTACCGCGCGTACCGGTCGCTGCACGGCGCCCAGGTGCTGCGGCGCGAGGTGGCCAGGGAGCTGCGCGACCGCGGCGAGGCCGCCGCCCGCACGGCCTTCCGGCGCTACTACGGCCTGCGGCTGCACGCCCCGCTCGACGCCGACCTGGTGCTCTACGGCACCCGAGGCAACCGCGCGGTGACCGGCAACCCGTACGCCGTCCACCGCAAGGCCCGCGAGATCGCATCCCAGCTGCACGGCGTCTGGGCCGTCCACGAGGACGCGGTGGACGCCGTCCCGGCGGGTGCCGACCATGTCACCGTCGGCTCCCGCCGCTACTGGGAGCTGCTGGCCCGCGCCACCTACCTGGTCACCGACGGCGACTTCCCCGGCGCGGCCGGGCGGCCGGGGCAGATCTGCCTCCAGACCCACCAGGGCACCCCGCTGGAGGCCACGGGCCTGGACATGCGCCGCCACCCGGGCGCCCCGGCAGGGCCGGGCTCCGGCCGGGCCCTGGAACACGCCGACCAGTGGGACTACTGCCTCTCCGCCAACCAGCACTCCAGCGAGATCTGGGAGCGCGCCTACCCCAGCTCGTACGAGACGCTGGCCACCGGCTTCCCCCGCAACGACCGGTACGCCACCGCCACCGCGGCCGACGTGCGCGCGGTGCGGGCCGCGCTCGGCGTCCGGCCCGGCGCGACCGCCGTCCTGTACGCGCCCGCCCACCGCGGCCTCCCGGCCGGCGCCGCCCCGCCGCTGGACGTGGCCCGCCTGGCCGCCGCGCTCGGCCCGCGCTTCCAGCTCCTGGTCCGCGCCCACCCGTACGGCGGCCAGCCGTACAGCGACCGCCCGCACGGCGACCGTCCGCACCCGAGTGCGCCGGACCCGCGGACGGCCGCCCTCCAGGAGGACGGCACGGTCCTGGACGTCTCCGGACACCCGCACATCGAGGACCTGTGCCTGGCCGCCGACGCGCTGCTGTGCGACTTCTCCTCCGTGCTGTTCGACTTCGCGAACCTGGACCGGCCGATCGTCGTGCACACCGCCGGCTGGGACGCCTTCCGGCTCACCCGCGGCGTCTACGTCGACCTGCTGTCCGGGCGGCCCGGCGACACCCCGGGCGTCCTCGCGCTGGACGAGGCGGCCATCGCCGGGGCCTTCCACTCGGGGCGCTGGGACGGTCCGGCGGCGGCGTCGCTGCGGGCCGCCTTCCGGGACCGTTTCTGCCAGTACGACGACGGGGTGGCCGCGGAGCGGGTGGTGCGCCGGGTCCTCCTCGGCGAGGACGACCTGCTGCCCCTGCTGCCGTCCGCGGAACGCCGCACCGCGCCCTCACCCCGGGCCGCCGAACGGGCCGTGGCCCGGCAGGAGGGCGCCACGCGCACCCTCACGGGCCCCGGCGCGGTCGTCGGGTGACAGGCGGGCCGGCGGCCCTCAGCGGCCCGCCGAGCGGCGGCGGGCGGCGACGACGGCCTTGGTGATGAACGGCGGCAGGACGTTCACCGCGAGGCGGCGCGCCGGGCTGCGGCGCGGGCGGGCGGCCGCCGGACGGGACGCGGCGGCGCGGGCGGGAGCCTGCGGCCCGGAGGAGGCGGAGGCCGTGGCAGCGGTGGCAGCCGGGGTGCCGTTCCGCGCTGCTTCCGTACGGTGCCGGGAGACCGGGTGCGCGGGCTCCTCGGCACCCTTGGCGCTCAGCCGTATCAGCGGTGCCCCGTTGACCTCCTGCACCTCGTGCCACATGCCCTCGCGGCCGGTCAGCCAGGCCAGCAGCGCGGCCTGTACGGGCGCGGGGTCGCCCCACGTGCCGTAGAACTTGGTCGGCGTGATGCAGACCGGGCGCAGTGCCTGGCCGGTGACCGCCTGCCAGGTGGCGGCGGCCACCCCGGGGCAGTGCTCGGCGCGGAAGTCGTCGAGGACGACGATGCCCTGGGGCGTGAGCAGGTCGCGCACCGTGACGATGTCGCCGTGCACGTGCTCGTACAGGTGCGAGGCGTCGATGTGCGCGAAGCGGCAGCTGCCCGGCTCGACGTGGTGCGCGACGCTGGAGCTGAGGCCCTGCACGATCTCGGGCAGCTCGTCGTGGAAGGAGAGGTAGTTCGCCTCGAAGGCGCGGCGGGTCAGCGTGGCGTAGGACTTGGCCATCTCCTGGGAGTTGGAGGCGTCCTCGGCGGGCGAGTCGAACAGGTCGCAGACCGTGAAGCGGTCCCCGGGGCGCAGCCGGGCGCCCATGAAGATGGCGCTCTTGCCCAGGTACGCGCCGAGTTCGAGGAGGTCGCCCGGCTCGGCCCGCTCCTGCTGGCGGGCCAGGAACCAGTCGAAGAGCAGCTGGTCGGCGGTGAAGAACCAGCCCTTGACGTCGGACAGCCGCCCGGGGCGCGGGAGTTGTCCGTCACTGAGGTCTGCGGTGCGGGCAGTCATGTGCGGTCCGTCTCCAGACGGTCGAGGGGGCGGGGCCCGGTCGCGGGCAGCGGAGGGCCCGTGCGGCGGCCTGCGTCGTGCCCGTCATCGTGGGGCAGCGACGTGAACGGAAAGTGGCGTACGGCACAGCGTTCCCTTACGTCACCGCGCCCGTTCCCGTACCCCCTGCGCACCCGTCGGGCGCCGCGGTGCTCACTTCACCGCGCCCGCCATCACGCCGGAGACGAACTGCCGCTGGAAGGCGAAGAAGACGGCCAGCGGGACCACCATCGACAGGAACGCGCCGGGCGCCAGCACGTCGATGTTGTTGCCGAACTGCCGCACCTCCTGCTGGAGCGCGACCGTGATCGGCGGGTTGCCGCTGTCCGCGAAGATCAGCGCGACCAGCAGGTCGTTCCACACCCACAGGAACTGGAAGATGCCCAGTGAGGCGATGGCGGGCCCGCCCAGCGGCAGTACCACCCGGGTGAACAGGCGTATCTCGTTGGCGCCGTCCAGCCGGGCCGCCTCCAGCAGTTCGCGCGGGATCTCGGCGAAGAAGTTGCGCAGCAGGAACACCGCGAAGGGCAGGCCGAAAGCGGTGTGGAAGAGGATCACGCCGGGCGTCGTCTCGAACAGTCCGACCGCGCCGAACAGCTTGGCCACCGGGATGAGCGCGACCTGCACGGGGACCACCAGCAGGCCGACGACGACCATGAACCACGCGTCGCGGCCGGGGAAGTCCATCCAGGCGAACGCGTACCCGGCCAGCGCCCCGATGATCACCACCAGCACCGTCGCCGGCACCGTGATCAGCGCGGTGGTCAGCAGTGAGTCCATCACCTTGTCGTTCTCCAGGAGATGGCCGTAACTGGACCAGGTCAGCTCCGCCGGCTCGGCGAAGACCTGCCACCAGCCGGACTCGGCGATGTCCTGCGGCGAGCGCAGCGAGGACACCAGCAGGCCGATCGTCGGCATCAGCCAGAACAGCCCGGTCAGGATCAGTACGACCCGCAGGACGCCGCCGCCCGTGCGGGCCGCGATCCGGGCGGGCAGGGACTGCTTGGCCCGTACGGCACCGTCGGCGGTCGTCATCGCCCGCGCTCCTTCCGTAGGCGCCGGAGATTGACGTACATCACCGGCAGTACGAGCAGCAGCAGGAACACCGCGATGGCGCTGCCGATGCCCTGGTCCACATCCGTGCCGAAGGACGACTGGAAGAGCTGGAGCGCGAGCACGTTGGCGTCCTTGAGACTGGAGCCCGGCGCGATGATGTAGACCAAGTCGAAGATCTTCAGCACGTTGATCATGAGCGTGACCAGCACGACGATCAGGACGGGCGCCAGCAGCGGCACCGTCACCCGGCGGAAGACCTGCCACTCGTTGGCGCCGTCCACCCGCGCCGCCTCCAGCAGTTCGCGCGGCATCCCGGCCAGGCCCGCCGCGATCAGCACCATCGCGAACCCGGCCCACATCCACACGTACGCGCCGATGATGGCCGGGGTGACCAGGGCCGGGCCGAGCCAGTTCACGCCGTTGTACGCCTCGGCGAAGTTCGCCGCCGGCAGCCGCAGCAGGGCGCCGTCCGCCGCGGCGGGCAGCGTGAACCGCCCGTCAGGGCCGGTGGTGGTGCTCGCCACGGTCCGGCCGTTCCTGACCGCCTCGACCGTCAGGCCGGGCAGGCCCTTCTCGGAGCGGTCGACGATGTTCGGAGTGCCGCCGCCACCGCGGGTGAAGTCCAGCCAGACGGTGCCGGTGACCTTGCCCGGCTCCGGGCGCGCGGCGGTCGCCGGGCGGGCGCCGCCCAGGTCGCCGGGCTGTACGGCCACCAGGGGCAGGTTCGCCGGGTCGCCCGCCCGCGCCGGCTTCGCGGTGGTGTACGCGCCGCCGGACGCCGTCAGTCCGGCGCTGGGCCGCGGCTTGGCGCCCGGGTACGGCGCGGGCTCCGCGAAGGTGTCATGGACGCCCACCCACACGGCGTTGGCGACGCCGCGCTCCGGGTCCTGGTCGTACACCAGCCGGAAGATGATGCCCGCGGCCAGCATCGAGATCGCCATCGGCATGAAGACGACCAGCTTGAAGGCGGTGCCCCAGCGGACCCGTTCGGTCAGCACCGCGAAGATCAGGCCGAGGGCGGTGGCCACGGTCGGGGCCACCACGACCCAGATGACGTTGTTCTTCAGCGCGATGCGGATGCGCTCGTCGGTGAAGAGCTCGCCGTAGTTGCCCAGGCCCACGAACCCGTCACCGGACGCGTCGAACAGGCTCCGGTAGACCGAGAAGCCGATGGGGTAGACGACCAGCGCCCCGAGCAGGACGAAGGCGGGCAGCAGGAAGACGGCGGCGACCCAGGGGCGGGTGCCCGCCACACTCTTGACCCGGCGCAGCGTGCCGGTGCGCGGACGGACCGGGCCGGCCGGCCCGCCCGCGGTCGCAGCGTTCATGGTGGTGTCCCCCGGTCGATGCGGTCGGCGGCGGTGCGCACGGTGGGTGCGCTGCGCGGCGGCGGGCCGGCGCGGCCCACCGCCGTACGGAAGGCTCCGGGTCTCAGCTGCCGAACGCCTTGGCGGCGTCCTGCTCCAGCTTCTTCTGGGTGCCCGCGATGTCCTTGGGGTTCTTCAGGAAGTCCTGGAGGTCCTTCCACTCGCCCTGGCCCGGCTTGCCGCCGAAGCTCGCCGGCGCCTGGTCGGACATGTCGAAGCGGAAGTCGTCGCCCGCCTTGATCAGCGCCTGGGCGATCTCGCGCATCGTGTCGTTGACGTACGCGGCCTGGTCCAGCTCCTTGTTGGGGGAGACGAAGCCGCCGGCCTGCGCCCAGATCTTCGCGGCGTCCGTGGAGGCGAGGAAGGTGAGCAGCGCCTGCGCGCCCTTGGTGTCCTTCAGGGCCACCGCCGCGTCACCGCCGGTCACCACCGGCGACTTGGCGCCGACCGCGGGGAACGGGAAGACCTTGGCGTCCGTGCCGACCTTGGACTTGGTCTGCGCGATGTTGGTGGCGGCGTAGTCCGCGGAGGAGACCATGGCGGCCTTCGGCTGGTCGCCGCTGAAGGTCTGGGTGACCGACGTGGGGAACTGGGTCTGCAGCGCGCCGCCGGCGCCGCCGGACAGCAGGCCCGGCTTGCCGAAGAGCTGACCGAGTGCGCTCAGCGCGTTCTTGACGGACGGATCGGTCCACTTGATCTTGTGCTGGGCCAGCTGGTCGTACTTCTCCGGGCCGGCCTGGGAGAGGTAGACGTTCTCGAACCAGTCGGTCAGCGTCCAGCCGTCCGCGCCGCCCACCGACACCGGCTCCACCCCGGAGTCGGAGATGGTCTGCGCGGTCTTCAGGAAGTCCGCCCAGGTCTTCGGCTCGCCCACCCCGGCGTTCTCGAACGCCTTGGTGTTGTACCAGATCAGCGACTTGTTGCTGGCCTTGTAGTACACGCCGTACTCGGTGCCGTCGTACGCGCCCAGTTTCCGCCAGCCCGGCGAGAAGTTCTTGGCCAGCTGCCCCTTGGCCTCGGGCCCCAGCGGCTTGAGCCAGCCCTTGCGGGCGAACTCCCGCAACACGCCGACCTGCGGCGGGAACGCCACGTCCGGCTGCCCGCCGCCGGCGATCTTCGAGCCGATGAAGCCGGCCATGTCGTCGCCGCTGGGGATGTAGTCGACGGTCGCGCCGGTGCGCCGCTCGAACTCCTCCAGCACCTTCAGGAAGCTCGCCCGCTCCGGGCCGGTCCACACCGCCGCGACCTGGAGCTTCTGGCCGGTCAGCTGGGGGAGCTGGACGGAGACGCCGCCGCTGCCCTTGCCGCCGCCCTCGCCCTTGTCCCCGCCGCCGTTGCCGCCGTTGCCGCTGCAGGCGGTCAGCGTCAGGGCGCCCGCTGCGGCAAGTGCCAGGGCGGCGCGGGCCGTTGCCGTGGTGCGGGTGCGGGCGGCCGCCGTGCTGCCCGCCGTGCGGCCGGTGGTCGCGGTGCGCGCGCCGGCGCGCCGTGTGCGTGAAGTGCCCATCCCCGTAAGCCCCTCCCGTCGGTGCACTGAGCGCCGTGCGGCGGTCCGCGCCGTGCGACGGTCCGCCGGGCACAGTCCTACGCCCGGATCACCGGCCCCGCAATACCGCCTCCCGCCCCAACTGGCCTTTCGTGACCGGCCCGTTACCCCTCGCGTACACCTCACGATCGCGCCACGCGCGACCCGTCACCGGGGCCCGGGCACCGGTTCTCAGAGCAGCGGCGGGGCGGCGGGCGCGCCGGCGGACTGGGCGGCCCGCTGCAAGGCGCTGGCCAGCAGGGCCAGGTCGGTCGGCCCGTTGCCCAGCTCGCGCAGCGGGCGGCGGGCCGGCGGATCGCCCATCCGCTCCCATTCCAGCGGGACGACCGTGGGGCGGAGCGTGGACGTACGGGGTATCCGCCCGGTCACCCGGCCGGCCTGGAACGGCGTGACGGAGGCGTCCGCCGTACGGTGCAGCCGTCCGCGCCCCGGCGGCACCGGCTCGGCCGCGTCCGCCACCGGGCCCAGCTCCACGCGCAGTCCGGCCGCGCGGTCCGTGGCCGTCTCGGCCGTACGGTCCGGGTGGCCGGTGGCCGCTATCAGATGCACACCGAGCGCCGCGCCGTCCCGCGCCACCGCCTCCAGCGCGCGCACCACCGAACCGGCCGCCGGGCGGCCCGTACTGCCCAGGGCCGGGGAGACCAACGCGTCGAAGTCGTCGACCAGCACGAACAGCCGGGACATCGGCTCTGCCTGCGGCGCCCGCCCCTCGGGGCCGGGCCCGGGAGCGCTGCGCGCCCGCAGCCGCAAGGTGCCCGTCGAGGTGGTGTCCGGCTCGGCGGCGGAGGAGCCGGACGGGCCCTCGGACGGGCGCCGGGGTGCCGGGGTACGCGGCGCCGGGAGGTGCTCGGCCCGCCACTCGGCGAAGTCCGCGCCGGCCAGCGTCTCGGCGCGCCGCTTCAGCTCGGAGCTGAGCGCCTGCGCGAACTGCCGCATCCGCACCGGGTCGGAGGCCGTCAGATGGGTGGTCACGTGCGGCAGTTCCGTGCACGCCCGCAGGCCCTCGCCGCGCTCCGGGCCCGCGCCGTCCACCAGGACCAGGGAGAGCAGGTCCGGGCGGTCGGCGGCGGCGAGCGAGGCGGCCAGCGAGCGCAGCAGCTCCGTCTTGCCGCTGCCCGGGCCGCCGGTCACCAGCAGGTGGCAGGCGTCGGCCGCCGGGTCGGCGCAGAGCGGACCGTGCGGGCCCGCGCCCAGCACGGCGGCGGCGCCCGCCCGGCCGGGGTCCGCGGCGGCGGCCCAGCGGACCAGCAGCGACGCCGGGGTGGCCCGCGCCAGGCCCAGCTCGTCCAGCAGCCGGGAGGTGTCCGGCAGCGGTACGGCCGCACTGCGTGCCGGGCGCCCGCCGAGGCCGGCGCCCGTGTCGGCCTCGCGCAGCGGCGCGAGGGCGCGCGCGAACCGCTCGGCCCAGGCGCCGGAGACCGCGTCGACCGCGGCGACCGTGCCGTTCGGACCCGTGCCGGGCTGCACGACGCGCAGCGCTGTGGCGACGTCACCGCTCAGCACGGCGACCGCGCCGCACTCGCCGAACGCGGGCGACGCCGTACGCGCGGCCTCGTACGTCGAGGCCAGCGGGAAGGCCGGGGTGGCGGCGGGCGTCTCGGCCAGGCACAGCACATGGATGCCGGCCGCCGGGCCGCTCGCCGCGAGCCGGGCCGTCGTCTCGCGCAGCGCGGAAGAGCCGGGGTCGCCGTCCACGATCAGGAGGGTGTACGGGCCGTTGTAGCGCGCGGCGGCGGAGGCGACGGCGGAGCGGTCGGCACCGGCCCAGTGCGGGCCCAGCGGTCCGTCGTCCAGGCGGCGCGCCAGCTCCGCCGTACGGGCCGTCGCCTGCTCCTTCTCGTACGCGAGCAGCAGCCGGCAGTCCTGGGCGTGGGCCGGGCGCACCTGCGGGAGCCAGCCGAGCCAGGACCAGTCGGCCAGCCGGTCCTCCAGGGAGCGCGCCCGGTCCGTGCTGATCAGCACGATCTCCAGGATGGCGGGGGAGTGCAGGGCGGCGAGCTGCGCGACGGTGGCGCGGGCGAGGCCGCCGAGCCGGGCGCGCGGCCCGGCGAGCCCCAGGGCGCCCGCCTTGCGCAGCTCGACCGTCACCGGCGCGGCGGACCGGCCGCCGTCCTGCGCTACCGTGCCGAGCCGGACGGTGAGCGCGTCCGGGTGGTCGGGGCCGCGCTCCCAGAGCCGGGGCCCGGGGCCGAGCGCGGTCAGGAGCACCGTCGCCGGGTCGGGCCACCGCTCGTCGGCCGCCTCGGGGCTCAGCCGCTCGCCGATGGGCTCGTACGCCTGGTCCGCCGCTCCGAAGGCCACGGCCTGCGACTGCCGCTGCTGCTCCTGCCACACGGTCGGCGCGGGGGCGGGGCCGGTCCCGGAGCGCTCGGCGGCGGGCCGGGCGCCGGTCAGCCGGCGGGCCCAGGCCCCGATGCCGCCCCGGCGCGCGGCCTTGGCGGCCGCCTCTTCCCGGCGCGGGTCGTGGTCCCCGGCAGGGGCGAGGTCCTGCCCGCCTCCGTGGGTCTGATCCGAGCCGGCGGCGTCCGGGTCGTACGGCTCGTAGCGCTCCTGCGGGCTGCCGGGGTACGGGGTGCCGCGCAGCGGGGTGCCGCGGCGCGCCGGGCTGTCGTACCCGGCGGGCAGCTCCTCCTGCGGCCGGGGGGCGTCGTACGGGGAAGGGGAGCGGTACGCGGACGCGTCGCCGTACGGGGACGGGGTGTACGGGCCGGTGGCGTGCGCCGTGACGCCCTGGGCGGCCGGGGGAACGGCGGGGGAGGCCTGGTGCGGCACCGCGGGACGGCGGGCGTCCCGGTCGTGCGCGGCGGACCGCGCGCCGGGGACGGTGGGCGCTCCGGGACGCTCGCCTCCCGGGGCCGCGTCCTGCTGGGAGACGCGCAGCCGGCCCTCGCCGTCGGGGGCGCACACCAGGGCCGGGTCGGGCTCGGCGGGTGCGGCCTGGAGGCGCAGCGCGGACTCGCCGATGCGCAGCAGCGCGCCGGGCGGCAGCGGCACCGGCCGCTCGCCGACCTCGGCGCCGCCGACGGCCGTCCCGTTGGTCGAGCGGAGGTCGGCGACCAGCACCGAGCCGTCCGGCTCGACCGTCACCGCGCAGTGCAGCCGGGAGACGTCCGGGTCGTCGAGGGGCACGTCCGCCTCGGCGGAGCGGCCGACGCGGATGGCGCCGCCCTGGCCGCCGTGCAGCAGGTGGACCCCGCCGGCGTCGGGCCCGGAGACGACCCGCAGCCGGGGCGCGCCGTGCGGCAGGCCGTGCGCCGGGGCGGGGCCGGGGGCGCCGAGGGAGAGCACCGCGCCGTCGATCAGCGGGGGCTCGCCGACGGCCGCGCGCTGCGGATCCAGCCGCTCGCCGCCCGCGTACAGCACGACGGGGCCGCCGGCGCCGGACGCGCCGGCACCGCCCTTGCCGCTGCCGCTGCTGCCGATGTCCGCGCCGGACCCGGCCACGGCGGCCGCGAGGCCGCTCGCGACCGTGGCGAGCGCCGTCCCGGCGGGGGCCGTGACGAGGACGTCGCAGGCCCGCGTGGGGTGGCCGCTGCGCGGCCCGAGGACGGTCAGCCGGATCTGCATCGCCGTCAGCGGTCCCTTCCGCCCGGACGGTTCGGCGGGGGCCCCGTGACCTCCCCCGCCGCGCCCGGGCACTCGGCACGTACAAGTCCCAAGGCGCGAGGATCGTGCTCCCGCGCCGCACGCGCGCGACGGAGACCCCGTACCCCCACCGCTTCCGTGCTGGGTGCATCCTCGCACCTGCCACTGACAACACGCCCGCCGACCATCACCCAGTGATCTTGATTGATCATCCCCGGGCGGAAAACCGCCTGACCGGGTACAGGGAACGGCCTGTTTTCGATCATCGGCGTTCGCTGTTCGGCCTGACGTGGACACCGATCCCGGTCCGCCCGCAACCATCCGTCCACAATGCGCGTCTTTCCCCCAAGCCCCGCCCGATCGTCCCGCCGTACGGCCCGTACGGCGGCACTACAGTGGGGCGACGGGCCGCTGCGACCCACCGGCCCGGCAAGGATCGATCACGACCAGGGAGCGCACGTGCGGCCGGTAGGCAGCAAGTACCTGCTTGAGGAGCCGCTGGGACGCGGCGCCACGGGCACCGTCTGGCGTGCCCGTCAGAGGGAGACGGCGGGCGCCGAGGCCTCGGTGGCCGGGGAGCCGGGCGAGACGGTTGCGATCAAGGTCCTCAAGGAGGAGCTGGCGCACGACGCGGACGTCGTGATGCGCTTCCTGCGGGAGCGGTCCGTCCTGCTGCGGCTGACCCACCCGAACATCGTGCGCACCCGCGACCTGGTCGTCGAGGGTGATCTGCTCGCCCTGGTCATGGACCTCGTCGACGGCCCCGACCTGCACCGCTACCTCCGCGACAACGGCCCCTTCAGCCCTGTCGCCGCGTCCCTGCTGACCGCCCAGATCGCCGACGCGCTGGCCGCCAGCCACGCCGACGGCGTGGTGCACCGTGACCTGAAGCCCGCCAACGTCCTGCTCCAGGGGACCGGCGAGGGCGACACCGCCGAGCTGCACCCGATGCTCACCGACTTCGGCATCGCGCGCCTCGCGGACTCGCCCGGACTGACCCGCACCCACGAGTTCGTCGGGACCCCCGCCTACGTGGCGCCGGAGTCCGCCGAGGGCCGCCCGCAGACCTCCGCCGTGGACATCTACGGCGCCGGCATCCTGCTGTACGAGCTGGTCACCGGCCGCCCGCCGTTCGGCGGCGCCAGCGCCCTCGAAGTGCTGCACCGTCACCTCAGCGAGGAGCCGCGCCGTCCCTCCACCGTCCCCGAGCCGCTGTGGACGGTCATAGAGCGCTGTCTGAGCAAGGAGCCCGGCGAGCGGCCCAGCGCCGAGAACCTGGCCCGCGCGCTGCGCACGGTCGCCGCCGGCGTCGGCGTGCACGCGACCCCGGCGCAGGCCGAGGCCGCGCTCGGCGTCGCCGCGCTGCTCGCGCCGGACCCGTCCCCCGCCACGGTGCCCGGCACAGGCACCGGCGGTTCGGGCGACGCCGACCCCACCCAGGTGCTGCCGTCGACCGGCGGCTCGTACGATCCGGCCGCGGCGACCAGCGTGCTGCCGTCCACCAACGGCCAGGGCGGCCAGGGCGGGCCGGGCGGCCCGGACGCCGACCCCACCCAGGTGCTCGCCTCCGGCCCCGGCGGCCAGGGACAGGACGGCCAGGGGTACGGGCAGGGCGGCGCCGACCCGACCCGTGCGCTGCCCCCCGTACCGCCCGGCGGTCAGCCCGAGGGGCCGCACCCGTGGGAGTCCCAGATGCGGGCCGCCCGGGACCGCAACGAGCAGACGCAGTACCTGGACCCCGGCCAGGACCCGCTGCGCCGCCGCCCGCAGCGGCAGCCCGCTCAGCCGCAGCAGCCCCCGCAGCGTCCTCAGCAGCCGCCGCAGTACCAGCAGCAGGCCCCCGCTCCCTACCAGCCGCCGCAGCGCCGGCCCCAGCAGGCGCCGCGCCGGCAGCAGCCGCCGCCCCAGCGCTACGAGCCCGAGCGGCCGCCGGAGCGGGAGCCCCGGCCGCGCCGCGAGCCCCGGCAGCGCAGCGCCAACCCGATGCGCATCCCGGGCCTGGGCTGTCTGAAGGGCTGCCTGTTCGTGCTGGTGATCCTCTTCGTCGGCGGCTGGGCGGTCTGGGAGTTCTCCCCGCTCCAGGAGTGGATCGGTACGACCAAGGGCTACTTCGAACAGATCGGCGACGTCATCGGCAGTGTCCGGGACTTCTTCAAGGACGTCGGCACCTGGTTCAACAAGTGACGCCCGGTCGCTGCGGCGTCGTGTGACGTCCGGCCCGTGGCGTCCGGCACGGTGACTGAGGGGATTTGTCGACTTCCAGCGGGCGATTTCCCCCACAGAAGTGACAGCCGTGCCCATCCTGGGCACGGAACCCCCCGGCACCCGCGTAGCTTTGACGCCACCTTCAGCCCCCTGAGGACGCTCAGCGGGCCCGACACGTCGGAGCAGTCTTGGCACGGAAGATCGGCAGCCGGTACACCGCCCACCAGATCCTTGGCCGCGGCAGTGCCGGCACGGTATGGCTCGGCGACGGACCCGAGGGGGCCGTCGCCATCAAGCTGCTGCGCGAGGACCTCGCCGCCGACCAGGAACTGGTCGGCCGCTTCGTCCAGGAGCGCGCGGCGCTGCTCGGCCTGGACCACCCGCACGTCGTCGGCGTGCGCGACCTGGTGGTCGACGGCAACGACCTCGCCCTGGTCATGGACCTCGTACGCGGCACGGACCTGCGCACCCGCCTGGAGCGGGAGCGCCGGCTCGCCCCGGAGGCCGCCGTCGCCATCGCCGCCGACGTGGCCGACGGCCTCGCCGTCGCGCACAAGGCCGGCGTCGTGCACCGCGACGTCAAGCCCGAGAACGTCCTGCTGGACATGCAGGGACCGCTCGGGCCCGGCGGCGCGCACCCCGCGCTGCTCACCGACTTCGGCATCGCCCGCCTCGTCGACACGCCCCGGCACACCCGGGCCACCAAGGTGATCGGCACACCCGACTACCTCGCGCCCGAGATCATCGAGGGCCTGCCGCCGCGCGCGTCCGTCGACGTGTACGCGCTCGCCACGGTGCTGTACGAGATGCTCGCCGGCTTCACCCCCTTCGGCGGCGGCCACCCCGGCGCGGTGCTGCGCCGCCACGTCACCGAGGCCGTCGCGCCGCTGCCCGGCATCCCCGACGAGCTGTGGCAGCTGCTCCTGCAGTGCCTGGCCAAGGCACCCGCCTCCCGGCTGCGCGCCCCCGAACTGGCCGCCCGGCTGCGCGAGATCCTGCCGGGCCTGGCGGGCCACCCGCCGCTGGACATCGACGAGCCCGACGGCGACCAGTCCGCCGAGGAGTCCGAGGAGAGCGCCACCGGCCCGTACGCGTCCGGTGCCGCCGCCTCAGGGCCGGGCCCGTACGACGAGGCCCTCTACCCGCCGGTCGCGCCGGGCGGCTCCCGGCCGCGCGGCGCCGTGCCGCTCGTCCACGGCTCGGCCGCCCCCGACTCCAACCGCGAGACGCACACGAGCATGCGCGTCCCGGGCCCGGACGAGCTGGCGGGCGGCGCGCACGGCACGGCCCGCGCCCCGCGCGCCGCCGGCGAGCCCCGGGCGGGCTCGGCCCGGCACCGCGAGGCGGTGCGCCGCCGCCGGGTGAAGCTGGGCCTGGCCGCAGCGGCGGTGGTCGCCGCCGCCGGCCTCGGCGGCTGGTTCGCCTCTCAGCACGGCGACTCCGGGGACGCCAGGCCGGGCGTCCAGCACTCCGACGCGACGACCCCGCGGCCCGCGCCCTGACCCCCGGCCGCCCCGGCCCCCCCCGCCGGCCGGGGCGGAGCCCGCACCACCGGTCCCGGACGCCGCCCCGCACCGCGCCTCGCATGCCTCCGCGCGCCGCCGCCCAGGGAGCGGCGCGAGGCTCGGGGCACGCAGACGGCGGCAGCCGTTAGGCTGGGTGCGTGGCAGTCGTCGATGTATCCGAAGAGCTGAAGTCCCTCTCCTCGACCATGGGGTCGATCGAGGCCGTCCTGGACCTCGACAAGATGAGGGCCGATATCGCCGCGCTTGAGGAGCAGGCCGCGGCGCCGTCCCTCTGGGACGACCCGGAGAGCGCGCAGAAGATCACCAGCCGGCTGTCCTATCTCCAGGGCCAGCTGCGCCGGGCCGAGGAGCTGCGCGGCCGGGTCGACGACGTCGGTGTGCTCTTCGAGCTCGCCGAGGCCGAGGGGGACGACGAGACCCGCGCCGAGGCCGAGAGCGAGCTGGCCGACGTCCGCAAGGCCGTCGACGAGCTGGAGGTGCGCACCCTCCTGTCGGGCGAGTACGACTCCCGCGAGGCCGTCGTCAACATCCGTGCCGAGGCCGGCGGCGTGGACGCCGCCGACTTCGCCGAGAAGCTCCAGCGCATGTACCTGCGCTGGGCCGAGCGGCACGGCTACAAGACCGAGCTGTACGAGACCTCGTACGCCGAAGAGGCCGGCATCAAGTCGACCACCTTCGCCGTCCAGGTGCCGTACGCCTACGGCACGCTCTCCGTCGAGCAGGGCACCCACCGCCTGGTGCGTATCTCGCCCTTCGACAACCAGGGCCGCCGCCAGACGTCCTTCGCGGGCGTCGAGGTGCTGCCGGTGGTCGAGCAGACCGACCACATCGAGATCGACGAGTCCGAGCTGCGCGTGGACGTGTACCGCTCCTCCGGCCCCGGCGGCCAGGGCGTCAACACGACCGACTCCGCGGTGCGCCTGACGCACATCCCGACCGGCATCGTCGTCTCCTGCCAGAACGAGCGCTCGCAGATCCAGAACAAGGCGACCGCGATGAACGTCCTCCAGGCGAAGCTGCTCGAACGCCGCCGCCAGGAGGAGCAGGCCAAGATGGACGCGCTCAAGGGCGACGGCGGCAATTCCTGGGGCAACCAGATGCGGTCGTACGTGCTGCACCCTTACCAGATGGTCAAGGACCTGCGCACCGAGTTCGAGGTCGGCAACCCGCAGTCCGTGCTCGACGGTGACATCGACGGCTTCCTGGAGGCGGGCATCCGCTGGCGCAAGCAGCAGGAGCAGGGGAAGTAAGCCGCGGCAAAAGGCCGTATGGATTTTCTCTGGATTTTCTGTGAAACAACTGCCGCTTTTTGAGCGGCAGTTGTTTTTTGCTGCCGTCCGGCCATGTGGCAATTTGGTCACAGTCATACGTCCATGGACCCCGCAACTCCTCTCAATTCGGTCATCGCGCCTTTATTTGACCTTGACGATGATGTGAGAACTGGGAAGGGTGGTACGCGGCATGCGTATGTCTGGGGCGTGCGTGTGAACGGGGATCTGAGTGCAACGGCCGCAGGGCGGTACCGCGACTCGCCTACCCGGGTCGGCCGCTGCCCCGAACAGCGATGCTCCCATGACGAGTAGAGCTACTGGGGGTAGCAGTACATGACGAAGAAGACGCGGCTGCGCGTAGCGCGCATTGCGGCCGGTGCGGTGATCGCGGCCGGTGCGTCGCTCACCGCCGCCGGCGCCGCCTCGGCGGTCGGCACCGAGCAGACGGTCGGTGCTCCGGACGAGGGCGGTTTCCTCGGCGGGATTTTCGGCGGCCTGACCTCCGGTGGCAGTGACACCGGCGGCAGCGAGATCGGTGGCAGTGAGACCGGTGGCAGCGAGACCGGCGGTCAGTCGGGCAGCCAGACCGGTGGCAACGAGACCGGCGGTAACGAGACCGGTGGCCAGTCGGGCAGCCAGACCGGTGGCAACGAGACCGGTGGCAGCCAGAGCGGTGGCCAGTCGGGCAGCCAGACCGGCGGTAACGAGACCGGTGGCCAGTCGGGCAGCCAGACCGGTGGCAACGAGACCGGTGGCAGCCAGAGCGGCGGTCAGTCGGGCAGCCAGACCGGCGGTAACGAGACCGGTGGCCAGTCCGGCAGCCAGACCGGTGGCAACGAGACCGGTGGCAGCCAGAGCGGCGGTCAGTCGGGCAGCCAGACCGGCGGCAGCCAGAACGGCGGCCAGAGCGGCAGCCAGACCGGCGGCAGTGACTCCGGCGGCTCGGACGACACCAGCGGCAGCACCTCGAACGGCAGCACCTCCGGTGGCAGCGACGACGGCACCGGTACCGGCACCGACAACGAGGGCAGCAAGCCGATCGAGCAGCCCGGCGAGGGCAACGAGCAGATCGTGAACACCCCGGGCCAGCCGCAGCAGCAGGCCAAGGGCGGCGAGCTCGCGGAGACCGGTGCCTCCGGCACCACCTTCCTGCTCGTCGGCGCGGCGACGATGATCGCCGGTGGCATCGGCTTCCGCCTGATGCCGCGCCTGATCAACAAGAACGGCGGCGCGGCCGCGGCCTGACACCAGGCCCCGCCCCGCACCCGGGGCAGCGCATGACGAAGGGCCCGGAGCGCGAGCAGCGCTCCGGGCCCTTCGGTGTTCTCTTCTGCCTTCGGTGCGCCGAACGCCACGTCACCGTGCGCCGCGTGCTCGTACGGCACCAGGTGAACGGTGACCCTCCGTACCCGGAGCGTCACGCCGGCCCCGGCTCTCCGGGGCCGTCTCAGGCGGCCTGGTGTATCAGCATCGCCAGCGCTACCAGCGCCACCAGCAGTGCCACCACGGCCGCGGGCGTCACCTGGCCGAACGGCCCGTTCTCCTGCAGCCGTTCCCTGCTGGCCCGGCACACGGGGCAGCGGCCCTCGTTCACAGGGGCCGCGCAGTTGGCGCACACCAGCCGGTCGTACGTCATGCGACCTCCTCCTCAACCGCTGCAACGCGCAAGGGACCACGTTGGTTCCCTCTACCACTGTGCCAGCTCGTCGGCGGAACGGCGCGCCCCGGTCGGCTTCCGGCCTTTTCGGCGGCACCGCCCGGGTCCACGGGCCGGAATGTGTTCGTTTTGTCCCCGTAGATGCCGTGAATAAACGCACCAACCCCGAACGGCGACTGCGCCTTCGCGCGAGACTCGCGTATGGTCACGCTCACCGACGGGAGCCGCGACAGGGGCATCCCGTGCCGCTACCCAGGTCGACCGTGGTGCATCAGTGATCCGATTCGACAACGTCTCCAAGACCTACCCGAAGCAGAACCGCCCCGCCCTCAGGGATGTTTCCCTGGAGATCGAGCGCGGCGAGTTCGTCTTCCTGGTGGGCTCCTCGGGCTCCGGTAAGTCCACCTTCCTGCGACTGCTCCTGCGGGAGGAGCGCGCCAGCCATGGCGCCGTGCACGTACTGGGCAAGGACCTCGCGAAGCTGTCCAACTGGAAGGTGCCGCAGATGCGGCGCCAGGTGGGCACCGTCTTCCAGGACTTCCGGCTGCTCCCCAACAAGACGGTGGGACAGAACGTCGCCTTCGCCCTCGAAGTCATCGGCAAGCCGCGCGGCCAGATCCGCAAGACGGTCCCCGAGGTGCTCGACCTCGTCGGCCTCGGCGGCAAGGACGACCGGATGCCGGGCGAACTGTCCGGTGGTGAGCAGCAGCGCGTCGCCATCGCGCGGGCGTTCGTCAACCGCCCCCTGCTGCTCATCGCGGACGAGCCCACCGGCAACCTCGACCCGCAGACCTCGGTCGGCATCATGAAGCTGCTGGACCGGATCAACCGGACCGGTACGACGGTGGTCATGGCCACCCACGACCAGCAGATCGTCGACCAGATGCGCAAGCGCGTCATGGAACTAGAAAAGGGCCGGCTCGTGCGTGACCAGTCGCGCGGCGTGTACGGCTACCAGCACTAAGCGTGTACGGCCCCCAGCACTGAAAGGACGCCATGCGCGCCCAGTTCGTCCTGTCGGAGATCGGCGTCGGTCTCCGCCGGAATCTCACGATGACCTTCGCGGTCATCGTCTCCGTCGCCCTCTCCCTCGGCCTGTTCGGCGCCTCGCTGCTGATGCGCGACCAGGTCAGCACGATGAAGGGCTACTGGTACGACAAGGTCAACGTCTCCATCTTCTTCTGCAACAAGAACGACGCCGAGACGGGGGCCAACTGCGCCAAGGGCGCGGCCACCGAGCAGCAGAAGAACGACATCAAGGCCGAGCTGGACCGGCTGCCGATCGTGCAGAACGTGCAGTACGAGTCCAGCGACCAGGCGTACAAGCACTACAAGGAGCAGTTCGGCGACACGCCCGTGGCGGGCCTGGTCACCCCCGACCAGCTGCCGGAGTCCTTCCGGGTCAAGCTCAAGGACCCCACCAAGTACGAAGTGATCAAGTCGGCGTTCTCCGAGCGGCCGGGCGTCCAGGAGGTGCAGGACCAGCGCGACACCATCGAGCCGCTGTTCAACCTCCTCAACGGCATGAACATCGCCGCGCTGGTGGTGATGGCGCTGATGCTGGTGGTGGCGCTGATGCTGATCGTCAACACCGTGCGGGTGTCGGCGTTCAGCCGGCGGCGGGAAACCGGGATCATGCGCCTGGTGGGCGCGTCCAGTTTCTACATCCAGATGCCGTTCATCCTGGAGGCGGCCATCGCGGGCCTGCTGGGAGCGGTGTTCGCGTGTGTGCTGATCGTCGGCGGCAAGTGGGTGCTGATCAACAACTGGCTGGCCACGAAGATCCTGGTCATCAAGTTCATTGGCTGGGATTCGGTCGTGGCGGTGCTGCCGCTGGTGCTGCTGATCGGCCTGTTGATGCCGGCGCTCGCCGCGTTCTTCGCGCTCCGTAAGTACCTCAAGGTGTGACGTATGCCAAGGGCGCCGTACGGTCAACTCCCCGTACGGCGCTTCTTTCTGTCCTACACTCACCGGCATGACGGGCCCGTGTTTGTTCGTCCGGCCCCGCCGCAGCCGCCGCGGGGCGGCCCTGACGTTGGTCTTCGTGAGCGTGCTGGCGACCGGCGCGGCGGCGGGCACCTGGAAGGAGACCGGGCACCCGGCGGGCGACGGGCAGGCGTCCGGACGTACGGCCGCCGCGGCGGGCCACGTCCACCGGCCGGCGCGTGCGGGGTCGTACCCGGCCGGCTCCGGCGCGGCGGACGACGTCGTCAGCCGCAGCGGTGACCGCTGGTCCACGGCCTTCTCGGCCCGCGAGTACGAGGACTTCCAGCGCGAGCTGGACGGCGAGTACGTCGGCGTGGGCCTGTGGCTGCGGCAGGCGGCGGACGGCCGCGTCCTGGTCTCCCGGGTACGGCCCGGCAGCCCCGCGGCGGAGGCCGGCCTGCGCCCCGGCGACGACCTGCGCGCGGTGGACGGCGTGGCCTCACGGGGCAGCCAGGTCACCGAAGTCGTGGCGCGGCTGCGCGGCGACACCGGAGCGGCCGCCGACAGCCCGGAGCCGGGTGCCGGCAGCAGCGTCGCCCTGGAGGTGCGGCGCGGCACGCGGCAGTGGACCGAGACCCTGCGCCGCGCCCGCCTGCGGGACCAGAACGTGACCACCGACCGCCCCGACGGCCCGGACGGGCCCACCCGCATCCGGGTCGGCGCCTTCAGCAGCGGTACGGGCGAGGAGATCCGCCGGGCGGTGCGCGCCGCCTCCCCGCGCGGCGGCGTGCTGCTCGACCTGCGGGGCAACACCGGTGGCCTGGTGAGCGAGGCGGTCACCGCCGCCTCCGCCTTCCTGGACGGCGGCCTGGTCGCCACGTACGACGTCCGCGGCAGCCAGCGCGCCCTGTACGCGAAGGACGGCGGCAACACGCAGATCCCCCTCGCGGTGCTCGTGGACGGCGGCACGATGAGCGCCGGAGAGCTGCTGGCCGGGGCGCTCCAGGACCGTGGCCGCGCGGTCCTCGTCGGCACGCCGACCTTCGGCAAGGGCTCGGTCCAGCTGCCCAGCGAGCAGCCGGACGGCTCGGTGGCCGAGCTGACCGTCGGCCACTACCGCACACCGTCGGGCCGCACGGTCGACGACCGCGGCATCACCCCGGACCTGGTCGCCGAGGACGACGCCCCGGCCCGTGCCCGCACGGTATTGAGTGGCCTCGGGGGCGGGGCGTAGTGCGAAAATGGCTTCACTATGACCAAGACGTCTAAGGCGAACAAGAAGAACAACAAGAAGGACGACGGTACCGGCCGCAAGCTCATCGCCCAGCACAAGAAGGCGCGGCACGACTACCTCATCCTGGACACGTACGAGTGCGGGCTGGTGCTGACCGGCACGGAGGTCAAGTCGCTGCGCCAGGGGCGGGCGTCCCTGGTGGACGGCTTCGTGCAGATCGACCGCGGCGAGGCGTGGCTGCACAACGTGCACATCCCGGAGTACGCCCAGGGCACGTGGACCAACCACAGCGCGCGCCGCAAGCGCAAGCTGCTGCTGCACCGCCTGGAGATCGACAAGCTGGAGTCGAAGTCCCAGGAGACCAGCCACACGATCGTGCCGCTGTCGCTGTACTTCAAGAACGGCCGCGCGAAGGTCGAGATCGCGCTCGCCAAGGGCAAGAAGGAGTACGACAAGCGGCAGACGCTGCGCGAGCAGCAGGACCGCCGCGAGGCGCACCGGGCGATCTCGGCGGCCAAGCGGCGCGAGCGGGCCTGAGCAACGGGCCGGTCCGCCGTCCGGGCGGAATACGCTGGCATCGTCGCGCGTTGGTCACGTACGATGGGCTACGCACCGCACGCCGGTGCAGGCACCACCTTGATAAAACAACATGGGGATGATCGGTTTCGACAGCGGATGTCGAAGCAGGGGAAGCGAGCCGAGGAAGCGGCAATGATCTCGTAAACCATATGTCGCAAAAAATAATCGCCAACACCAAGCGCGATTCCTTCGCCCTCGCTGCCTAAGTAGCGACCTGCGAAGTGTCAGCCCGGGGGTGTTCCCGACCCGGATCCTGGCATCAGCTAGGGAACTAAACTTCTAGGTCCGGTCACGGGGCCTAGGAGGAAATCACACAGTGACTGAGCCCGTCGGAGACTTGTCCGCGAGATCTCCGGGGCCGAGAAAATCGCAGCGGACTGCGCTCGGAGAAGCCCTGTTTCCGCACCGTTGGACGCGGGTTCGATTCCCGCCATCTCCACTCGACGGAGAACCGGAGGCCCCGGCCCCCGGACCCGTCACCCCATGTGAGGCGAAGGCCCCGCTGCTCAGGCAGCGGGGCCTTCGTCGTGCTGCCGCCGCCCCTGGTCACGCCGGCCGCCGGGCGGCCCGTACGGCGTACGCGGTGACGGCCGCGGCCAGGGCCAGGGCGGCCGCCGTGGCGGGCACGGTGTAGCCCGCGGCGGTTCCCTCCGGCAGGTGCTGCACGGCCCGGCCGCCGCCCGCCGAGCCCGCCGCGATGCCGGTCAGCAGCGCGGTGACGGCCAGGGTCATGCCCTCGTTCAGACGGCCCGCCGGGACCCGCGACTGGATCAGGCCCATGCCGGTGACCATGGTCGGCGCCGTGGCCATCCCCGCGAGCAGCAGCGCCGCCGCCAGGAGGAGCCCGCCGCCCGCGCTCACGGCCGTGAACGGCAGCCACATCAGCGCGGCCATGGCGGCGACACACCGTACGAAGCGGCGGTCCGCCGGTCCGTCCGGGCGCAGCACCCCGTACAGCAGGCCCGCCGCACAGGAACCGGCCGCCTGGAGGGCGAGCAGCGCGCCCGCCACGGCGCGCTGCCCGTGCGCGTCCGTGAAGCCGATCGTGACGACCTCCAGCGAGCCGAAGACCGCGCCGGTGGCGAGGAAGGTCAGCAGCAGGGGCAGGAGCGAGAACACGAGCCGCCCGGCGCCGCGGCGGGCGGTCGCGGGGGCGGCCGGCGGCTCGGTGCGCCGCTGGGCGGCGAACAGCAGCACACCGGTCAGCAGCAGGACCGCGCCGGTCAGCGTGCCCGCCTCCGGGAAGAGCCCGGTGCACAGGAAGGCCGCCAGCACCGGCCCGAGCATGAAGCACACCTCGTCGGCCGCCTGCTCGAAGGAGTTGGCGGTGTGCAGCGCGCCCGGGTCGTCCCGCAGGAGGTGGGCCCAGCGGGCGCGTGCCATGCCGCCGGTGTTCGGCGTGGTCGCGGTGCAGGTGTACGCGGCGAACAGCGTCCAGGCCGGTGCGTCCAGGTGGACGCAGAGGGCCAGGGCCAGCGAGCCGAGGGCGGCCAGTGCCGTCGCGGGGACGGCGACCCTGGCCTGCCCGTACCGGTCGACCAGCCGCGCCGTCCACGGCCCGGCGACCGCCGTCGCCGCCAGCCCGGTCGCGGTGACCGCGCCGGCCAGCGCGTACGAGCCGCGCGATCCGGCGATCATCAGGATCGCGCTGACGCTGAACATGCCCATGGGCAGCCGGGCGAGGAGGTTGGCGGCGGTGAACGCGCGGGCGCCGGGGAGGGCGAAGATCCGTCCGTACGGTCCGAGTACGCGGCGGAGCGTGGCGGGGGGCCGGCGGCGGACGGGTGGGGCGGGTCGGACGGGCGGGGCGGTCACGGGGCGGGAGGCGAGAAAGAGGATCACGTAACTACGGTCGCGGTGCGGGGTGTTCCGCGTCCAACACCGGAATCGCGCGCATTCACGCGTTCTTGTTGTGAATGCGGTCGGCGCGTCCGGGGGCCGTGCGCGCCGGTGCCGCGGTGTGCCGGTGCCCTGGGAACGCCGGCGCGTTCGGGCCCGCGCGCGCCGGTGGCACGATGTGCGCGTGTCCCGAGATCTTGACCCGCGCCTGCTCCGCGCCTTCACCGCCGTCGCCGACGAGCTGCACTTCACCCGCGCCGCGGCCCGGCTCTACGTCGCCCAGCAGGCGCTCAGCCGCGACATCCGGCGGCTGGAACGGGAGGTGGGCGCGGACCTCTTCGACCGTACGACGCGCCGGGTCGGCCTCACGGAGGCCGGCGCCCGGCTGCTCCCGTACGCGCGTCGCGTGCTGGCCGCCCACGACGACCTGGCCGCCGCCTTCCTCGCCGCCGACGACCGGCCTCTTCTGGTCGATGTCGGTGTTCCCATCGGCACGGCGCACACCGTCCTGGAGGAGGCCCGCCGCCTCGCCCCCGCGTGCGAACTCGTCGCGCGCTACCACAGCGGTCTGACCGGCGCGGCGGCCGAACTCGCCGCCGGGCGGCTGGACGTGTCCTTCGGGCGCGTCGCCGGCCTGCCCCCGGCCGTCCGGGCCCGCCTGGAACACCTGCCCGTACGGTACGAGCCGATGGCCGTCCTGCTGGACGCGGCCCACCCCCTGGCGGCCCGTCGCGTCGTGCCCCTGGCCGCCCTCGCGGGCGAGACCCTCTACGCCGGGGCCGGGAACGAGCACACCGCCGAGTGGACCGACCTCGCCGCCCGCCTCTTCGCCGGGCGGGGCATCGCGATGGCGGCGCCGTTTCCGGAGATAGAGGGGTCGGCGGAGTTCATGCGCGTGGTGCGCAAGCAGGGCTGGTCGGTGCTGGCCGGCGTCGAGTTCATCGACGTGCCGGGGATGGTGCTGCGGCCGGTCGTCGATCCGGTGCCGCTCTCGCCGATATCCATGGTGTGGCGGCGTGGGCTGCGCCATGCAGGACTGGACGCGTTGCGGGCGGCGTGCCAGGGGCTGGCGGCGGAGCGTGAGTGGCTGCGGTGGCCGGAGGGCGCGGTGTGGTTGCCGGAGGTGGACATGGCGTTGATGGGGCGTTGACGGGGGACGGGTGAGGGCGGGGGCGCATGATGAGCGGCGGCCGAATTTCTGCCGTATAAGCAACCTATAAGCGTTGGAATCCCTCCCTATGGGCGGCAAGAACCGTAGCCGGACAATAGGGGGTCCCGTGCGCAAGCGCCCGCTGACCGTGGCGGCCCTGGCCGTGCTCGCCCTGAGCGGTGGCCTGGTCGCCTGTGACGAACCGCGTGTCGACGCGCTGCACGCGAGCTGTACGACCAAGGACCTGACGTGGAAGGTCACGGTGCTGAAGAAGAAGCCGCGCAGTACGCACCGGGAGGGGCGGCTGTCGGCGGTCAACACCGGGGCGCGCGAGTGCGTCTTCCGGGGATTTCCGGGATTCTCGGTGCACGTCGGGAAGGGGCCGGAGGCGGGTGGCGTGGGGCACGGCCGTGCTCGCGCGGTGAACTTGCCCAACGGTACGGGGGTGGTGGTCGACCTGCGCTACCGGGACGCGTCGCGTGGGCATCCCGCCCCGGGGGACTGCCTGGTGACTGACGGGGTTGCCGAGGTCATGGCGCCGCGGGACACCAAGGGGACGCGGGTGCGGGTATGGGACGAGAGCGGGCGGCGGGCACGGTTGGACGTGTGCGACAGCGCTATACGGATGGGGCCGCCGCGTAAAGCTTGACCGGTGCGCCTCTGGTCCGGTGGGCGGGGAGGCTGCTTCCCCGCCGTCGCGGCGGGAATTTTGACCGCTTCGGTGTCCGGCCTCAGCGGGGAACCGACAACAGCGGGTGATACAGCCGTGTGTCGTCCGGCTCGCCCACGGGCCGGCCATCGACCGCCACCCAGGCGTGGGCGCGGAACGGCTCCGTGCGGACGCCGGTGCACCACTGGGGCCAGCGGCCGCGCAGGCGGCACAACAGGGCGGTGGCCACGGAGCGTTGCAGGCAGCCGTTGCCGGCGCAGCGCATGCTCACGGTGACGACGGCGTGCCGCGCGCGGGCGGCCTCCGGTTCGGTGGCCGGGTGGGCGCCTCGCCGTACGGTTTCCAGCGCGCGGCAGAGTGTGCGCGGGGAGCGGCGCGTCAAAAGGCGCGCCACGGCGACGCAGGTCAGGGCGGCACAGCGCTCTGTGAAGGGCAGGCGTGTGCGGGCGCCGACGGAGACGGGGACGCTCACGAGGTCACCAGTTTCGCCGACTTGAGAGATTCCAGCAGGGCGATGGCGTCCGCGCCCACCCGGTCCGCTGCCGAGGGGTGGCGGTTGCGCAGTTCGTCGGCGGCCGATGCGCAGGTGCCGCCTGCCAAGAGGTGTTCCAGGACGAACGCGCCGGTGTTGTTCATCTGCCAGTAGCGGCCCGTACGGGCGTTGAGCAGCACCATGCCTCCAGGGGTGCGCACGCTGCTGACATGGGGGGCGAGGGCGAACGCCATCGGGTTCAGGCTCCTTCCGCGGCGGGAACGGTGGGGCGGGCGGGGGTGGGGGCGTGCGTCTCCTGGAGGGAGCGCAGCCAGTACTCGGCCGCCAGGGTGGGGTCGAGGGGTTGCAGGGTGTGCGCGAGGGGCTGGAGTGAGGTCAGGGCCGTGCGCAGTGCTTCGGGGCGGATCAGGCCCAGTCCGGCCAAGCGCGAGTCGTCGCAGAGCGCGGTCAGGGACCGGCGGTGGCGGCGCAGGCCCGCGTAGACCTCGGCGCTGTGTTCGCCCTTGGTGCCGCGGGCCCGTACCGCGTCCGGCAGGATGCCGCGCATGGCCGCGCTGAGCAGGGGTTTGTACGAGCCGACCGCGACCTGGTCGACGAGCCGTACGGTCAGTGCGGCCTCGATGACGTTGTCGTCGAGGAACGGGGCCTCGAAGGTGACACCGTGGTGTGCGGTCAGGGCGGCCGCGCCGCGCACGATCTCCCCGGCGCGGGCGGCGGCCCGCAGCGTCTCGTGCTGGCAGCGCAGCGGCGCGAAGGGCTCGGGCTCAGCGGCGG
Organism: Streptomyces sp. NPDC030165; assembly: GCF_055573595.1. Lineage (NCBI taxonomy): Bacteria > Bacillati > Actinomycetota > Actinomycetes > Kitasatosporales > Streptomycetaceae > Streptomyces > Streptomyces sp. NPDC030165. The sequence continues at coordinate 378,401 of NZ_JBVIBD010000006.1, read as the reverse complement.
CGGCGTCCCGGACCAGGCGGCGGACGGTGGACACCGCGTCCGGGTGCGCCCACGGCGGCATGGCCGGTACGACCTCCCAGTCGGCGCCGCTGTCGCCGTACCGTACGCCGGGCGTGATGCGGTCGGCGCAGGACTCCAGCCACTGCGGGTACGGGGCGCCGCCGAACAGGGTGCGCAGGGTGTCGACCAGCGTCCAGCGGCCCAGGCGGCGGGCCGCGCACGCGCGCCGGGCGGCGGAGCGGAAGTCCGTACGGGCGAGGGAGTTGAGCGCCACCGGGCGGGGGGAGAACAGTTCGTCGCCGCCGACGCCGACCAGGTGGGCGCGGGAGCCGTGGGCGGCGACGATTCCGGCCTGGTGGGTGAGGCGGGCGCTCTCCCGGATCACGGCGAGCGGGCCTGCCGGGTCGGTGTGGGCGGGCGGCAGGGGGGTGTACCAGGTGGGCGCGTCGGTGTACGGGAGCGGCAGGTGCTCGGCGGTGCGCAGCAGGGCCGCGCCGTGGTCGCTCCACACGTTGTCGTCGTTGGCCTCGTCCCGGCAGACCCAGGCCGTGGTGATCAGCCGGGTGTCTTCGCGGGCGGCGAGGAAGCACAGGCTGGTGGAGTCCATGCCGCCGGAGAGGTCGGCGCTGAGGGCCGGGCGGCGGGTGCGTACCCGTACGGCCTCGGTCAGCGCGTCGCGTACGGATTCGGCGGCGTCCTCCAGCCAGAGGTCGGGCTGCGGGGGCCGCCACCAGCGCGCTGTGCTGTGGCTCCCGTCGGCGCCCAGGGTCAGGTAGCGGCCTGGCGGTACGGCGTCCACCGCCCGCCAGGCCGGGCGCTGGGCGAGCGGGTACGGCGCGAACGGGGTGAGCAGCCGGAGGGCCAGGCTCTCCTCGTCGACCGAGCCGAGGCCGGGCGCACCGGTGGGAAGTCCGACGGCGGCCGCCTCGCGGGCCAGCGCCGCCAGGTCCTGCGGGCGGCTGCCCGCTACGGTGATGCCGTTGATGACCGCGTGGTGGACCTGCCGGACCGTCGACAGGCTGCCCTGGCACCGGACGCGGGAGTCCATCGCGGCCAGGAGGAAGAAGCTGCCGGGCAGTTCGCGGACCCGGCTGTCCAGGTCGTCCAGGCGGCGCAGGCGGCGCAGCATCCGGTCCAGGGTCCCAGTGTCGGCCGAGGCCGTGCCGAGCAGCAGCAGCCGGTCCGGCCCCGGGCCGGTCGCCACGGCTTCGTCATCGGTCCAGTGCCCCATGATCCAGGGGCGCCCGGAGGCGTGGCGCACCGTGCGCACGGTGGGGTCGCGCCGCAGGTTCAGACACAGCGGGCCGGTCGCGGGATGGTCGGGGAAGACGACGAAATCCACGATGACTTACCACCCCTGGCGTGCGATGCGGGCGTGAGGCTCATGGTCGGTTCCGGTCGGGCGGGGAGGGACGGGTGGTGGGGGCGGCCCCTGCCGGGGCGGGCGGTGCGCGTCCGGGCGGGGGCCGCCGGCCTGGGGGCGGCACGCGACGCCCCCGGTCCGGAGGTGCGGGGAGGGTGGGCGGAAGGCGTCGGCGGGCTGCGTCCCGGGGTCACCAGAAGGTGCTGTGGAGGCCGCCCCAGCTGTCGGCCAGTTCCCCGGTGAAGCCGAGCGTCCGCTCGGCGAAGTCGCCGGCCTCGGCCAGCTGCGGTGGTTCGTACTCGACCGTCTCGTTCGGTTCCGGTGCTTCGCGCATCGGTCGTCCCTTCTCGTGGCTGTGCGCACGAAGTGGGTACGGAGGGTGTTCAGGTGATTACCCAGAGCTTGCGAGGAAGATGCTGCCAGCGTCCACGGCCGCTGCCATTGCCCCTAACGAGTGATGCAGGGGGCGCACGGGGTGCACTGGCGTAACCTCCGGCGGTTGTGCGCCGCCGGCGCGTGCTCCGCTCACCGCACGCTCCGGGGCGTGGTGAGCGCAAGGTTTCGCGGTGGTCACGCACCGCCACAGAGGGGAAACGCGCCCTTCCTAGCGTCGCGGTACGGCGGCAACCGGCAGCTGGGAGGCGCGATGACAGACACGGCGACGGCCACGTGCGAGGCGGCGGCCCGTACCCCCGCGCGGGGGGCGGGCCGCTGGATCGAACGGTGGGACCCGGAGGACGAGACCTTCTGGCGCGACCACGGGCGGCGGATCGCCCGGCGCAACCTCGCGCTCTCCGTCCTCTGCGAGCACATCGGGTTCTCCGTGTGGAGCCTGTGGTCGGTCATGGTGCTGTTCATGGGGCCCGAGTACGGGATCGACGCGGCCGGGAAGTTCTTCCTGGTGGCGGTACCGACGCTGGTGGGGGCGGTGCTGCGGGTGCCGTACACCTTCGCGGTGGCGCGGTTCGGCGGGCGGAACTGGACGGTGTTCAGCGTGGCGCTGCTGCTCGTCCCCACCGCCGCCGCGGCGTTCGCGCTGCGCCCGGGCACCTCGTACACCGTCTTCCTGCTGGTCGCGGCGCTGGCGGGGGTCGGCGGCGGGAACTTCGCCTCGTCCATGACGAACATCAACTCCTTCTACCCGCTGCGGAAGAAGGGCTGGGCGCTCGGCCTGAACGCGGGCGGCGGCAACATCGGCGTCCCCGTCGTCCAGCTCCTCGGGCTGCTCGTCATCGCCACGGCCGGCGCGGGACACCCGCGGCTCGTGCTCGCGGTCTACCTCCCGCTGATCGTGGCTGCCGCCGTACTGGCGGCCCTGTTCATGGACAACCTGCGCCCGGTGCGCAACGACACCGGGGCGGCCGGGGACGCGGCCCGCGACCCGCACACCTGGATCGTCTCGCTCCTGTACGTCGGCACGTTCGGGTCCTTCATCGGCTACAGCTTCGCCTTCGGCCTGGTTCTGCAGGCCCAGTTCGCGCGCACGCCCCTCCAGGCGGCGTCACTGACCTTCCTCGGGCCGCTGCTCGGCTCCCTGGTGCGGCCGGTGGGCGGCCGGCTGGCGGACCGGTACGGCGGCGCCCGCATCACCCTGGCCAACTTCGCGGCGATGGCCCTGGCCACGGGCGTGGTGATCGTGGCGTCGGCGCGGCACTCGCTGGACGCCTTCCTCGTCGGCTTCGTCGCCCTGTTCGTGCTCACCGGGCTCGGCAACGGCTCCACGTACAAGATGATCCCCGGCATCTTCCAGGCCAAGGCGCTGGCGAAGGGCCTGACGGGCGAGGCGGCCGCGGCCCACGGGCGGCGGCTGTCCGGCGCGGCCATGGGGCTGATCGGCGCCGTCGGCGCGCTCGGCGGGCTCGGCATCAACCTCGCCTTCCGCCAGTCGTTCCAGTCGGTGGGCACCGGCACGCCGGCGTTCGTGGCCTTCCTCGGCTGTTACGCGCTGTGCTCCGCGGTGACCTGGGCCGTATACCTGAGGCGTACGGCGGCCACCGTGGCCGTACGGGAGCAGGAGACGCCCGCGCCCGCGCTCGCGGAAGTGTGACGCACGGCGCGCCGGGCGGCCGCGGCGGTCCGTAACAGCTGGGAAATACTGCGGGAGCGAGCCTGTCACCAGCGGTTGGCAGGCTCGGACCTTCACGGTGCCCGGCGGCACCGGAGCCGGGACAAGCCAGGGACGGACCATGCACGAGGGCGAGTACGACGAGCGTCGGGACGACGGCGCAGAGGAGGGCGCGGGGCGGCCCGGCGGCCCGGCGCGGGCCGCCGCGGCGGACTCCGCGGACGTGCGGCCCCCGGACGGCTCGGCGGACGTACGGCCCCTGGAGGGCTTCACGGTCGGGGTGACCGCCGCCCGTCGCGCCGAGGAGCTGGGCGCCCTGCTCGAACGGCGCGGCGCCCAGGTCCTGCACGCCCCCGCGCTGCGCATCGTGCCGCTGCCCGACGACGCGGAACTGCTCGCCGCCACCAAGGACCTGATCGACCGGGCACCGGACGTGGTGATCGCGACCACCGCCATCGGCTTCCGCGGCTGGATCGAAGCCGCCGAAGGATGGGGGCTCGGCGAGGCGCTGCTCGCCCGGCTCGGCGCCGTCGAACTGCTGGCCCGCGGCCCGAAGGTCAAGGGAGCCATCCGCGCGGCGGGGCTGACGGAGACGTGGTCGCCGCAGTCCGAGTCGCTGGCGGAGGTGCTGGACCGGCTGCTGGAGGAGGGCGTACGGGGGCGTCGCGTCGCCATCCAGCTGCACGGCGAACCGCTGCCGGGGTTCGTGGAGTCGCTGCGGGCGGGCGGCGCCGAGGTGGTCGGCGTACCGGTCTACCGCTGGATGCCGCCCGCCGACATCGGGCCCGTCGACCGGCTGCTGGACGCGGCGGTCACCCGCGGACTGGACGCGGTCACCTTCACCAGCGCCCCGGCCGCCGCCTCGCTGCTGCGCCGCGCCGAGGAGCGCGGTGTGCTCGACGGGCTGCTGCGCGCGCTGCGGCACGACGTGCTGCCCGCCTGCGTCGGGCCGGTCACCGCGCTGCCGCTCGAAGCGCACGAGGTGACCACGTACCAGCCCGAACGTTTCCGTCTCGGCCCGCTGGTCCAGCTGCTCTGCCGGGAACTGCCGGGCCGGGTCCGTCCGTTGACGGTCGCCGGGCGGCGGGTGGAGATCCGCGGGCACGCCGTCCTGATCGACGGCGTACTGCGGCCCGTACCCCCGGCGGGGATGGCGCTGCTGCGCGCGCTGGCACGGCGCCCCGGCTGGGTCGTCTCCCGCGCCGATCTGCTGCGCGCGCTGCCGGGCACGGGCCGCGACGAGCACGCCGTGGAGACGGCGATGGCCCGGCTGCGGGGGGCGCTGGGCGCGCCCAAGCTGATCCAGACGGTGGTCAAGCGGGGCTACCGGCTGTCGCTCGACCCGCAGGTGGGGGCCAAGTACGGCGACGTGTGAGGCGCCCCGCCGTACGGCCGTGCCCGCGGGTCCCGCGGGCCACCGTCACGCGGGATTCGTCACCCGGATCTTGGACTGTCCGTGCGGGCGGGTCTCCCAGTCCGCCATGAACCGGGCCTCCAGCCCGTGCTTGCGGGCCAGCGCCAGCAGCGTCTCGGTGCGGTAGTAGAAGTCCTCGCGCAGCACCTGGTGCTCGGTTCCTTCGGTGCGGTCGAAGGTGAAGTCGAAGAATCCGCCGGGCGCCAGGATGCGGCCGACGTGCCGGAAGCATTCGTCGATCACGGACAGCGGCGAGTGCGAGAAGACGCTGTGCGCGTGCACCACGTCGAAGTGCCGGTCCGGCAGGAAGTCGAAGGTCAGGTCCTGGGTGATCGTCAGGTGCGGTAGTTTTTCCTGGAGTTCGTAGGTGGCCAGCGTCTTCTTGGCGGAGATCAGGATGTCCGGGGAGATGTCGATGCCGTAGTAGTGGCCGGTGTCGAGGTGGGCGATGAAGCGCCAGCCGGCCCGCAGGTTGCCGCAGCCGATGTCCAGCATCCGCATGTCGGGCCGCAGCCCGTGCTCCGTCAGATAGGTGAACTGCATCTCGCCCAGCGCCAGCCACCGTTCGTGGCTGCGGCTGCCGACCGCGGCCTCCGGGTTGCGGCCGGCGTCGGAGGCCATCACGGCGCGGTAGTACGCGACGTGGTCGGGGTGCTTGAGGCGGAGCCAGGTGTCCCGGGCGGTGCGCCGGAGATACGGCGCGATCCGCGCGGGGTTGCTGACCGCGTAACGGACCTTGTGCGTCAGGCTGGAGCGGTTCTTGAGCAGGGTCTTGGCCGACATGACGCGGACTATACATCCCTGGTATACATGCGATGTATAGGTGGGGTGCCGCCCGGTACGCGGCGGTGCCGAGGGTTACGGCCGGGGGCCGCGCCGGGCACTCTGATAGGGCAGAGGTTGTCTCCCAAGGAGTACGGGCACATGGCGGCGCCTTTTGGCCTGCGCTTCGACTGCGGGCGGATCTGCCTGGACCTGATGGCCACGACCGGCCGGTCCGCCGAACGCCTGGCCGGCCCCGAACAGTTGGCGGCCTGGCTGGTGGGCGCGGGCGTCGTCCCCGGCAGCGCCCAGCTCGGTGACGTGGACCGCGGCTGGGTCGTCCGCTTCCGGGTGCTGCGCGAACTGCTGCGCCGCGTGGTCCACGACGAACTGCGCGGCCGGGCCGCCGACGGCGACCTGCGCCTGCTCAACGCGACGGCCGCCGCCCCCGTGCCGCCCGCCCGCGCCGTACGCGCCGACGACGGCGGCCTGGTCCGGGCGCTCACCGGACCGCCCGACTGCGCCGGCCTGCTGGCGGCGGTGGCGCGGGACGCCATAGGGATGCTGACCGACGCGGTGACACGCGGCCAGCTGCGGCAGTGCGAGGGCGAGAGCTGCGCGCTGGTGTACCTGGACACCTCGCGCGGGCGGCGGCGCCGGTGGTGCTCCAGCGAGGTGTGCGGGAACCGCGAGCGGGTGGCACGGCACCGCCGTCGGGCGGTGAGCCGCGCGGGTCAGCAGCCCGCCGTGAGCGCCCAGGTTCAGCTCCCCGCCGTACGTACGGTGCCCACGAACACGTAATCGGCCCGGTACGGCACGGCCACCTCCGGGCGCGCGGCCGGGTCGCAGGTCCCGGTGGGGGCGACACCGCCCGCCGTGTTCAGCCGGAGGATCTCGCCGGTGCTGCCGAGCCGCCCGCCCGGGCGCCCCGCCTGGCGGGCGTCCAGGACGAGTTCGGGAATATTGCCCGCGCCGTTCGGTGTCCTGGAGCGCACTGTGCCGGTGACGGCGGAGCGGTCCGGTGCCACCCACGCGGGCGGGCCCTTGGGGCCGGGCGCGGCGAAGAAGTGCGCGATGCCGCCTTCGAGGAGGGCCCGTACGTTCCGCTGGGTGAACGCGTGACTGCCGTCGCTCTGCCGCGTACAGGCGTAGATCTGCGCGCCGCGGAGCACCGGCGCCTGCACGCTGTGCCGCAGGGCCCGGTCCGCGTCGAGCGGGCGGGCCAATGGGTGCAGCTGTCCGCGTACCGCGCCGTGCGGGAATGGCGCCGTACGCAGATTGAAAGAGAAACCATTCGGCTGTTTCCGCAGCGCATCCCGGACGCGCCGGTCGGAAATCCTGACCGTGCCGCGCACCGTGCTGCTCTCGGCACCCCTCTCCGCGTCCCTCCCCGTGTGACTCTCCGCCGTCTTCCCGGCGGAAAGCCGGCGCGTGAACAGGGGAATGCGTACGGGCCCTTCGGCGCCTTTCCGTGCCTCCTGGAGGACGGCCGCGGTGGGCGTGGCGACACCCCGGTACGACAGCGCGAAGGAGAGCCGGTCGCCCTGGAGGCGGAGGAACGCCAGTCCCCGCCCGTCCCGGTCACCCGGCGCGGCCACCTCGTTCTCCCCGTTCAGGCTGCTCACGAAGGAGGCGGCAGCGGCGTCGTCGGCCCGCGCCGCCTTCCTGGCCTGCGCCGACTCGGCGGCCTGCGCGGGCGGCGCCACGAGCGCCGCCGCGACGACGGCCGCAGCCCCGGCAGCGGCGGCGGTCCTGCCACGGTTCACGGTGTACCTCCCTGCTGCCGGTGCCCGGGCTGCGCGCCGGGCTCGTCGGGCTTCTGTACGGGACGCCCGCCGCGCCCGTTCACCGGGAAAGGAGGACAGCGCCACGGCGGCCGGACCGGACGCGCGGAAGGAGAAAACCGTGACGCCCGCGCGGGCGCACGAGAGGGCCCGCACAAGAGTGCGCGGGAATCGCCCGCCCGCCTGTGTGCGTAACTCCTTCACCCTCACGGGAATTACCCCCGCGGGCACTGAGTCCCCGCCCGCCCGGACCCGTACTGCTGGCTGAAGGGCCGTATCGGGCCCGGAATGCGAGACGAGGGGGCGGACATGCGCGAGCCCGGCCGCGGACGGCAGATCGAGGTGACCGGCGGTGCAGACGGTGACGGCAGTGACACCGGCGACGCGCGCGAGCGCTGATGACCGTGCGCAGCGAATGTCCGATCCGCGCTATCGACCCGGGAGTTGGCGTGCGCAAGGATGCCGTCGTGGCAGACAGTACGGCGCCGGACGAGGAGCTGATGCGGGCCCTCTACGAGGAGCACGCGGGCCCGCTGCTCGCCTTCGTGCTGCGCCTGGTCGCCGGGGACCGGCACCGGGCGGAGGACGTGGTGCAGGAGACCCTGCTGCGGGCCTGGCGCAACGCCGACCAGCTGCAGCGCGCGACCGGTTCCGTCCGCCCCTGGCTGGTGACCGTCGCCCGGCGCATCGTCATCGACAGCCACCGCAGCCGTCAGGCGCGCCCCCAGGAGGTCGACGCCGCGCCCCTGGAATCGATGCCGGCCGCCGACGAGATCGACCGGGCCCTGCGCCTGATGACGATCACCGAAGCGCTGGGCGACCTCAGTGCGGCCCACCGGGAGGCGTTGATAGAGACCTACTTCAGGGGGCGTACGGTCAGTGAGGCGGCCGAAGTGCTCCGGGTGCCGGCCGGGACCGTCCGGTCCCGGGTCTTCTACGCCCTGCGCTCCCTGAAGCTCTCGCTCGAAGAACGAGGAGTGACGGCGTGAAGCGGCCCACTGAGCCCGTAGCACACACCGACGTCGGCGCCTACGCGCTGGGCGTCCTGGACGCCACCGAGGCGGCGCGCTTCGAGGAGCACCTCGCCGACTGCGACCGGTGCGCCGCCGAACTCGACGGCCTGATGGGCCTGCCGCCCCTGCTCGCCGACGCCAGGGAGGCGGCGCCGGACCCGGAGGCGGTCACCCCGGTGCCCGGGCCGGGCCTGCTGGACGGGCTGCTGTCCGAGGTCGGCGCGGTGCGCCGCACCCGCCGCCGGCGCCGTCTGTACCTGGTGGGCGCCGCTGCCGTACTGGTCGTCGGCGGCCCGCTGACCACGTACGCGCTGACCGGCGGGGACGCCGACGAGACCCCGAAACACCTGACGAGCTACGCCCGCACGATGTACGAGCACGGCGAGAAGGTCGGCACGGTCGACCCGGTGACCAAGGTCGCCGCCAGCGTCTCCCTGGAGCGCAAGCCCTGGGGCACCCATGTCGCCCTCAAACTGGGCAACGTCAAGGGCCCGCTCACCTGCGACCTGGTCGCGGTCGGCAAGAGCGGCGCGGAGCAGACCGTGACGACCTGGGCGGTGCCCCCGGGCGGCTACGGCCTCAAGGACGGCGCCGCCAAGTGGAACAAGGAGCCGCTCTACACCCACGGCGGCTCGGCGATGAACCGCTCCAACATCGACCGCTTCGAGGTCCGCACGCTCGACGGCAGGCGGCTGGCGGAGATCAAGGTCTGAGGGGACGGGCCGGAGCGCCGGCCCCGGGACGGCGGCCCGACGGCGTCCCTGACGGCGGTCCGGCCGCGCCGCCCGGCGGCGCCACGCCGCCCCCGCCGAAAGGGAACCGCTGATTCCGCACCACCCGCCCACCCGTGGTGCCCGGTTTGCTCCCACCCGGTGGTGATTTCGTCCTTTGGGTCAGGTGCGCCCGGTGCCCGGTTCGCGTACGGTTGACGGCTGCCCTACGCACAGAAGAAGGGGGCCTGGGTGGCCGCGCAGAATGCCACGCACGCGCCGGACTCCGTCGACGACGCACAGCCGGACAGCACACGCGAACGCGAGATCGCCTCGGAACAGGAGCATCTCGACCGTGTCTACCAGCGTCTCGAGGAGAAGATCCACGAAGCCGAGTTCCTCATGGACGACGCCGCCAAACGCGGCCAGGTCGGCACGCCCGGCGCCCTCGCCGAGCGGGACGCCCAGGTCTTCCAGGCCGGCGCCCACCTGAACCGGCTCAACTCCGAGTACGAGGACTTCCTCTTCGGCCGGATCGACCTGCTCCTGGGCAAGGACGGCAAGAAGGGCCCGGACGGCGCGTACACCTCCGTCGAGCCCGCCGACGGCGCGATCGCCGACGGCCGCGCCGAGATCGCCGAGACCCTGCACATCGGCCGCCTGGGCGTGCTGGACGCCGATTACAGCCCGCTGGTCATCGACTGGCGCGCGCCCGCCGCCGCCCCCTTCTACCGGGCCACCCCGGTCGCGCCCGGCCGCGTCGTACGCCGCCGGGTCATCCGCTCCAAGGGCCGCCGCGTCCTGGGTGTCGAGGACGACCTGATGCGCCCGGAGATCACCGCCACGCTCGACGGCGCGGAACTGCCCGCGGTCGGCGACGGCGCGCTGATGGCCGCCCTGGGCCGGGCCCGCAGCCACTCGATGCGCGACATCGTCGCCTCCATCCAGGCCGAGCAGGACATGGTCATCCGGGCCCCCGCCGCCTCCGTCACGGAGGTCGAGGGCGGCCCCGGCACCGGCAAGACCGCGGTGGCGCTGCACCGCGCCGCCTACCTCCTCTACCAGGACCGGCGCCGCTACGCGGGCGGCATCCTCATCGTCTCCCCGACACCGCTGCTCGTCGCCTACACCGAAGGCGTCCTGCCGTCCCTCGGGGAGGAGGGCCAGGTCGCCATCCGCGCGCTGGGGTCCCTCGTGGACGGTGCCGAGGCCACCGCGTACGACTCCCCGGCCGTCGCCCGCATCAAGGGCTCCAGCCGGATGCAGAAACTGCTGCGCAAGGCGGCCCGCGGGGCCCTGGAAATGGCGGGGACGGCGTCCGCGGGGGCCGCCGCCAAGCCCGCCGAAGGCCAGCTCGCCTTCGGCGAGGACGACGACGAGTCCGCGGAGGCCCCCGCAGGCCCGCCGGACCGGCTGCGCGTCGTCGTCTTCGGCGCCCGCGTCGAACTGGACGCACGCGACCTGCACCGCATCCGGCAGTCCGCCCTCGGCGGCACCGCGCCGGTCAACCTGCTGCGCCCGCGCGCCCGCCGCCTCATCCTGGACGCCCTCTGGTCCCGGTCCGGCGCCGCCAAGCGCTACACGGACCCGGAACTGGCCGCCGAGGCGCGCCAGGCGTTCGACGAGGACATCACCACCGAGCAGGACTTCCAGGACTTCCTCGACGCCTGGTGGCCGGAGCTGACCCCGCGCGGCGTGCTGGCCGCCATGGCCGACGAGCGCCGCCTGGGCCGCTGGGCGCGCCGGGTGCTCAACCAGCGCGAGGTGCGCAAGCTGGCGCGTTCGCTGAGCCGTCTGGACGACAAGGGGCAGGGCCCGCTGTCCGTCCACGACGTGGCCCTCCTGGACGAGCTCCAGCTCATCCTCGGCGCGCCGCCCCGGCCCGCCAGGCCCCGCGAGGCCGACCCGCTGGACCAGCTCACCGGTCTGGAGGAGCTGAGTACGTACGGCGAGCGGATGTCCGGCGGGGGCCGCGGCCGGCGCGAGCGGCTGGAGGAGGAGCGTACGGACTACGCCCACGTCATCGTCGACGAGGCGCAGGACCTGACGCCCATGCAGTGGCGGATGGTCGGCCGCCGTGGCCGGCACGCGACGTGGACGGTGGTCGGCGACCCGGCGCAGTCGTCCTGGTCCGACCCGGACGAGGCGGCCGCCGCCCGCGACGAGGCGCTGGGCACCCGCCCGCGCCGCCGCTTCACCCTCACCGTGAACTACCGCAACCCGGCGGAGATCGCGGAACTGGCGGCACGGGTGCTGGCGCTGGCCATGCCGGGCATGCAGGCGCCGAAGGCGGTCCGCTCCACGGGCCTGACGCCGCGTTTCGTGGTCGCCGACGAGGACGACCTGGCCGGTTCCGTGCGGGTCGCGGCCCGGCGGCTGCTGTCCGAGGTGGACGGCACGGTCGGCGTCGTGGTGGCGATGGACCGCCGTACGGAGGCCCGGCGCTGGCTGGCGGACCTGGGCGACCGGGTGGTCGCGCTGGGGTCGCTGGAGGCCAAGGGCCTGGAGTACGACGCGACGCTGGTGGTCTCGCCCGCCGAGATCGCGGACGAGTCGCCGGCCGGGCTGCGGGTGCTGTACGTGGCGCTGACCCGGGCAACCCAGCAGCTGACCGTCCTGTCCGGGGCGCGCGACGAGCCGGACGCGAACGGGGTTCCGGACCTGCTCAGGGACTGATCCGTACGGGCGTCCGGGGGCGGGTTCCGGAAGGAGCGCGCGTCCCGGGAAAAGAAGGTCCGGGACGGGATTCGCTTCGAGGGATGGTTTGTTAGCCTTGGTGGTGGCACCGGCCCGATCCAAGCCCCCGGGCCCAACCATAGTCGCTACGAGCGACCACTTGCCGCGAGGCGAGCATGGCGGGTCGGTGTCACTGAACCACACGACGGGCGCCTTCCGGAGCAATCCGGGAGGCGCCCGTCGCCGTTCGCGCACTGTTCATCCGTGGTTGCCGGTCAGGTCTTCCGTTCGGCCGCGCCCTCTCGTATGGTGGAAAAGCCTTTCCGGAATGAGTGGCTGGTTACCGTGTACCGGCTGGTAGGTGGGACGATCGGTCTTCGCACTCCGGCCTGGCCCCTCCCGCGGACCCCGGAGCGGCGCGCAGAGAGAAACAAGGGAAAGCAGAGGAAGTCGGCCATGGCAACGGCGCCCAGCGTCTCGTATTCGATGACGGTGCGGCTGGAGGTTCCCGCGAGCGGTACGGCGGTCAGCCAGCTCACCACGGCCGTGGAGTCCTCCGGCGGCTCCGTCACCGGCCTCGATGTGACCGCCTCCGGCCACGAAAAGCTCCGCATCGACGTCACCATCGCCGCGACCTCCACCGCCCACGCGGACGAGATCGTCGAGAAGCTCCGCGGCATCGAGGGCGTCTCGCTCGGCAAGGTCTCCGACCGTACGTTCCTGATGCACCTCGGCGGCAAGATCGAGATGCAGTCCAAGCACCCCATCCGCAGCCGCGACGACCTGTCGATGGTCTACACCCCCGGCGTCGCCCGGGTCTGCCAGGCCATCGCCAACAACCCCGACGACGCCCGCCGCCTGACCATCAAGCGCAACAGCGTCGCGGTCGTCACCGACGGCTCCGCCGTGCTGGGCCTGGGCAACATCGGCCCCAAGGCCGCGCTGCCCGTCATGGAGGGCAAGGCGGCCCTCTTCAAGCGCTTCGCCGGCATCGACGCCTGGCCGCTGTGCCTGGACACCCAGGACACCGACGCCATCGTGGAGATCGTCAAGGCCATCGCCCCCGGCTTCGCGGGCATCAACCTGGAGGACATCTCCGCGCCCCGCTGCTTCGAGATCGAGGCACGGCTGCGCGAGGCCCTGGACATCCCGGTCTTCCACGACGACCAGCACGGCACCGCCATCGTGGTGCTCGCCGCGCTGACCAACGCGCTGCGCGTGGTCGACAAGAAGTTCGAGGACGTCCGCGTGGTGATGTCCGGCGCCGGCGCCGCCGGTACGGCCATCCTCAAGCTGCTGATGGCGGCCGGCGTCCGGCACGCCGTCGTCGCCGACATCAACGGCGTGGTGCACGCGGACCGCAAGGACCTGGTCGACGCCGACCCCGACTCGCCGCTGCGCTGGATCGCCGACAACACCAACCCGGAGGGCGAGACCGGCACCCTCAAGGAGGCCGTCGTCGGCGCCGACGTGTTCATCGGCGTCTCCGCCCCGAACGTCCTGGACGGCGACGACGTCGCCCAGATGGCCAAGGGCGCCATCGTGTTCGCACTCGCCAACCCCGACCCCGAGGTGGACCCCGCCATCGCGCGGCAGACCGCCTCCGTCGTGGCCACCGGCCGCTCCGACTTCCCGAACCAGATCAACAACGTGCTGGTCTTCCCGGGCGTCTTCCGCGGCCTGCTGGACGCCCAGTCCCGTACGGTGAACACGGACATGATGCTGGCCGCGGCCGGCGCCCTGGCGAACGTCGTCCTCGACGACGAGCGCAACGCGAACTACATCATCCCGAGCGTCTTCAACGACAAGGTCGCGGGCGCGGTGGCCGACGCGGTGAAGGAAGCCGCGAAGGCCGCGGGAGAGGCTGTGACGGCCGCCACGACGGCCTGACGCCCGGCGCGTCGCGTGGCACGGGGCCCGCGGCGCCCCCATAGGGTGGCGGGCAGCAACGGCCGCCGCCCTGCGGGGCCGGCCCGGTGAGGCACGGTGCGGGACGTCACCACTATGAGGCAGTGGCGCTTTTCGTGTGACCCTCCTGGGTGCCGGATTGGCTTTACCGCCGCAGGTGGGGGCAGGATGCGTACCCGGGCGCGAGGGTCTGTCAGCAGACCCGGGTCCGGGCACCGTCCAAGGGCCCTGGCAGCATCGGCTTCGATCTCACGCCTCATTGGCAAGAAGAACACGGGAGTACAAACATGAACCGCAGTGAGCTGGTGGCCGCTCTGGCCGACCGCGCCGAGGTGACCCGCAAGGACGCCGACGCCGTTCTGGCCGCGCTCGCCGAGACCGTCGGCGAGGTCGTCGCCAAGGGCGACGAGAAGGTCACCATCCCCGGCTTCCTGACCTTCGAGCGCACCCACCGTGCCGCTCGCACCGCGCGCAACCCGCAGACCGGCGACCCGATCCAGATCCCGGCCGGCTACAGCGTGAAGGTCTCCGCGGGCTCCAAGCTCAAGGAAGCCGCCAAGGGCAAGTAACCCGCCGGGGGCCTGACCGGCCCCGGTGACAAAGGCGTGAGGGCGGCCGTCCCCGAGGGGGCGGCCGCCCTTTGTGCGCGCCAGGGGCCTGGAGGGGGCCCAGAAGGCCCGCGGACGGGGCCCGTGGGACTCTTGTGCCTTCTGTTGCTCCTGTTGCTCTACAGGGGCGTAGAGGCCGCTCAGTGGCCGTCGGGGATGTACGGAGTGGCTGCCCTGTCGATGAGCCCCGCCCGCAGCGCACCGGGCGGCCTCGTACGGACGAGCCGCCGCCCCTGTCGCCCCGTACCGCCCCTCGTCCCGTCGCACCCGCAATCCCCGAGGGTCCGGTCTGCGGGCGGCTCCTGGCCCGTAGGCCCGAATTCATTCACTTGCGCAAGCAAATAGCGGGCCCTGCTCGGTGCATGCCGGAGGGGCGGCCACCCACCCGGATGGCCGCCCCTCTGCGTGAATACGCGGACCGGAAGCCCGCCGCGCCCGTCAGGCGCCCACTGCCCTGCCGGGCGCTGAGCGCCCCGTCAGGCGCTGAGCGCCCCGTTCGGCAGCTCCACGTGCGCCCCCAGGCTCACGAGCTTCTCCATGAAGTTCTCGTAACCCCGGTTGATCAGGTCGATGCCGTGCACACGCGAGGTGCCCTGCGCCGCCAGCGCGGCGATCAGGTACGAGAAGCCGCCGCGCAGGTCCGGGATGACCAGGTCGGCGCCCTGCAGCTTGGTCGGCCCCGACACCACCGCCGAGTGCAGGAAGTTGCGCTGCCCGAAGCGGCAGGCGCTGCCGCCCAGGCACTCGCGGTAGAGCTGGATGTGCGCGCCCATCTGGTTGAGCGCCGACGTGAAGCCGAGCCGGGACTCGTACACCGTCTCGTGGACGATGGACAGGCCGGACGCCTGCGTCAGGGCCACGACCAGCGGCTGCTGCCAGTCGGTCTGGAAACCGGGGTGCACGTCGGTCTCCAGGGCGATCGCGTCCAGCGAGCCGCCCGGGTGCCAGAAGCGGATGCCCTCGTCGTCGATCTCGAAGGCGCCGCCGACCTTGCGGTAGGTGTTCAGGAAGGTCATCATCGAGCGCTGCTGCGCGCCGCGCACGTAGATGTTGCCCTCGGTGGCGAGCGCCGCGGACGCCCAGGAGGCCGCTTCCAGGCGGTCCGGGAGGGCGCGGTGGTTGTAGCCGCCGAGCTTGTCGACACCGGTGATCCGGATGGTCCGGTCGGTGTCCATGGAGATGATCGCGCCCATCTTCTGCAGTACGCAGATCAGGTCCTCGATCTCCGGCTCCACGGCCGCGTTCGACAGCTCGGTGACGCCCTCCGCCAGGACGGCGGTCAGCAGCACCTGCTCGGTCGAGCCGACGGACGGGTACGGCAGGCGGATCTTGCAGCCGCGCAGCCGCTGCGGGGCCTCCAGGTACTGGCCGTCCGCCCGCTTCTCGATGGTCGCGCCGAACTGGCGCAGCACGTCGAAGTGGAAGTCGACCGGCCGGCCGCCGATGTCGCAGCCGCCCAGGCCCGGGATGAAGGCGTGGCCGAGGCGGTGCAGCAGCGGGCCGCAGAAGAGGATCGGAATGCGCGAGGAGCCGGCGTGCGCGTCGATGTCGGCGACGTTGGCGCTCTCCACGTGCGACGGGTCGAGGATGAGCTCGCCCGCCTCGTCGCCGGGGCGCACCGTGACGCCGTGCAGTTGCAGCAGACCGCGTACGACGCGTACGTCGCGGATGTCGGGCACATTGCGCAGTCTGCTCGGGCTGCTGCCGAGCAGCGCGGCGACCATGGCCTTGGGCACGAGGTTCTTCGCGCCGCGAACCCGGATCTCGCCCTCCAGCGGGGTGCCGCCGTGGACAAGCAGTACGTCGTCGGTAGAGACGGTCATGGATCTCGCGTTCCTGGAGACGGACAGGGGGCCAAGGGGAAATGGTAAGGGCGGTGGAGGGGTTGCCCGTAGGCCGGAGCGGGTCAGGGGCGTGTAATGGCTTTGTCACAACACCCTCCGCTACGGTCCGCCTTTGATCTGTAATCGACATTCGATACGGTGCGTACGGCTATGCCCCGTTATGCCGCCTCCTTGGCCGGCCTGCGCGCCGGGGCTGCCGTCGTACGCCCTGCGCTGCTCTCGCCCGGGTACCGCAGTTGACTCCCCGCCGCGGTCCGAAGTGCGGGATCATGTCCCCATGACCGAGGTGTCCTCGCTCACCGGCCGGCTGCTCGTCGCCACACCGGCGCTCGCCGACCCGAACTTCGACCGCGCGGTGGTGCTCCTGCTCGACCATGACGAGGAGGGGTCCCTCGGCGTGGTCCTCAACCGCCCGACACCCGTGGGCGTCGGCGACATCCTGCAACCGTGGGCGCCGCTGGCCGGCGAGCCGGGCGTGGTCTTCCAGGGCGGCCCGGTCTCGCTGGACTCGGCCCTGGGCGTCGCCGTGGTGCCGGGCGGCCCCGAGACACCGGAGAGCGCGCTGGTCGGCGACGGCCCCCTGGGCTGGCGCCGGGTGCACGGCGCGATAGGGCTGGTGGACCTGGAAGCCCCGCCGGAACTGCTCTCCACGGTCCTCGGCAGCCTGCGGATCTTCGCCGGTTACGCGGGCTGGGGCCCCGGCCAGCTGGAGGACGAACTGGTCGAGGGCGCCTGGTACGTCGTCGAATCCGAACCGGGCGACGTGTCCTCCCCGGACCCGGAACAACTCTGGCGAGCGGTGCTGCGCCGCCAGCGCAACGAACTGGCCATGGTGGCCACGTACCCGGACGACCCGTCCCTCAACTGAGGGGCATGAGGCCGGGGTTCCGCCCCACGTCCCCCGGGTAAGCTCCCACTGGGGGAACGCAAGCGTTCGATTTCACCTGTAGGGCGCCCCACTTCCTGCCCGGCGGCCGCCTGCACCCCGGGGCCCGCGCCTTGCCCGCGCCCCGCGCCTCACCGAGCCGTGCGCTTCGTCCGCGTCCCGTCCGGCACCGTGCCTTCCCGCTCAGCCCCCTCCCGCCTCGCCCTCCCCACCCACCCCACTCGACCCCTCCACCCCACCCATCCCGAAGAACCGTTCCGCCAGCGGATGGGCGCCGCGGGTGGGCAGGGCGAGGCGGACGGGCACCGGCGGGGCGTTCTTCAGGCGTACGAAGCGGATGCCCGGGTGGGTGTGCCGGGTGGCGACCTCCTGCGGCGCCACGCCCACTCCGTGCCCGGCGGCCACGGCCTCCAGCCATTCGTCGAAGTTGTCCGCCGTGCAGGCCAGACGGGGGCGCCGGTTCTCGGGCCACAGTCCGGGGCGGGTGCTGCCGGTGACGGTGTTCACCACGAGCGGGTGGTCGGCCAGCTCGGCCCAGTCCAGCGCGCGGCGGCGCGCGAGGGGTGCGGCCGCGCCGCACCGGCCGACGGCGGCGACCCGTGGCTCGTGCAGCAGCACCCGGGTACGGACATCCGCGTCCGGCGGCGCGTCCCCGCGCAGCACGGCGACGTCCGACTCGCCGGTGTCCAGCCCCGCCAGCGGCGTGTCCCGCCGCACCAGCCGTACTCCGGCCCCGGTCGCCGCCTCGAACCGGGCGTTCAGCTCCGTACAGGCGCCGGGCAGCAGCGAAGTGAAACCGAGCCGCAGTACAGGCTGCCCGCCGGGGGCCCGGAGGGCGGCCGCCAGCCGGGGGAGGAGCGGCGCGAGTTCGGCGTAGAGGCGGCGGCCGTCGTCGGTCAGCTCGACGCGCCGGGTGGTGCGGTCCAGCAACCGGGTGGCGAGCGTCTCCTCCAGGGCCCGGACGGTCCTGGTCAGTGCGGGCTGCCCGACCCGGAGGCGGTCGGCGGCGTACGTGAAACTGCGCTCCTCGGCCACGGCCATGAAGGCACGCAGATGCCGCAGCTCGACACCGTCGAGCCCGTCGGCGCCGCGTGGTCCGGCCGCCGGGCCCGGCTCCGCCCCCACCGTCTCGTTCACGACGTCTTGCCACCCTTCGCTGGAACGGTTCCGCACTCACCCGCACGCGCTGCGTGCGGGCACCTCCCCGAACACCCGGAGAGCGGCTGCGCTTCCCTGGCCGGTTCGCGACGAACCGGCTCTTCTGCTCGCGGGAGGTCTGCGGCATGCCGGCACCTCAGGACTTCGCCGACGAGGCGGGCTTTCGCGCGCGCTACGCGAATCCGGGGGCCCGCACTCATTCCTCACTATGCGGATCCGGGGCCCCGCATCCATTCCTCCCAGACATCAATTCCCCCTCCCAGGCATTTCCCCCACCATCCGGAGCCCGCCTACGTTTCCCCGGTCGATGCACACGAGCAGGCGGGACAGGGGAGTTGGCGACGGTGCGCAAGGTCTGGTTGCTGGCGTTGGGGGCGTTCGGCCTCGGGTTGGACGCGTATGTGACGGCGGGGCTGTTGCCCGTGGTCGCGCGGGATCTCGGTACGACGGTGTCACTGGCCGGGCAGATGGTGACGGTATTCACGCTGGCGTACGCGGTGGCCGCGCCACTGGTCGCGGGGGTGCTGGCGGGTGTGCGGCCGCGGCTGGTCATTCTGGTGGCGCTCTCGGTGTTCACGATCGGGAATGGTGCTACGGCGCTCGCGCCCGCGCTCGGTGTGCTGCTGGGCGCCCGGGTCGTCGCGGGCGCCGGGGCCGGGGTCTACGCGGCGCTGTCGACGGCTGCCGCTTCGGCGCTGGTGCCGGCCGAGCGGCGGGGGCGGGCGCTGGCATTGGTGATGGGTGGCATGAGTACCGGGACGGTGCTCGGGGTGCCGGTGGGGGTGCTGCTGGCCGAGCAGGCGGGGTGGCGGGCGACGATGTGGCTGGTCACGGGGTTGGGAGCGGTTGCCCTGGTGGGGCTGGCCGGGCTGTTGCCGTCCGTGCCGGCCGATCCGCCGGTACCGGTGCGGGCGCGGCTGGCCGCTGTCGCGGACCGGGAGGTGGCGCCGGTCGTCGGTGTGTCGTTCCTGGCTGCCGTGGCGAGTCTGGGGCTCTATACGTATCTCGCGCCGGTGCTGGCTTCCGCGGGCGGGGTGGACGAGGTCGCGCCGTACCTGTGGGCTTGGGGGATCGGCGGGGTGCTGGGGAGTCTGGTGGCCGGGCCGCTGGTGGACCGTACGGGGAAGGTCGCGGGCCTGGTCGGCGGGGTGCTGGTGACGGTGGCCGCGGCCCAGGCGCTGCTGCCGCTGCTGGCCTCCGCCGCGCTGCCGGGCGCGGCCGCGGTCCTGGTGCTCTGGGGTGCGGCGGGCTGGGCGCTGCAGGTGCCGCAGCAGCACCGGCTGCTCGCGCTGCGCGACGACCGGGGCACGGTCGCGCTCGCCCTGAACAATTCGGCGCTCTACCTGGGCAGCGCGGTGGGCTCCGCGCTGGGCGGGCTGGCCCTCGCGGCGGGGGCCGAGGCGTACGTGCTGCCGTGGGCGGCGGCCGGTGTCGCGGCCCTCGGGCTGGCCCTTCATCTGTGGGCGGGCCGCCGCTCCCGGCACGCCGCGCGCGTCGGTACCCTTGGCGGTTATGAGCACTGTTGAGCCCGAGCGCGGGGCAGGTACGGGGACCCTCGTAGAGCCGACGCCGCAGACGTCGCACGGTGACGGCGATCACGAGCGCTACGCCCACTATGTCCAGAAGGACAAGATCATGGCGAGCGCGCTCGACGGAACTCCCGTCGTCGCTCTCTGCGGCAAGGTGTGGGTCCCGGGCCGTGACCCGAAGAAGTACCCGGTCTGCCCCATGTGCAAGGAGATCTACGAGTCCATGGGCGCCGGCGGCGACAAGGACAAGGGCGGCAAGGACGGCGGCAAGAAGTAGCCCGTCCGTCCGGAGCCGTCGCGCCGTCGCGCGGCTCCCTGCCCGTCTCGCGCCTATCCGGCCCGTTCCGTACGAGGAGCGGGCCGTACGCGTGCTGCGCGCCGCACCCGGAGGTGCGCCGGGGCGCACGTACCGGGGCGCACCGAGGCCCGGCCCCCGCGTGGGGGCCGGGCCTCTGGTGTCGGTGCGTCGTGGGTGTCAGTCGCGCCAGGGGGTGAGGTTGAAGATGTCGCCGCTCTCGGCGTTGGCGATGCACTGGTTCGGATAGGTCTTCTGGTAGGCGGTCGTCTTGCCGTGCCAGGTGCCGTGGGCCATGACCGTGACCGGCTGGTAGATCTTCGGGCAGGGACGGTGGTCTTTCGGGACGCGGGTGTAGTCGCCGTTGGCGATGGCCAGCTTGAGGCAGGAGCCCGCCGGGTCCGGGTGGCTGCCGCCGGTCGGGAAGCAGCGCAGGTAGGCGGCGGCGAGGATGGGCCCGGAGGGATCGGTGCCCTCGTGGATGGCGATGTGCTGGCGGCCGCCGGTCTCCGGCTTGGCCTCCGCGGTGGCGGGGGTGGCGGCGAAGGGCAGCAGGCCCAGGGTGGCGACGGCCAGCAGTGCGGTGCGTACGGGTCTTGCGCGCATGGGTTCGGTCGGTCCTTTGCGTGTCGTGCGGCTGGGAGCTGCTTCCAGGGGGTGCTGCCGGGGACCGGTCCGCGCGGACGGGGTCCGGGGCTGCTTCTGGGAGCCGAGGAGGGACATCTGATTCATAGATAGACGTACCGGGGCGTATTGGCGGCGATTGTGGGCCAGTGGTGGCGTGTCGCCCGTGCCGGTGGCTGATCGGCTCTTGTGGGGGAGCGTCGGCGCGCTTAGCCTCCTGAGGATTGTGCATGGCGAAACGCTCGTTGCGCATGCTGCAACGTTCCTTTCAGGGGGTCCCCAATGCAGCTCTCCGCCCGAACAGCCGCCCGCGCGGCCGCACTTGCCCTGGCCGTCGTCACCGCCGCCGGCTGCGCCCCGTCCACCTCGGGCGGCGGCGCCAAGGAGGACAGCAAGACCGGCACGCTGCGGGTCTGGCTCTTCCAGGAGGTCAACAACAAGCCCAAGGAAGAAGTCGTCCGCAAGGCGGTGGCCGGCTTCGAGGCCGCACACAAGGGCACGAAGGTCGACGTGGACTACATCCCGGTCGACACCCGTGCCCAGCGCATCAAGGCCGCCTTCAACGACCCGAAGAGCGCGCCCGACGTCATCGAGTACGGGAACACCGACACCGCCGGGTACGTGAAGGACGGCGGCCTGGCCGATGTGTCCCAGGAGTTCGGCGCCTGGCAGGACGCCAAGGACACCGACCCGACGGCCAGGGAGTCGGTGACCGTGGACGGCAAGGTCTACGGCGCGCCGCTGTTCGTCGGCGTCCGGGCGCTGTACTACCGCACCGACGTCTTCGAGGACCTGGGCATCCCCGTGCCCACCACCCAGGACGAGATCGCCACGGCCGCCCGCAAGATCCGCAAGGAGCGGCCGGAGCTGTACGGGATCGCCGTCGGCGGCGCGTACACGTACGGAGCGCTGCCCTTCCTGTGGGCGCACGGCGGCGAGCTGGCGACCGGCAAGGGCGAGTCGTACACCGCCGCCGTGGACAGCCCGAAGGCGCAGGCGGGCATCAAGGCGTACGCGGACCTCTTCGGCGACGCCAACTGCCCGGCCGCCAAATGCGCCGAGATGGGCGGCAACGACACCGTCGCCGCCTTCGCCGCCGGCAAGGCGGGCATGGCGATCGGCGGCGACTTCAGCCATCAGGCGATGGAGGACGGCAAGGTCAAGGGCAAGTACGCGGTCGTACCGCTGCCCGGCACCACGAAGGGATCGATCGCCCCCGCCTTCGCGGGTGGCAACAACATCGGCGTGCTGAAGAGCAGCGCGCACCGCACGCTGGCCGTGGACCTGATGAAGCAGCTGGCCGGCAAGGACACCCAGCGGCGGCTGTTCGACGCGATGGGCTTCCTGCCGACGTACGGCGACGTACGGGCCGAGGCGGCGAAGAAGCAGCCGTTCGTCCGGCCCTTCGTGCGGACGCTGGAGGCGGGCGCCAAGTTCGTGCCGGCGTCCCCGGCCTGGGGCACCATCGACTCCTCGCTGGTGCTGCCGACGATGTACCAGGAGATCGTCAGCGGCCGCAAGGACGTCGCCACGGCCTCCGGTGACGCGGCCGAGAAGATGGACGAGGCGTTCAAGAAGTGACGCTCACGGTCAAGGACGTACGTGCCGGGGGCGGCCGGACACCGTTCACCGGCCGCCGCCGCCCGCGGCCGCCGTCCCGGCACGGGAGCCGCTGGACCCCGTGGCTCTACCTCGCCCCCGCCCTGGTCGTCCTGGGCGGACTGCTGGTCTACCCGATCTACCAGCTCGGCCTGATCTCCTTCCTCGAATACACCCAGGCCCAGGTCAGCGGCGGCGAGCCGACCAGCTTCAAGGGGCTGGCGAACTACGCCGAACTGCTCGGCGACGGCCGGTTCTGGCAGGTACTGCTGGCGACCGTGGTGTTCGCCGCGGCCTGCGTCCTGTGCACCCTGGCCGTCGGCTGCTCGTTCGCCGTCCTGCTCACCCGGATACGGGCGGTGCCGCGGCTGGCCCTGATGCTCGCCGCACTCGGCGCCTGGGCCACCCCCGCCATCACCGGCTCCACCGTCTGGGTCTTCCTCTTCGACCCCGACTTCGGGCCGGTCAACCGGGTGCTGGGCCTCGGCGACTTCTCCTGGACCTACGGGCGCTACAGCGCCTTCGCGCTGGTCCTGCTGGAGGTCGTGTGGTGCTCGTTCCCGTTCGTGATGGTGACCGTCTACGCGGGCATCCGCGCCATCCCGGGCGAGGTGCTGGAGGCGGCCGCCATGGACGGCGCGTCGCAGTGGCGGATCTGGCGCTCGGTCATGGCGCCGATGCTGCGGCCGATCCTCGTCGTCGTCACCATCCAGTCCGTCATCTGGGACTTCAAGGTCTTCACTCAGATCTACGTCATGACCAACGGCGGTGGCATCGCCGGGCAGAACCTCGTACTGAACGTGTACGCCTACCAGAAGGCGTTCGCCTCGTCCCAGTACAGCCTGGGCTCGGCGATCGGCATCGTGATGCTGCTGATCCTGCTGGCCGTCACGCTCGTCCACCTGCGCCTGCTGCGCCGTCAGGGGGAGGAACTGTGAGTACGGTCCGTATGCCGAGCCGTACGCCGGTCCGTACGCCGCGGATCCGGCGGCCCGGACGACTGGCCGCCGAGGCGGGCGCGCTGCTGCTCGCCGCCCTCGTCGCCTTCCCCCTCTACTGGATGGTGCTGTCCGCCTTCAAACCGGCGGGCGAGATCCAGTCCACCGAGCCGCTGCCCTGGACCCTGCACCCCTCGCTGGACGCCTTCCGGAGGGTCTTCCAACAGCAGGACTTCGGGCGCTACTTCCTCAACAGCCTGTTCGTGGCGGGCGTCGTCGTCATCGTCTCCGCGCTGATCGCCTTCCTCGCGGCCACCGCCGTCACCCGCTTCCGCTTCCGGTTCCGTACGACGCTGCTGATCATGTTCCTGGTCGCGCAGATGGTGCCGGTCGAGGCGCTGACCATCCCGCTGTTCTTCCTGATGCGGGACGTCGGCGACACGGTGCCCGGCATCGGCCTGAACACCCTCGGCTCACTGATCCTGCCGCACCTCGCCTTCTCCCTGCCCTTCGCCATCTGGATGCTGCGCGGCTTCGTCCGGGCCGTGCCCGAGGCGCTGGAGGAGGCCGCCTGCCTGGACGGCGCGTCCCGCGCCCGCTTCCTGTGGCAGATCCTCTTCCCGCTCGTCTTCCCCGGCCTCGTCGCGACCAGCGTCTTCTCCTTCATCAGCACCTGGAACGACTTCCTCTTCGCCAAGTCCTTCATCATCAGCGCCACCGAGAACTCCACCCTCCCGATGGCCCTGCTGGTCTTCTTCAAGCCCGACGAGAACGACTGGGGCGGCATCATGGCGGCCTCGACCGTGATGACGGTGCCCGTCCTGGTGTTCTTCGTGCTCGTCCAGCGCAGGCTGGTGTCGGGCCTGGGCGGCGCGGTGAAGGACTGAGATGCCCGCGACCGGTGGTTCTGCCCGTTCCTCCTCCCACCCCCCCTTTAGCCCCTGAACGGAAGGGTCAGCACATGGACGACGCAGCGACGGCGGACGCCGCCGGTACGGAGACCGCCCGTACCGAGACCGCCCGTACCGAGACCGCCCGTACGGACACCGCCCGTACGGACACCGCCCTGATACCGCAGCCACGCGACATCCGCCCCGGGGACGGCGCGTTCCTCCTGGGCCCGGGGACCGTGCTGGACGCCGGACCCGGTACGGAAGCCACCGCGGCCTGGCTGCGCGGCACCGTCGGCGCCGCGACCGGCCTGCCGCTCCCACCCGGGACCGGGGACGGCGCCGACGGCGGCGTCGTCCGCCTGCGCGTCGACGCAAAGACCGCCGACGCGCTCGGCCCCGAGGGCTACCGGCTGTCGGCCGGCAGCGGCGGCGTCACCCTCCTCGGCGGCGGCGCGGCAGGCACCTTCTGGGGCGCGCAGACCCTGCGGCAGCTCCTCGGCCCCGACGCGCACCGCCGCGCGCCGCTGCGCCCCGGCCGGCGCTGGTCCGTACCGGCCGTACGCATCGAGGACGCGCCCCGCTTCGCCTGGCGCGGCATGATGCTCGACGTCGCCCGCCACTTCCTGCCCAAGGACGGCGTGCTGCGCTACCTCGACCTGCTCGCTGCGCACAAGCTCAACGTCCTGCACTTCCACCTCACCGACGACCAGGGCTGGCGGATCGAGATCGAACGCCACCCGCGGCTCACCGAGGCCGGCGCCTGGCGCGAGCGCACCAAGCTCGGCCACCGGGCCTCCCCTCTGTGGGACGACCGGCCGCACGGCGGCTACTACACCCAGGACGACATCCGCGAGATCGTGGCCTACGCCGCCGCGCGGCACATCACCGTCGTCCCGGAGATCGACATCCCGGGCCACTCGCAGGCCGCCATCGCCGCATACCCGGAACTGGGCAACACCGACGTCATCGACACCAACTCCCTCAAGCCGTGGGACACGTGGGGCATCAACCCGAACATACTGGCCCCCACTGACAACACCCTCCGCTTCTACGAAGGGGTGCTGGAGGAGGTCCTCGCCCTCTTCCCGTCCCGTTTCGTGCACATCGGCGGCGACGAGTGCCCCAAGGACCAGTGGCGCGCGTCCCCTTGCGCCCAGGCCCGTATCGAGGAACTGGGGCTGGCCGGCGAGGATGAGCTGCAGAGCTGGTTCATCCGGCACTTCGACCGCTGGCTCGCCGACCGCGGCCGCCGCCTGATCGGGTGGGACGAGATCCTGGAGGGCGGCCTCGCACCGGGCGCCGCGGTGTCCTCCTGGCGCGGCTACGCGGGCGGTGTCGCCGCCGCCCGCGCGGGCCACGACGTCGTCATGTGCCCGGAGCAGCAGGTCTACCTGGACCACCGGCAGGACGGCGGCCCCGACGAACCCGTGCCGATCGGCTACGTACGGACTCTGGAGGACGTCTACCGCTTCGAGCCGGTGCCGCCGCAGCTCACGCCGGAACAGGCCGCCCACGTCCTCGGTACCCAGGCCAACGTCTGGACCGAGGTGATGGAGAACCAGCAGCGCCTCGACTACCAGGTCTTCCCGCGGCTCGCCGCGTTCGCCGAGGTGGCCTGGTCGCAGCTGCCGCCCCCCGAGGAGCGCGACCACACCGGCTTCACCCGCCGGATGGACACCCATTACCACCGCCTGGACGCCCTCGGCGTCGACTACCGGCCGCCCGGTGGCCCCTTCCCGTGGCAACGGCGCCCCGGGTTGCTCGGACGCCCGATCGAGGGGGCGCCCCCAAACGTGTGAGCCGGGGCGGATGCGGGCGGCCGGAGCGGCCGGTTGCTGGGACGGTGGTTCCCGCGCAGCGCACTCGACCAGCCAAGGTGATGTATGTCCGGTAAGCCGCACCAGGTGTCCTCGGGAGCGCCCGCCCGCACGCCGCACGGCCCCAGGCCGCCGGCGCCCGCCCGCACGCCGCACGGCCGGGCGGCGGAGCCCCACTCCGGTTCGCGTCCGGAACATCCCGAACGCCCCGAACACCGGCCATGTCCCGTCCATCGGGCGCCCCCTGTCGCACGGGGGCGCCCAGAAGCCGGGCCCTAGCGCCGCGGGCCTGCAAAGATGTGCCAGAGTTGCCACGTCCGGACCGTGAGCACGTACCGTACGGCGGAGCGGAACAGCCGGGACACCGGGGAAGGGGCAGCTGGGTTGACCACGCACGCACCGCAGGCTTCGCAATCGGTGACGTTGCCGGCCTCGCTCGACGAGGCCGTGGCGGCGCTCGCCGCCATGCCCGCCGCCGTGCCCGTCGCGGGCGGTACGGACCTGATGGCCGCCGTCAACTCCGGGCTGCTGCGGCCCGCGGGACTGGTGGGCCTCGGCCGGATCAGCGAGATCCGCGGCTGGCAGTACCAGGACGGCCACGCCCTGCTCGGCGCGGGCCTGACCCTCGCCCGGATGGGCCGCCCCGACTTCGCCGCGCTCATCCCGGGCCTGGCCGCCGCCGCCCGCGCCGCCGGCCCCCCGCAGGTACGCAACGCCGGCACCCTCGGCGGCAACATCGTCACCTCCGCGCCCACCGGCGACACCCTGCCGGTGCTCGCCGCCCTCGAAGCCGACCTCGTCGTCGCCGGCCCCGGCGGCGCCCGCCGCGAGGTCCCCGTCAGCCACCTGCTGGCCGGGCGCGAGATGCTGCGCCCCGGCGAACTCGTCGGCTACGTACGGGTACCGCTGCTGCACGCCCCGCAGACCTTCCTCAAGGCCACCGGCCGCACCGGCCCCGGACGCGCCACCGCCTCGGTGGCCCTCGTCCTGGACCCGGCCCGGCGCGGCGTGCGCTGCGCGGTCGGCGCGGTGGCCGCCATGCCGCTGCGGCCTCTGGAGGCCGAGCAGTGGGTGGCCTCCATCATCGACTGGGACGGCGAACGCAAGCTGGTGCCCGAGGCGCTGGCCGCCTTCGGCGACTACGTGGCCGCCGCCTGCATCCCCGACCCGCCCCCGCCGCACGACGGCACGGAACCGCAGACCCTGCCGCCCGCCGCGCTGCACCTGCGCCGTACGGTGGCGGCCCTGGCCCGCCGAGCACTTGGGAGGGCGCTCTCGTGAGCGACGCCGACAGCCCCGACCGTCCCGACCGGCGCAACAGCCCCGAGGACACCCAGCCACTGCGTGTGGTGCGGCCGCAGGACCGCCAGCGGTGGGAGCCGCTGCCGCAGGGCAACGAGTACGAGTCGGAGGCCACCGCCTTCGTCCAGCTCCCGGACGGCTTCACCAGCGGCCCGTACCCGGGCGGTTACGGCTACCGGGCCTACCCGGACGCGCACGGCACCGGCGCGCCGGACGCCCACGGCGGCGTGCCCGGCACCGGCGAGCACGGCGGATACGCCGCCGACCCGCTCGCCGCACCCGGCCACGGCTACACCCCGCCGTCCTCCTTCGCGCCGCCCACCCCGGGGGCGACGACCGACCCGGCGGCCACCGGGCAGTGGACGATGCCGTTCGCGGACGCCCCGGCCACCGGCCTGCCCGCGCACGGCATGCCGGGCGACGGCGCGCACACCGGCGCACCGGGCGGCCACTACGGCGACGGCCAGGACGGCGCGTCGCACGGCCTCTGGCCCGCGGCGAGCAGCGACGGATCCAGCGGCACCACCGGCCAGTGGGCGATCCCGACCGCCCCGGACGAGGTGCTGGAGGAGTCCGGCGAGTACCTGCTCGGCGACGACCGTACGCACCCTGCCTCCGGGTACGGCAACGCGTACGGGCCCTTCGACCACGGACACGGCCACGGACACGGCCCGGACCCGGCGGCGACCGGGCAGTGGAACTTCACCACCGACCAGCACCCCGGCACCGGCCACCTGCCGTACGACCAGCAGGCGCACCGGCCCGCCGACCAGGTGACGCCCGGCTACGACCCCGGCCTCGGCATGCCCGCGGCCGGCGACACCGCGGGCGGCGGCGCGGGCAACTGGTCCCTGCCCGCCGACGCGCTGGCCCAGTGGCCGCCACGCTCCGAACCGCTCGACGAGCCCCGTACGGAGCCGGACGGCGAGACGGGCGCGGTACCGGCGCACGGCGAGGCGGCGCCACACGACGATGTGCGGCCGCATCAGGAGCCGGAGCCGACGCCGGAGGCCGGAAAGGACGCCGTCCAGGCCGCCCCGGAGCCCGCGTCCGGGCCGATCGCCCTCGGCCCGGCTGCCGCCGACACGGCCGGGACCGCGGAACCGGCCGTGGAGGGGACCGTGGACGGGGCCGAGCCGTCCGCCGCCGAGGCGCGTACGGAAGAGGCCGGGGCTGCCCCGGAAGCCGGCGGCCACGTCACCACGGACGCGCCTCCGGCTGCCGATGTCCGGCCCGCCGCTCCCGAGGCGGCCGGGCCGGAGGCCGCTGCCGATGGCGGGCCCGCCGAGGCCGCGGTGCCCGAGACCGGAGCCGATGCCGGAGCCGGTGACCAAGCCGCCCCCGACGCCCCAGCGGACGCCCCCGAGACCGCGGCGGACGCTTCCGGTCCCGCGGCCGCCCCCGAGGCCGCGACGGACGCTCCCGGGCACGCGGCCGCCCCCGCGGAGCCCGCCACGCCCGCGGAACCCGCAACCGTCCCGGACGGCGCCCCCGCGGAGCCCGTCGCCGCGGCCGAAGAGCCGCCCGCAGCACCGGAACCGGCACCCGAACCGGCCGCGGGCCCGGCGGAAACCCCCGCCCCCGGCCCCCTCGAAACCGGAACCGACGCCGCCCCCTCCACCACCGACCCCGAACTCACCGACCCCGACCCCGCCGACCCCCACGACGAACACCCCCACACCTCCTACGTCCTGACCGTCAACGGCACCGACCGTCCCGTCACCGACGCCTGGATCGGCGAGTCGCTGCTGTACGTGCTGCGCGAGCGCCTCGGCCTCGCCGGGGCCAAGGACGGCTGCTCGCAGGGCGAGTGCGGGGCCTGTTCCGTCCAGGTCGACGGGCGGCTCGTGGCGTCGTGCCTGGTGCCCGCCGCGACCACCGCGGGCAGTGAGATCCGTACGGTCGAGGGCCTGGCGCAGCACGGCGCGCCCTCCGACGTGCAGTGCGCCCTGGCCGAATCCGGCGCCGTACAGTGCGGTTTCTGCATCCCCGGCATGGCGATGACCGTCCACGACCTGCTGGAGGGCAACCACGCCCCCACCGAGCTGGAGACCCGCCAGGCCCTGTGCGGCAACCTGTGCCGCTGCTCGGGCTACCGGGGCGTGCTCGACGCGGTCAACGAGGTCGTACGGACCCGGGCCGAGGCCGCGGCGGCCGCCGAAGAGGCCGCTGCCGCCGCCCCCGAGGAGCCCGGCACCCCCCGCATCCCCCACCAGGCGGGCCCCGCCGACCCGCAGGGCCCCGCTTCCCACGGCCACCACCCCCACGGGCCGCACCCCCACGGCCCGGGCGCTGATCCGCAGTCCGGAGGCTCCGTATGACCGGCACATCCGAGGGCGCCGGCGCCGTCACCGCGACCCCCGCCGCGGGCATCCGTCCCGGTGGACCCGCCGACCCGCCGCCGCACGGCCTCGGCGTCTCCCTCCCGTCCGCTGACGCGCCCGCCAAGACCGAGGGCGTCTTCCCGTACGCCTCCGACCTGTGGGCCGAGGGCCTGCTGTGGGCCGCGATCCTGCGCTCCCCGTACCCCAGCGCCCGCATCCTCTCCGTCGACACCAAGCAGGCCGTGGAGATGCCGGGCGTACGGGCCGTCGTCACGCACGCCGACGTGCCGGGCGACGCCGGGCACGGCAGGGGCACGCCCGACCGCCCGGTCTTCGCCCACGACGTGGTCCGGTACCACGGCGAGCCGATCGCCGCCGTCGCCGCCGACCACCCCGACACGGCCCGGCTGGCCGCGGCCGCCATCGAGGTCGAGTACGAGATCCAGGAGCCGGTCACCGACCCGCAACTGGCCTTCGAGGCCGAGCCGCTGCACCCGGACGGCAACCTGATCCGGCACATCCCGCTGCACTTCGGCGACCCGGACGTGGTGGGCGAGACCATCGTCGAAGGCCTGTACCGCATCGGCCGCCAGGACCCGGCGCCGATCGGTGCCGAGGCCGGGCTCGCGGTGCCGCGCCCGGACGGCGGCGTGGAGATCTACACCGCCTCCACCGACCCGCACACCGACCGCGACCTGGCCGCCGCCTGCTTCGGGCTGGCGCCGGAACGGGTCCGTGTCGTCGTCACCGGCGTGCCCGGCGCCACCGCGGACCGTGAGGACCCGGGCATGCAGCTCTCCCTCGGGCTGCTGGCGCTGCGCACCGGCTGCCCGGTCAAACTGGCCGCCACCCGCGAGGAGTCCTTCCTCGGGCACGCCCACCGCCACCCCACCCTGCTGCGCTACCGCCACCACGCGGACGCCGAGGGCAAGCTGGTCAAGGTCGAGGCGCAGATCCTGATGGACGCGGGCGCGTACGCGGACACCTCCGCCGAAGCGCTGGCGGCCGCCGTGTCGTTCGCCTGCGGCCCGTACGTCGTGCCGCACGCCTTCATCGAGGGCTGGGCGGTGCGCACGAACAACCCGCCGTCCGGGCACCTGCGCGGCGAGGGCGCGATGCAGGTCTGCGCCGCGTACGAGGGCCAGATGGACAAGCTGGCCGCCAAGCTCGGCATGGACCCGGCCGAACTGCGGCTGCGCAACGTCATGGCCACCGGCGACCTGCTGCCCACCGGCCAGACCGTCACCTGCCCGGCGCCGGTCGCCGAACTGCTGCGCGCCGTCAAGGACGAGCCGCTGCCCGAACTCCCCAAGGACGCCCCGCAGGAGGACTGGCTGCTGCCCGGCGGCCTGGAGGGCGCGGGCGAGCCGTCCGCGGTGCGCCGCGGCGTCGGGTACGCGCTCGGCATGGTCCACATGCTCGGCGCGGAGGGCACCGACGAGGTGTCCA
Organism: Streptomyces sp. NPDC030165; assembly: GCF_055573595.1. Lineage (NCBI taxonomy): Bacteria > Bacillati > Actinomycetota > Actinomycetes > Kitasatosporales > Streptomycetaceae > Streptomyces > Streptomyces sp. NPDC030165. Next base: position 347,440 of record NZ_JBVIBD010000006.1, on the reverse strand, counting down.
CCGCCACGGTCAAGGTCAGCGGCTCGGTCGCCACCGTGCTGTGCGCCGCCGTGGAGACCGGCTCCGGCTTCTCGACCCTCGCGCGGCAGATCGTCCAGGAGACCCTGGGCATCGAAGAGGTGCACGTGGCGGGCGTCGACACCGACCAGCCGTCCGCCGGGCGCGCCTGCCACAGCCGCCACACCTGGGTGTCCGGCGGCGCGGTCGAACGCGCCGCCAAGATGGTCCGTACGCAGCTCCTCCAGCCCCTCGCCCACAAGTTCGGCATGTCCACCGAACTCCTCCAGATCAACGACGGCAAGATCACCTCGTACGACGGCGTCCTCAGCACCACCGTCGCCGAAGCCCTCGACGGCAAGGAACTCTGGGCCACCGCCCAGTGCCGCCCGCACCCCACCGAGCCTCTCGACGAGAGCGGCCAGGGCGACGCCTTCGTCGGGCTCGCCTTCTGCGCGATCCGCTGCGTCGCGGACGTCGACATCGAACTCGGCACCATCCGTGTCGTCGAGATGACCGTCGCCCAGGACGTCGGCCGCGTCCTGAACCCGCGCCAGCTCCGCGCCCGGATCGAGGCGGGCGTCACCCAGGGCCTCGGCACCGCCCTGATGGAGAACCTGCGCACCACCCGCGGCCGGATCCGCCACCCCGACCTCACCGGCTACCCCCTGCCCACGGCCCTCGACGCCCCCGACATCCGCATCGTCAAACTCGTCGAGGAACGCGACGTCGTCGCCCCCTTCGGCGCCAAACCCGCCAGCGCCGTCCCGGTCGTCACCTCCCCGGCCGCCGTGGCCTCCGCCGTCCGCGCCGCCACCGGCCGCCCGATAGGACGCCTGCCGATCCGGCCGCAGGCGGCGGTGGCACAGCAGCAGTAGGCGCCGTACGCGCGTGAAGGTGGCTCCCGCACTGGCCGGAATGGCCGCGTTTCCCAGCGATGTGAGTCCGCCGTGCAGGGGACCACGCTGCACGTGCAAGCCGGCGAACCGTCGGTGCTGGGCGCCCCCGGGGGGCCAGCAGCAGTAGTCGCCCGCGCACATTCGGGAGGGCGGCCCCGTCCGGGCGGGGCCGCCCTCTCGCTTTCCGAGGCCGTGACAGGATTCGAACCTGCGTAACCGGATTTGCAGTCCGGTCCCTGAACCGCTCGGGCACACGGCCGTGATGAGGCGATGCACCGAGGTTAGGCCGGGGGGCCGGGGGAGGGGCAAGGGTTTCGGGCGGGCTGCCATGAGGTTGCAATGCGGTGTTCACGCGTCCGGTTGGCCGGGGCCCCAGGGGTGTGCCGCCGTCGCTCAGGGCGCGTGCAGGAACTCCTCCACCGCTCGGCGGAACTGCTCGGGTTCGTCGATCCAGGGGTAGTGGCCCGCCTCGGGCAGGTGGTGTGTGCGTCCCTCAGGGAAGGACCCGGCGGCCAGTTCGCCCGCCCGTACGCCCGTCACCGCGTCGTGGCCGCCGGTCAGGACCAGCACCGGGCACGTCACCTCGCGCAGGCCCGTCAGCAGGGTCCGGCGGGCCGGTTCGTCCACGCCCTGCCAGAAGCCGGCTCGCGGCACCGGGTTCAACTGCTCGCCCTCCGCCGCTGCGTGGGCCTGCTGGGGTGCCTCCCAGCGCCCGTACGCGAGCGGGGCCGCAAGCGGCAGCAGGTCGCGTACCTCCGTCGTGTCGGACGTCCCTGCCAAGCGCTGTACCGCCGCCGACGCCTCGGGCCACCATGTCTCGTGCGAGCGCGAGGCGAAGATCTCCGGGGCGTCGTCGGGGAGTTCTCCCTGGACGCGCGAGCCGGGGCAGACCAGGACGAGCCGGGTGAGGCGGTCCGGGTACGCGGCCGCGTACGCCTGCGCGGTCGCCGCCCCGGCGTCGTGCGCGAGCAGCGCGAACCGCTCCAGGCCCAGGTGCGCGCGCAGTGCCTCCAGGTCCTCGGCCAGGTGCGGGAACGCGTATCGGGACGGGTCGGCGGCGGGCGGGGAGGCGCCGGTGCCCCGGCTGTCCGGGATGATCAACTGTCGCCGCTCCGCCAGGTTGCCCAGATCGCCCAGGTACGCGGCGTCCCGTGCCGGGCCGCCCGCCAGGCACACCAGGGGCGGCAGCCCGGAACCGTCCGGGCCGAGCACGCGGTAGTGCAGGTCGGCGTTGTCGTAGCTGGTGAAGTACGGCATGGGAACAGCTTGCCGTACGGGTGGGGACGGGGGCGGGGGCGGCCGCAGCCCGGCGTCCTAGTCCCGACGGACGACGAGATTCCCACCTTGCGACAGGGGCGCACCGCGCCGACGCCTCTTACGCTGACCTTCATGACTGCCGTGGACCCGCGTGACGCCGCCGAAGTGCCCCCCTCCGCAAGCTCCGTGGACGCGCCGCCCGCCGAAGGCGTCCTCGGCCGTACGTACCGGGCGCTCACCCTCGGCATCATCTCCGTCGTCTCGCTCATCGCCTTCGAGGCGAGTGCGGTGAACACCGCCATGCCTGCCGTCGGCCACGCCCTGGACGGCATCGAGCTGTACGCGTTCGCCTTCTCCGCGTACTTCACGGCGAGCTTGTTCGCGATGGCGTTGTCGGGGGAGTGGTGCGACCGGGGCGGGCTGCTGGCGCCGCTGTTCACCGGTATCGCCACCTTCGGTGCGGGGCTGGTGGTGGCGGGCTCGGCGCAGGAGATGTGGCTGTTCGTGGTGGGGCGCGGGGTGCAGGGGATTGGGGGCGGGCTGGTCATCGTGGCGTTGTACGTGGTGGTGGGGCGCGCTTACCCGGAGGCGTTGCGGCCTGCCGTGCTGGCGGCTTTCTCGGCGGCCTGGGTGCTGCCGGTGATCGTCGGGCCGCTCGTCGCCGGGACGGTCACCGAGCAGCTGGGCTGGCGCTGGGTGTTTCTGTCCATACCCGTCCTCGTCCTGCTGCCGCTGACCGTCATGCTGCCCGCGCTGCGCAAGCTGCCGCCCCGGAGGGGGGACGGGCGGATGGACCGGCGCCGCATCCTGCTCGCCCTGGCGGTGGCCGCGGGTGCCGGGCTTCTTCAGTACGCGGCCCAGCGGCGCGACTGGGGCGCCGTGCTGCCCGCGGCCGCCGGGCTCGCGCTGCTGGCGCCGGCTGTCGTCCGGCTGCTGCCCAGGGGGACGTTCCGGGCCGCCCGCGGTCTGCCGTCCGTCGTGCTGATTCGCGGTCTGGCAGCCGGTTCGCTGCTCGCCGCCGAGAGTTTCATCCCGCTGATGCTCGTCACCGAGCGCGGTCTGTCCACCACGCTGGCCGGGCTCTCGCTGACCGGCGGCGGCCTGACGTGGGCCCTGGGCTCGTACACCCAGAGCCGGCCGCGCCTGGAGCCGTACCGGGAGCGGATCATGGGGATCGGGCTGCTGCTGATGACGGCGGCGATCCTGGCCGTGCCGCTGGTGCTGATCGACGGCGTGCCGGTGTGGACCGTGGCGGTGGCGTGGGTGGTGGCCGGGTTCGGCATCGGGCTGAACATTTCGAGTGGCAGTGTGCTGCTGCTGAAGCTGTCCCGGCCGGAGGACGCGGGCAGCAATTCGGCCTCGCTCCAGGTCTCCGACGCCCTGGGCAACATCACCTTCGTCGGGCTCAGCGGTCTGCTGTTCAGTGCCTTCGGCGGCGCCGCGGTCGACGCGGGCGGCACGCCGGACGTGACCAACGCCGCATCCGGGCAGCCCGCCGCCTTCGCCGCGGTCTTCGTCGCCATGGCGGCGGTCGCCCTCACCGGATCGTGGGTGGCCACGCGGCTCAAGCCCGCCGACGGGGGCCTCGCGCCGGTCCCGTCCGGTGGCGGGAAGACGGCACCGGTGCCCGGCCCGCGAACGCCGTCCGCTCCCGCGGAGCGTTAGGCTGACGCGGTTGCCGATCGCCGAGCCAGCCCGACGGAGACCGTGACTACCACCGCCAGCGCCACCAACAACCACCACCTGTCCCCGGCCTTCCCCGGACGGGCCCCCTGGGGTACCGCGAACAAGCTGCGCGCCTGGCAGCAGTCCGCGATGGACAAGTACATCCAGACGCAGCCGCGCGACTTCCTCGCGGTCGCGACCCCCGGCGCGGGCAAGACCACCTTCGCGCTCACCCTCGCCTCCTGGATGCTGCACCACCACGTCGTGCAGCAGGTGACCGTGGTCGCCCCCACCGAGCACCTGAAGAAGCAGTGGGCGGAGGCCGCCGCCCGGATAGGCATCAAGCTGGACCCGGAGTACAGCGCGGGTCCGCTCGGCAAGGAGTACCACGGCATCGCGATCACGTACGCGGGTGTCGGCGTACGTCCGATGCTGCACCGCAACCGCATCGAGCAGCGCAAGACGCTGGTCATCCTCGACGAGATCCACCACGCCGGCGACTCCAAGTCGTGGGGCGAGGCGTGCCTGGAGGCGTTCGAGCCGGCCACCCGGCGGCTCGCGCTGACCGGTACGCCGTTCCGCTCCGACACCAACCCGATCCCCTTCGTGACGTACGAGGAGGGCAACGACGGCATCCGGCGCAGCGCCGCCGACTACACGTACGGCTACGGCAACGCGCTCGGCGACGGCGTCGTCCGGCCGGTGATCTTCCTGTCGTACAGCGGCAGCATGCGCTGGCGCACCAAGGCCGGTGACGAGATCGCCGCGCGGCTCGGCGAACCGATGACCAAGGACGCCGTCTCCCAGGCCTGGCGTACCGCGCTCGATCCGCGCGGCGACTGGATGCCCAAGGTCCTCAAGGCCGCCGACCAGCGGCTGACCGAGGTCCGCAAGGCGATACCGGACGCCGGCGCGCTGGTGATCGCCTCCGACCAGGAGCAGGCGCGCGCGTACGCCAAGCTGATCCGCGAGATCACCGGCGAGGGCGCGACCCTCGTGCTGTCCGACGACAGCGGCGCCTCGCAGCGCATCGACGACTTCGCGCACTCCGACGACCGGTGGATGGTCGCGGTCCGGATGGTGTCCGAGGGCGTCGACGTACCCCGCCTCGCGGTCGGCGTGTACGCGACGACGATCTCCACCCCGCTGTTCTTCGCGCAGGCGGTGGGCCGCTTCGTACGGTCCCGCAAGCGCGGCGAGACCGCGTCCGTCTTCCTGCCCACCGTGCCCTCGCTGCTGACCTTCGCCAACGAGATGGAGGTCGAGCGCGACCACGTCCTGGACAAGCCGAAGAAGGACGGCGACGAAGATCCGTACGCCGAGTCCGAGAAGGAGATGGACGAGGCCAACAAGCAGCAGGACGAGGACACGGGGGAGCAGGAGCAGTTCTCCTTCGAGGCGCTGGAGTCCGAGGCGGTCTTCGACCGGGTCCTCTACGACGGCGCCGAGTTCGGCATGCAGGCGCACGCGGGCAGCGATGAGGAGCAGGACTACCTCGGCATTCCCGGACTGCTGGAGCCCGATCAGGTGCAGATGCTGCTCCAGAAGCGCCAGGCCCGGCAGATAGCCCACAGCAAGAAGAAGCCGGACTCCGAGGCCGACCTGCTGGAGCTGCCCGCCGAGCGGCGCCCGGTCGTCACGCACAAGGAGCTGCTGGAGCTGCGCAAGCAGCTGAACACCCTGGTCGGGGCGTACGTCCACCAGAGCGGCAAGCCCCACGGCGTGATCCACACCGAGCTGCGCCGGGTGTGCGGCGGCCCGCCGAGCGCGGAGGCCACGGCCGGGCAGCTCAATGAGCGGATCAAGAAGGTACGGGAGTGGGCCACGCGCATGAAGTGATGTCCGCGTGACGGAAGTGACGGCCCGCGGCCCGGACGGTGTTCCGGGGTGCGGGCCGTGTGCGTGCCCCCGCCCGAGCCCGTGTGCGTGCGTACGTCTCCGTACGAGCCCGTGTTGTGACCCAGGCCGAAAGGCCGGAGTCCGCCGCCGACCGGTCACGACCTGCGGATGTTCAGGGACAAAGCGGTCACGGAAGACCGGATTCTGGACGGACTCTTCCGCTCACCGGACTGGCTCGCTACTGTCCCGGTCACGCACACGCCCCGTGGCAGCGCCGCCGCGGAGCGCAGCCGGTGCCATGCGGCCGGCGGCCTCTTTGCGCGCGCTGCCCCGGGACCGGCAGCGCACCCCGCGGACGAGCCGCCACTCACCCGAGGAGGGGGCGTCGTGACCGCGGAGACCTCCCAGACGCTCGACCGAGGACTGCGCGTCCTGAAACTGCTCGCCGACACCGACCACGGCCTGACCGTCACCGAGCTCTCCACCAAGCTGGGGGTCAACCGGACCGTGGTCTACCGCCTGCTCGCCACCCTGGAGCAGCACGCCCTGGTCCGCCGGGACATCGGCGGCCGGGCCCGGGTGGGCCTGGGCGTGCTGCGCCTGGGCCGCCAGGTGCACCCGCTGGTGCGCGAGGCGGCGCTGCCCGCCCTCCGCTCCCTGGCCGAGGACATCGGCGCCACCGCCCACCTGACGCTCGTGGACGGTACGGAAGCGCTGGCGGTGGCCGTCGTCGAGCCGTCCTGGACCGACTACCACGTCGCCTACCGCGCGGGCTTCCGGCATCCGCTGGACCGGGGCGCGGCCGGGCGGGCGATACTCAAGGCCCGCCAGGGGCGCATCGAGGACGCCGGACTGGCCCTGACACACGGCGAGTTGGAGGCGGGCGCGAGCGGCGCGGCGGCCCCGCTGCTCGGGGTGAGCGGCATCGAGGGCAGCGTCGGGGTCGTGATGCTCGCCGACACGGTGCCCGAGCGGGTCGGGCCCCGGGTGGTCGAGGCGGCCCGCGAGGTGTCCGAAGCGCTGCGGTGAGCCGGGCCCACCGGGTGCCGCCCCGTGGTGAGGGGCCGGGGGCGCTGGTCATCTAGGGTGGCGGGGTGTCTTCTCGCACTCGCGCCCTCGGGATCTGCGCCGCCCTGGTCATCGCGCTCCTCGCCACGGTGGCCTTCGCGCCCCTGCCGTTCTCGGTCGCCTTCCCCGGCGACACGGCGGACGTGCTCGGCAAGCACAAGGGCAAACAGGTGATCACGATCAGCGGCGCGCCGACCCGCGGGACCAGCGGCCAGCTGAGGATGGCGGCGATCGTGGCGACCGGCCCCGACGCGCCGGTCCGGCTGCCGGACATCGTCAAGGGCTGGTTCCGTACGGATCAGGCCGTGATGCCGGTCGAGTCGGTCTACCCGGTCGGCGACACGGCGGAGAAGGCCGTGGAGCACAACCTGAAGGACATGCGCTCCTCCCAGGACGTGGCCACCCGCGCCGCCCTGAACTACCTGCACAAGAGCGACAAGGACGTCCAGGTCAAGCTGGACCTGGGCACGATCGGCGGGCCCAGCGCCGGCCTGCTGTTTTCGCTGGGCATCATCGACAAGCTCGCCGGGGACGGCAGGGGCGGCGACCTGACCGGTGGGCGGAAAATCGCCGGTACCGGCACGATCACCGAGGACGGCAAGGTCGGCGCGGTCGGCGGCGTCTCCCTGAAGACGCAGGCCGCGGGACGGGACGGCGCCTCGGTCTTCCTCGTGCCCCAGTCGGAGTGCAAGGACGCGCAGGCAGAGCTGCCGGAGGGGATGCGGCTGATCCCGGTCACCACGCTGTCCGGCACGGTGGACGCGCTCAAGGCGCTGAAGTCCGGCGGCAAGGTCCCCAGCTGCTGAGAGGTCGTACGGAGGTGCCGGCCCCGGGGTCTCGGCAGCTGTCCGCGCCGGCGCGCCTCAGCCGTCGCACCCGAAGCCGGGCGGCCCCTCAGCCCCCGTCCTCGATGAAGCCCTTTTCGACCATCCACTCCTTGGCGACCTCGTGCGGGTCCTGCCCGTCCACGTCCACCTTCGCGTTCAGGCTCTGCGCGACGGCGTTGTCCAGGGCCGCGGTGACCGGGGCGAGAAGGTCCGCGATCTGCGGGTACTTCTTCATCGTCGCCGCGTTCATCTCGGGCGCGGCGTTGTAGTTCGGGAAGAAGTGCCGGTCGTCCTCGAGGGATTTCAGGCCCATCGCCTTGATCCGGCCGTCGGTCGTGTAGACCTCGCCGAAGATGCAGGCCCGGCCCTCCGCCACCTGGGTGTAGACCACGCCGCTGGTCATTTTCCTGATGTTGCCGGGCGGGATCCGCATGCCGTACGCCTTGGCCATGCCCGGCAGGCCGTCGTTACGGGCGGAGAACTCGGCCTCCGCGCACAGCGTGACCGCGCCCGGGTCCTTGCGGGACAGCTCGGCGACGTCCGACAGCGTCTCGACGCCCAGCCGCTCGTACTGCTCGGCGTTGAGCGCCAGCGCGTAGGTGTTGTTCAGCTTCGACTGCGGCAGCCACTCCAGGCCGTTGGCCCGGTCGCCGTCACGTACGGCTTCCCACTGCTTCTGCGGGTCGACGATGGGCTTCTCGTGGCCGAGGTGGGTGATCCAGCCGGTGCCGGTGTACTCGTACATCCCGTCCGCCGTACCGGACTTGACGGCCTCGCGGGCGCCGATCGTGCCCTGGATGTTGGTCTTGTCGACGACCGTGGCGCCGGCCGCCTTGAAGGCCAGGCCCATGATCTGGCCCAGGATGATGTTCTCGGTGAACTCCTTGGAGGTCACGGTCAGTTCGGCGCCCTTCAGGGGCTGCCCCCGGCCGATCGTGCCGGGCCGCACGTCGTCGCTCATCGGGCTGCCGCTGACCAGCCCGCAGCCGCTCAGTCCGGCCGCGCCCAGCAGCAGGCAGGCAGTGGCGGCCGGTACGGTCCGGCGGAGCCGGCGTGGTCCTGCGGTCATCATTCCCCCACCTCCAGCCCCCGCGGGCGCAGCAGCAGTTCCACGAGCGACGCCAGCCAGTCGACCAGCAGCGCCAGCACCACCGTCAGGACGGAACCGAGCACCAGCACCGGCATCCGCTGGGTGATGATGCCCGCCGAGATCAGGTCGCCGAGCCCGCCGCCACCGCCGAAGGTGGCCAGGGTGGCGGTGCCGACGTTCAGGACGAGCGCGTTGCGCACACCCGCCAGGATCAGCGGTACGGCCAGCGGCAGTTCGACCTTGCCCAGCACCCCGACGGCCGACATGCCGATGCCGCGGGCGGCCTCGGTCAGCGTCGGGTCGATGGCCTTCAGGCCCGCGATGGTGTTGGCCAGCACCGGCAGGACGGCGTAGATGACCATGCCGATGACAGCGGCCTCGGGGCCGATGCCGATCCAGGCGACCAGCAGCACCAGCAGGCCCAGGGCGGGTACCGCCTGCCCGAGGTTGGCCGCCGCCACGGCGAACGGCGAGGCCCGCCGCAGCCTGGCGCGGGTCAGCGCGATGCCCAGCGGCAGCGCGATGATCAGGACGAAGAAGGTCGAGACGGCGGTCAGCTGGAGGTGCTGGCGCAGTGCCAGCCACACCTTGCCGTCGTCCACCGCCTGGTGGGCGATCGAGTCCAGCCGGGCGCCCCGGAACCACAGCCACGTGGCGAGCAGCACCGCCGCCAGCATGACCGGCACCGCGACCGTCTTCCTCCAGGTGATCCGGCGCGGCGGCCGGGTGGCGGGCGCGGCGGGCGCCGGTTCCGCCGTCAGCACCGGCCTGCGCTCCGCGGCCGCCGCCTCGTCGCGGAACGGCACTCCGCGTACCTCGTGCTCGCCCGCCGGCCGCTCGCCCTTCGGCGGCCGGCGCCGGTCCCGGGGGCTCACGCCTTGACCCCGTGCGCGCCGCCCGCCGGATCCACGCCCTCCTGGGCCAGCCGCGTCTGGCGTGCGCGCTGCTCCTCCAGCTCGTGCCGGTGCTCGACGGCGTCCAGCCGGTCCGCCTCCAGCAGTTCGTGGACGTTGTTCATCAGCGTCTCCATGTCGACCACACCGATGTACTCGCCGCGCCGCCCGGTGACGGCGACCCGGCCCGCGTTGTCGGTGAGCACCGCCTCCAGCGCGTCGCGCAGTGTCGCGTCGCGGGTGACCGTGTCGTGTACGAGCGTGCCCGCGCGGGCCAGCGAGCCCTTGGCGCGCATCAGGTCGCCGCGCCGCAGCCACTTGTACGGGCGCCGGTGCCGGTCCAGCAGCAGGATCTCGTTGGTGGTGCCGGAGCGCAGCAGGTCGAAGATGGACTGCAGCGGGTCGTCCATGGACGCGGTGGGGAAGTCGACGACGCCGACGTCCCGTACGCGGGTGAGGTTGAGGCGCTTGAGGGCCGCGCCCGCCCCCACGAAGCCGGAGACGAAGTCGTCGGCGGGGTTGGTGAGGATGGCCTCGGGGGTGTCGAACTGCGCGATGTGCGATCTTTCGCGCAGCACCGCGATGCGGTCGCCCAGCTTGATCGCCTCGTCGAAGTCGTGGGTGACGAAGACGATCGTCTTGCGCAGTTCGTGCTGGAGCCGGATCAGCTCGTCCTGGAGGTGGTCGCGGGTGATCGGGTCGACCGCGCCGAACGGCTCGTCCATGAGCAGCACGGGCGGGTCGGCGGCCAGCGCCCGCGCCACGCCGACCCGCTGCTGCTGCCCGCCGGACAGCTGCCGCGGGTAGCGGCCGTGGAACTCGCGCGGGTCCAGGCCGACGAGGTCGAGCATCTCCTCGACGCGGCTGCTGACCTTCGCCTTCGGCCAGCCGGTCATCTTCGGGACCAGGGCGATGTTCTGGGCGACGGTCATGTGCGGGAACAGGCCGGACGACTGGATGGCGTAACCGACCTTGCGGCGCAGCCTGACCGGGTCGATGCCGGTGACGTCCTCGTCACCGATCATGATCCGCCCGGAGGTGGGCTCGATCAGCCGGTTGATCATCTTCAGGGTGGTGGACTTGCCGCACCCCGAGGGCCCGACGAGGATCACCGTCTCGCCCGGTTTGATGTCCATGCTGACGTCGTCGACCGCGGGCGTGGGGTTGCCCGGGTACCGCTTGGTCAGGTGCTCCAGCGCGATGCCGGCGCCGGATGCGGTGGTCTCAGGCACGGATCCCCCTGGGAATGGTCAGACGTCCGATCAGGACGTACGCGGCGTCGAAGAGCAGGGCGAGGACGACGATGCCGAGCGTTCCGGACAGCACCTGGTTGAGCGCGTTGGCGCTGCCCAGGGAGGCGATGCCGCGGAAGATCTCGTTGCCCAGGCCGGGCCCGGAGGCGTACGCGGCGATGGCCGCGATGCCCATCAGCATCTGGGTCGATACCCGGATGCCGGTCAGGATCGGCGGCCAGGCCAGCGGCAGTTCCACCCGCAGTAGCCGGGCCGTACGGGACATCCCGATGCCCTTGGCGGCGTCGATCAGCGAGGGGTCCACGCCGCGCAGGCCGACGACGGCGTTGCGGACGACCGGCAGCAGCCCGTACAGGGTCAGGGCGATGACGGTGGGCGCCACGCCGAGGCCGACGATCGGCACCAGCAGGCCGATCAGGGCCAGTGAGGGCACCGTCAGGATGGTCGCGGTCGTGGCGGTGGCCAGGTTCCCGGCCCACTCACTGCGGTACGTCGCGACGCCGAGCAGCACTCCGAGCACGGTGGCGAGCACCATGCACTGGAAGACGGCGCTGGCGTGCTGAAACGTATCCGTCAGCAGCTGGGTGTGCCGGTTGCCGACGTACTCCCAGAAGCTCACACGCGCTCTCCTCGGTCAGTCCCCCGAAGCTTGTTTGACCAGGGGGATGATGCGCAACGGAACGGGATTTTCCATGACAATCGCGGTGGAAGCCCGCATGATGCCATCGAAACCCACAACACGGTCGATCACCCGTTGCAGATCGGCGTTGGAACGGGCCACCAGTCTGCACAGCATGTCCCCATGTCCCGTCGTTGTATGCAGCTCCAGCACTTCCGGCACGGACGCCAAGTGGGCCCGTACGTCGGCCCCTTGGCCCTGTTTGATCTCCAATGTCGCGAACGCGGTGACCGGGTAGCCCAGCGCCGCGGGGTCCACGTCAGGACCGAACCCCCGGATCACTCCGTTCGACTGAAGCCGGTCCAGACGCGCCTGCGCCGTGCCGCGCGCCACCCCGAGCCGGCGCGACGCCTCCAGTACGCCGATGCGCGGTTCCTCGGCGAGCAGCTCCAAGAGCCTGCCGTCCAAATGATCGATCGCCACGGCCGTTGCCTCCGAAATTGATGGTCATCGTGTACGAATCGTCCGGTGAATTACGCGGTTCGCTGTACAGGATGCCCAGTGAACGCGCAAACTATTGCGCACCTTGTGCGCCAGGGGGAGTCTGCGGGCATGACACAGACCACGGACCACACCACCCCCACCAGTGCTCGGCAGGCCGATCCCTTCCCGGTCAAGGGGATGGACGCGGTCGTCTTCGCCGTCGGCAACGCCAAGCAGGCAGCGCACTACTACGCCACCGCCTTCGGCATGAAGCGCGTCGCCTACCGCGGACCGGAGAACGGCAGCCGCGAGACCGCCAGTTACGTGCTCGAATCCGGCGGCGCCCGTTTCGTGTTCACCTCCGTCATCAAGCCGGCCACCGACTGGGGCCGCTTCCTGGCCGACCACGTCGCCGCCCACGGCGACGGTGTCATCGACCTCGCCATAGAGGTGCCGGACGCGCGCGCCGCCTACGCGTACGCCCTGGAGCACGGCGCCACCGGCATCGAGGAGCCGTACGAGACCAAGGACGAGCACGGCGTCGTCGTCCGCGCCTCCATCGCCACGTACGGCAAGACCCGCCACACCCTGGTCGAGCGCACCGATTACGACGGCCCCTACCTGCCCGGCTATGTCGCCGCCGACCCCATCGTCGAGCCCGGAAAGCGCCGCTTCCAGGCCATCGACCACTGCGTCGGCAACGTCGAGCTCGGCAAGATGGACGAGTGGGTCTCCTTCTACAACAACGTCATGGGCTTCACGAACATGAAGGAGTTCGTCGGCTCGGACATCGCCACCGAGTACAGCGCCCTGATGTCGAAAGTGGTCGCGGACGGCACCCGCAAGGTGAAGTTCCCGCTCAACGAGCCGGCCATCGCCAAGAAGAAGTCGCAGATCGACGAGTACCTGGAGTTCTACGGCGGGCCCGGCTGCCAGCACATCGCGCTGGCCACCAACGACATCGTGGCGAGCGTACGGGCCATGCGCGCGGCGGGCGTCGAATTCCTCGACACGCCGGACTCTTACTACGACACCCTCGGCGAGTGGGCGGGCGAGACCCGCGTCCCGGTCGAGACGCTGCGCGAGCTGAAGATCCTCGTCGACCGCGACGAGGACGGCTACCTGCTACAGATCTTCACCAAGCCCGTCCAGGACCGCCCCACCGTCTTCTTCGAACTGATCGAGCGGCACGGCTCGCTGGGCTTCGGCAAGGGCAACTTCAAGGCCCTCTTCGAGGCCATCGAGCGGGAGCAGGAACGCCGCGGCAACCTCTGACATCCGGCCTCCGCCCGGGTGCCCCTCGGACGCCACCCCCCACCCCCGCGGCCCCGCCGGACCTGACCCGGCGGGGCCGTGGCCCTTCCCGCGGGGAGCGGCGCTCCCGCACCCGGGACCGCCACCCGGGTGCGGGAGAGGATCTTCCGTGTACGGCCCACGGATGGGAGGCTGACGGCATGGACCTCATCGCACGCCTGCGCGACGCCCTGCCCGCGGAAGCGATCCTCACCGACCCCGACGTCACCGGCGCCTACGCCCACGACATGGCGAGCTTCTGCGAGGCCGGCACGCCCGCCGTCGTCGTCCTGCCGCGTACGGCCGAGCAGGTCCAGCACGTGATGCGCACCGCCACCGCGCTGCGCGTACCGGTCGTCCCCCAGGGCGCCCGCACCGGCCTGTCGGGCGCCGCCAACGCCTGCGACGGCTGCATCGTGCTCTCCCTGGTCAAGATGGACCGGATCATCGAGATCAACCCCGTCGACCGGATCGCCGTCGTCGAGCCCGGCGTGGTCAACGCGGTCCTCTCCCGCGCCGTCAACGAGCACGGCCTCTACTACCCGCCGGACCCCTCCAGCTGGGAGGAGTGCTCCATCGGCGGCAACATCGGCACCGCCTCCGGCGGCCTGTGCTGCGTCAAGTACGGCGTCACCGCCGAGTACGTCCTCGGCCTGGACGTCGTCCTCGCCGACGGCCGGCTGCTCAAGACCGGCCGCCGCACCGCCAAGGGCGTCGCGGGCTACGACCTCACCCGCCTGTTCGTCGGCTCCGAGGGCAGCCTCGGCATCGTCGTACGCGCCGTTCTCGCCCTCAAGCCCGAGCCGCCCCAGCAGCTCGCCCTGGCCGCGGAGTTCCCCTCCACCGCAGCCGCCTGCGACGCCATCTGCGAGATCATGGCGCGCGGCCACTCCCCCTCGCTGCTCGAACTCATGGACCGTACGAGCATCCGCGCCGTCAACGCGATGGCGAACATGGGCCTGCCCGACAGCACCGAAGCGCTCCTCCTGGCCGCCTTCGACACCCCCGAACCGGCCGCCGACCTCGCCGCCGTCGGCGAACTGTGCAAGGCCGCCGGCGCCACCGAGGTCGTACCGGCCGACACTCCGGCCGAGTCCGACCTCCTCCTCCAGGCGCGGCGGCTGACCCTCACCGCCCTGGAACGCGTCAAGTCCGCCACGATGATCGACGACGTGTGCGTACCGCGCTCGAAGCTCGCCGCCATGCTCGACGGCACCGCCGCCATCGCCGAGAAGTACGGCCTGGTCATCGGCGTCTGCGCACACGCGGGCGACGGCAACACCCACCCCACCGTCTGCTTCGACGCCAACGACCCCGACGAGTCCCGGCGCGCCCGCGAATCCTTCGACGAGATCATGGCGCTCGGCCTGGAACTGGGCGGCACGATCACCGGCGAACACGGCGTCGGTGTCCTGAAGAAGGAGTGGCTGGCCCGCGAGCTGGGCCCGGTCGGCCTGGAGATGCACCGCGGCATCAAGGCCGTCTTCGACCCGCTGGGGCTGCTCAACCCCGGAAAGGTCTTCTGAGAGAGCCCGCGCCGGGGTACGGACCCGGGCTGTGACCGGCGTCTTCTAAGGTCAACGCCATGAACTCCGAACTCTGGACGGCCATCGCGGCCGCCGTCGTCGTCATCGTCGTGCTCACCTCCTCCGCGGACGTGCGCCACAAGAACCTCGACCGCCGGCTCCGGCGCATGGACCGCAAGCTGGACCTGATCATGGAACACCTCGGTATCGAGGAGACCGGCCCCGAGGGCATGGCCGAGATCGACGCGCTGCTGCACAAGGGCCGCAAGATCGAGGCGATCAAGCGCTACCGGGAACTGACCGGCGCCGACCTCAAGGAGGCCAAGGACGCCGTGGAACGCCGCGCGTCCTGAGAACCCGGCCCGTACGGCGAACCCGCGAACCGTACAGCCGGCCCGCGAACCGTACGGCTGCCGCGCCGGCCCGCGAATGCCCCGATACATGTGGCCGGGCCGGGCTCCCGCGACGAGGATGGAGCCGATTGCCGCGACGCCGACGCAGGGAGCGATGAGCGATGCCAGCCACCACAGGGGCCGAAGAGCCCGCGGGCCGGGACACGTACGACGTCGTCGTGCTGGGCGCCGGGCCCACCGGCGAGAACGTGGCCGACCGGGCCCACGCCCTCGGCCTGAGCGTGGTGATCGTGGAGAGTGAACTGGTCGGCGGCGAGTGCTCGTACTGGGCCTGCATGCCCAGCAAGGCGCTGCTGCGCCCGGTCACCGCCCGCGCCGACGCACGCCGCGTCCCCGGCCTGCACCAGGCGGCGTCCGCGCCGCTGGACACCAAGGCGGTGCTCGCCCACCGCGACGCGTTCGCGTCCCACTGGAAGGACGACGGCCAGGTCCGGTGGCTGGACTCGGCCGGCATCGACTTCGTCCGCGGCCGGGCCCGCCTCGACGGCCCCCGGCGGGTGGTGGTCGCCACCGGCACCGACGGCGGCGGGGAACGCGTCCTCACCGCCCGGCACGCCGTCGCCGTCTGCACCGGCAGCCGCGCCGTACTCCCGGACCTCCCCGGCCTGGCCGCCGCCCGCCCCTGGACCAGCCGCGAGGCGACCAGCGCGCAGTCCGTACCGCCGCGCCTGGTGGTGGTCGGCGGTGGAGTCGTCGGCGTCGAAATGGCCACCGCCTGGCAGGCGCTGGGCTCCGCCGTGACCCTCCTGGTGCGCGGCGGCGGGCTGCTGCCCAAGATGGAGCCGTTCGCGGGCGAACTGGTCGCCGAATCCCTGGCCGCGGCAGGCGCCACCGTGCGCACCGGAGTCTCGGTGAGCGCGGTGCGCCGGGAGATGCCCAACGGACCCGCCACCGTCGTGCTCGACAGCGACGAGGAGATCGTCGCCGACGAGGTCCTGTTCGCCACCGGACGCGCGCCGCGCACCGACGGCATCGGCCTGGAGACGGTCGGCCTGGAACCCGGCTCCTGGCTGGAGACCGACGACACCTGCCGGGTACGGGACGTGGCGGGCGGCTGGCTGTACGCCGTCGGCGACGTCAACCACCGCGCGCTCCTGACCCACCAGGGCAAGTACCAGGCCCGCATCGTCGGCGCCGCCATCGCCGCACAGGCCCGGGGCACCACGGACCTGGACACCGGCCGCTGGGGCGCACACGCCGCGACCGCCGACACCGCCGCCGTACCCCAGGTCGTGTTCACCGACCCCGAGGTGGCCTCCGTCGGCCTGACCGCCGCCGAGGCCGAACGCGCAGGCCACCGCACCCGCGTCGTCGACTTCGACCTCGGCTCGGTCGCGGGCGCCGGCCTGTACGCCGACGGCTACCGCGGCCGCGCCCGCATGATCGTCGACCTGGACCGCGAGACCCTCCTCGGCGTCACCTTCGCCGGCCCCGCGGTCGGCGAACTCCTCCACTCGGCGACCGTCGCGGTGGCCGGCGAAGTCCCCCTCGCCCGCCTGTGGCACGCGGTGCCCGCCTATCCGACGATCAGCGAGGTGTGGCTGCGGCTGCTGGAGACCTATCGGGGCTGAGGGCGTATCGGGACTGAGAACGTGCCGGGGACGAGGACGTCGGTCCGGGGATGCCCGGACCGGCGACGTAGGTCGGAATCCCGATACCCGGGCGCGGTGTGCCGCCGTACGGTCAGGAGTGCCCGGGCTCGACGGACCTGGACACCCCGACCTTCGCAGGAGGCACACCGTGTCCGTGCAACTCGACCACACCATCATCCACGCCACCGACAAGTTCGCCTCCGCACGCTTCCTCGCGGAGCTGGCCGGCCTGGAGGAGCCGACGGCGTTCGGTCCGTTCGCCGCCGTGCCGACCGCGAACGGCCTGACCATCGACTACGCCGAGCACGTCGTCGAGCCGGACGCGATCGTGCCGCAGCACCTCGCGTTCCGGGTCTCCGAGGAGGAGTTCGACGCGATCCTCGCCCGTATCCAGGAGCGCGAACTGCCGTACTGGGCGGACCCGTACCGCCGGCAGCCGCAGGAGATCAACCACCTGGCGGGCGGCCGCGGGGTCTACGTCAGCGACCCGGACGGCCACGCCATCGAGTTCCTCACCCGCAGCCACAGCCTGGCCGACCTCGGTACCGCCGCGTCCTGACCCTGGTAACAGGCCCTCCCGGCCCCGTACGCCCGGGGCCGGACCGGCCGGCCGCAACCGGTCCGTGCGCCGTCCCACCCGCTACGCCCCGGTCTCCGGCGACTCGTCCGACGGCCACGGGTCGGACAGCCACAGGTCGTCCCGCGGCGTCATCGCCAGCAGTGCGCTCAGCCCTTTGTCCAGCCCCAGATGCTCCTGCTCCGACCCCGGCGGCACGACGCGCAGCGTGCGCTCCAGCCACGCCGAGACCGCCGCGGCCGGCGCCTCCAGCAGCGCGTCGCCGTCCGGGGAACTGAGCGCCATGCAGACCAGGCTGCGCCCCTCCACCTTCGTGGGCCACACCCGCACGTCACCGTGACCGCACGGGCGGAACACCCCCTCGACGAGCAGTTCGCGGGCGAACGTCCAGTTGACGGGGGCGTCCGAGCCGACGTGGAAGGTGACGTGGACGGCGTACGGGTCGTCCGTGCGATAGGTCAGCCGGGCCGGGACGGGGATGCTGCGCTCCGGCGACAGGACCAGACCCAGCTCCAGCTCTCGTTCCACCACGGTGTGCATACGGTCCGCCTCTCTTTCGGTACCTCCTGCGGACCCCTGTGACCGGGCCCGCACCTCTTTAGAGGCCCCGGTGCCCGGACCATTACGCGACTTCGCACAACTTTTTTCGCGGGCCTCTTCCAGGTGGTCCCGCCCGGCCGGGACACCCGGCCCGACCCTCCG
This sequence comes from Streptomyces sp. NPDC030165, assembly GCF_055573595.1. Classification (NCBI taxonomy): domain Bacteria; kingdom Bacillati; phylum Actinomycetota; class Actinomycetes; order Kitasatosporales; family Streptomycetaceae; genus Streptomyces; species Streptomyces sp. NPDC030165. Next base: position 329,447 of record NZ_JBVIBD010000006.1, on the reverse strand, counting down.
TCTGATAGATGTGGACGCTGCGTTGCGGCAGACTGCACATGCCCCACCCACCACACCAGGCCGAGAACAGATACGGGACTTCGGACATGAGCGCCCCTTCCTCAGGATCCGCCGGCGGCAGCCCCACGCCAGGCTTCTACCCGGACCCGTCCATCCCCGGCTACATCCGGTACTGGAACGGTGCCGCGTGGGTGCCGGGCACCAGCCGCCCCGCTCCCGCCGAAGGCGAGGCGCTGCCCGCGCCGCCGCCCGGCGCCGCCCGGACCCCCGCGCCCGCACCGGCCCCCACTCCCGCCGTGGAGGAGACCGGCCCGGTCTTCCTCGACGAGGAGGAGGAGCACGGCCGGCTGACCGACGCGGGCGGCCCCTCCGGTGCGGGCGCGCCCGCCTCCGCCTGGCAGGCCGACACCGCCCGGCAGAGCGGCTTCGGCGGCGAGCAGGACCGCCGGATCGCCTGGGGCTCACCCGAGGAGCAGCGGGCCGGCCTGCCGCAGCAGCGCGAGGAGGCCGCCCCTGCCGGTGCGCCGGCGACCGGCGATGAGCCCCCGCGGTCCGAAGGCACGGTCACCATCCGGGCCGTACGGGACGAAGGGGGCGCGCGCGGCGATCGCAGTACGACCACGATGCGCGCCGTACGCCCCGGCCAGAACCCGGGCGGCAACGCGGCCGGCAAGAGCGACACGATGGCGATCCGGGTGGCGCAGCAGGCCGGCGGCGCCCCGGCGTCGCCGCTGCCCGGCGCCACGGCCCCGCAGCCGCTGCCGTCCACCGGCGCGCAGCAGCCGGCGGCGGGCCCAGGCCCGCAGCAGGCCGCCGCGCAGCCCGGCCCCGGGGCCCAGGGGCCGACCGCCCAGGGACCGGCCCAGCAGGCCCCGCAGGGGCCCGTACAGCCGCAGCCCGGGCCGGGTCCCGTCGCGCCGCCGGTGCAGCACCAGCCGTTCCCGACACAGCAGCCCCAGGCGCCGCAGCAGTCTCCGGTGCCGCACGCTTCGGCTCCGCACGTTCCCGCCCACCAGGCTCCGCCCCAGCCCGCCCCGGGCCCCACCGCCGGACCGGTCCCCGCCCCCGCTCCCGGCCCGCAGGCACCCGCCCCGGCCCCCGCGCCCGGTCCCCAGCCCGCCCCCTTCTCCGGCTTCCCGCCGCAGCAGGACGGCGGCGCGGCCGAGGGCGTCGTCCCCTGGAAGCCGCCGACCTCCGACCCGTTCCTCGCCGCCGCGCAGGAACAGGGCCGTCCCGCCTCCCTGGGCCGCCGGTTCGCCGCGCGCCTGATCGACACGCTGGCCCTCGCCGTGATCACCGGCGCCGCCGCCGTACCGCTGTGGGGCCCGGCCGTCGACCACATCGACGCCAAGGTGGAGGCCGCCAAGCAGTCCGGGCGGGAGGTCACCGTCTACCTGCTGGACGGCACGACCGGCCCCTACCTGGCCATCGTGCTCGCCGTGCTGCTCATCGGCGGCGGCCTGTACGAGGTGCTGCCCACCGCCAAGTGGGGCCACACGCTCGGCAAGAAGCTGTGCGGCGTCAAGGTGCTGGACATCGAGAGCCACGACACCCCGCCGATGTCCGCCGTCGTCAAGCGGTGGCTGGTGTACGGCGTGCTCGGCGTCCTGGTGGTCGGCGTCGTCAACGCCGTGTGGTGCCTGTTCGACCGGCCGTGGCGGCAGTGCTGGCACGACAAGATCGCCCGTACTTTCGTCGCCGAGAAATAGACCGGGAAGCAGACCGGGAAGCGGGCCGGCAAGCAGACCGGGAAGCAGGGTGCCCGTCCGGCCGCGTCACCCGGCCGGACCTCGCCGGATGCGGCGGCGGGCGGCCCGGGTTCGACTCGGGCCATGAGCACCGACCAGCCCAGGCCCGGCTCCGGAGGCGAACCGCCGGAGGAAGACCCGTTCCTGAAGAAGCCGCAGGAACCGCCGTCGGGCGGCTCTCCGTACCGGAACGAGCCGGCCGGTGGCTCTCCGTACGGTTCCCCGCCGTCGGGCGGCTCCCCGTACGACCGGCCCGCCAACTCCACCCCGTACGGCGAACAGCCCCCCGGCGGGGACCCGTACGGCGGCGGTGCCCCGCCATCCGGCAGCGCCCCGCCGCCCGGCGGGATGCCGCCGCCTCCGTACGGCGGTGACCCGTACGGGGGCAATCCGTACGGCGGCCAGTACGGCGCCGCCGACCCGCTGGCCGGCATGCCGCCGCTGGCCGGCCGCGGCCGCCGCCTGGTCGCCCGCATCATCGACTGGATCATCATCTGCGTACCGGTCGGCCTGATCATGAGCGCCATCGTCGGCGGCTTCGACTACTGGACGACCGACGGCACCGACACCGGACGCCAGGCGTCCGTCTCCCTCGTGACGATGCTGGTCTACCTCGTCTACGAGGGCCTGATGCTCACCAGCCGCGGCCAGACCGTCGGCAAGATGGCGATGAAGATCCGGGTGGGAATGCTGGAGGACGGCTCGGTACCGGCCGGGCAGGCGGGCTGGGTGCGGGCGGCGGTCTACACGCTGCCGGAGATCGTGCCGTGCTGCGGCTTCATCTTCTGGCTCGTCAACGTGCTGTGGTGCACATGGGACAAGCCGTACCAGCAGTGCCTGCACGACAAGACGGCCAAGACGGTGGTGGTCTCCACGGCCTGACACCGGACGCCGAGGGCGCCCGCCCCCTAGAAGGGACCGCGCGCCCCGGCTCTTCCCGGCTCCTGGCGTCCCCTCCTGGCGGCTTCGGCGCGTCAACCGGCGGTCGGCGCACCCCTCTTCCGAGCGGTGCCCGGCCGCCTACGCGCGTCCACCAGCCACGGACGGGCGACTAACTGGAGTGCTCGCTGACGCGGGCCTCAGAGGAGACGCCCGCGGGGGTGCGTTGGCGCGGCAGGCGCGGGGCCGCCGGGCCGGTGGCGGCGGGCACCCGCGCGCCCGGGCGGCGGGCCGTTCGGCGGCGCGCCACATGAGAAACCCCCGGCAGCGGCGCCGTGAGGGCGACCAGCAGGCCGAGGGCCAGGGCTGCGACGGCGATGACCGCGATTCCGACCCCGGTCCGCGTCTGCGAGAGCAGTAACAGCGCGAGGGTCGAGAAGACGACGGTGGCCGATCCGTAGGCGAGCTGTGCGGCAGTCGGACGAGGCATGGCGGATCCGTCCTCGGGAGGTCGGCAGGGGTGTGGTCGACAGGGGCGCGCCGTCAAACGACTCTACGGTCCTTACTGCCCGAGCGGAACTGGCGGTAAGCGTGACCTAACCCACGGTTCCGAGGCATAGGGGGCGCACGGATTCATCCCGGGTTTGAACGGGCCCGTTCGAGGCGCCCGTTGGAGTGTGCGGAGCACGCTGCGGGGGAGCCGCCGGGGGAGTGCGCATACGTACAGGAACTACGCACCCTGACATGCCCGGCGCTGTCCGATACCCGCATTCCGAGGGTCGAAAACCGTACTTCTCTGTCGTGCCCAAGTCAAGATCTGTCTTTTCCCTCCCCCTTCCGGTCAAATGCTGGCATCCAGTGACTGTTTCCAAGGGGAGGAATGCGCCAAGTGAGAGCCAAGAGACGGGCGTTCAGACCGGCCGCCCTGGCCACGGCCGCCGCCGCGATCGGGGCGGCCACCCTGTCTTCCGGCGCGCCGGCGCAGGCCGACGACGGCCCCCGGCCGCTCGCCGTCCAGCGACAGGACCCGGGCGCCGCCGCCAAGCAGGCCGTCGACCACGACCTCAAGGGCCCGTTCAGCGACCAGCAGGCGGCGCAGCGCAAGGAAGCGCTCCAGCAGGTCATCTCCGGCGACGCCAAGCCCACCCGGCACGGCGCCTCCCAGATCGTCAAACTCGACCGCGGCAAGTACGTCGAACTCGCCCGCGAGAAGACCGACAAGATCTTCACCATCCTGGTCGAGTTCGGCGACAAGGTCGACGACACCACGATGTACGACCCCGACGGCGACGGCCCCAAGCCCCCGGTGAAGAAGTACGGCGGCAAGCCGGGCCCCGCGCACAACACCATCGCCCGGCCCGACCGCCGCAACGACAACTCCACCGCCTGGCAGAAGGACTACGACCGGCAGCACTTCCAGGACCTCTACTTCTCCCACGACAAGAAGAAGGAATCCCTGGCCAAGTACTACGAGAAGCAGTCCTCGGGCCGCTACTCCGTCGACGGCGAAGTCTCCGACTGGGTCAAGGTCGACTGGAACGAAGCCCGGTACGGCTCCAACTTCTGCGGCTCCACCAACTGCGCCAGCGCCTGGGACCTGATACGCGACGGCGTCAACCGCTGGGCCGAGGACCAGAAGGCCAAGGGCCGCACCGACGCCCAGATCAAGGCCGACCTCGCCAAGTACGACCAGTGGGACCGCTACGACCACGACGGCGACGGCAACTTCAACGAACCCGACGGCTACATCGACCACTTCCAGATCGTGCACGCCGGCGAGGACGAGTCCGCGGGCGGCGGCGCCCAGGGCACCGACGCCATCTGGGCGCACCGCTGGTACGCGTACGGCAGCGACTCCGGCCGCACCGGCCCGGCCGGCAACAAGGCCGGCGGCACCCAGATCGGCGGCACCGGCATCTGGGTCGGCGACTACACCATGCAGCCCGAGAACGGTGGCCTCGGCGTCTTCGCCCACGAGTACGGCCACGACCTCGGCCTGCCCGACGAGTACGACACCACCGGCACCGGCGAATCCTCCGTCGACTCCTGGTCGTTGATGTCCGGCGGCTCCTGGCTCGGCACCGGCAAGGACTCCATAGGCGACCTCCCCGGCGACATGAGCGCCTGGGACAAGCTCCAGCTCGGCTGGCTGAACTACGCCAAGGCCAAGGCGGCCACCAAATCCACCCACAAGCTGGGCGTGGCCGAGTACAACACCAAGAACAAGCAGGCCCTGGTCGTCGAACTGCCCGCCAAGACGGTCCGCACCGACATCGTCAAGCCCGCCGAAGGCGCCCAGCAGTGGTGGAGCGGCATGGGCAACGACCTGAAGAACACCCTGTCCCGCTCCGTGGACCTCACCGGCAAGAAGAAGGCCGCCCTGACCCTCAAGGGCTGGTGGGACATCGAGCAGAACTACGACTTCGCCTACGCCGAGGTCTCCACCGACGGCGGCGCCAACTACACGCCGCTGGAAGGCACCGCCGACGGCAAGCCGATCACCCGCGACGGCGGCGACAAGCCCGCCCTGACCGGCACGTCGGGCACCTACAAGGACCTGGTCTTCCCGCTCGACGCGTACGCCGGCAAGAAGATCGACCTGCGCTTCCGCTACCAGACCGACGGCGGCGCCGCCCAGAAGGGCTTCGCCGCGGACGCGATCTCGGTGACCGCCGACGGCAAGCCGCTGTTCACGGACGGCGCCGAGGCCGGTGACAACGGCTGGACCGCCAAGGGCTTCTCGCGCATCGGCGCGTCCTTCACCAAGGACTACCCGCGCTACTACATCGCGGAGAACCGCCAGTACGTCTCGTACGACAAGACCCTCAAGACCGGCCCGTACAACTTCGGCTGGGCCTCCACCCGCCCCCAGTGGGTCGAGCACTTCCCGTACCAGAACGGCGTCCTGATCTGGCTGTGGGACACCTCGCAGCCCGACAACAACGTCGGCCAGCACCCGGGCCACGGCCAGATCCTGCCGGTCGACGCCCACCCGAAGGCCGAGAAGTGGTCGGACGGCAAGCTGATGCGCAACCGCTTCCAGTCCTACGACTCGACCTTCACCCGGCACCGCACGGATGCGCTCACGCTGCACAAGGACGGCAAGATCACCAAGATCAAGTCGAAGCCCGGCGTGACCGTCTTCGACGACCGCAAGGGCGACTACTACGACGAGGCCAACCCGACCGGCGGCGTGATCGTTGCTGACACCAACACCCGGATCAAGATCCTCAACGAGTCCTGGAACGGCTCCACGGTGACCCTCCAGGTGGGACCCTCCACCAAGTAACCAGCAAAACCGCAGGTCACAGCCCAATCGGCCGCCGCCCCCTAGCGGGCGGCGGCCGATCGCGTTTAACTGCATCCTGCGAGTCCTTGTTGACGCCGAGTCTCACGGGGGAAACCGTGCCCACAACCGGAGGAGGGTTCATCAGGCTTCCCGGCGGAAGCGTGGTGGTAGCCCTCGCCCTGCCCAGACCGGGCGACAACGGACACCGCGTCCGCGTCCTGGTCCACGCCGTGAACCGCCAGCGAGCCCTGACCAGGCTCCGCAACCTCGGCCTCCGGGCGGTCTACCTCCGAGGCAACACGGAACCCCCCACTCCGGACGAGATCACGGCCGTCCTGCACCACCCCGACGGCCTGGTCTGGCGCGAGACACTGGAGGACGATACGGAGTCGTGGCATCCGATACGGGCGCTGTTGCGCTCTGCGTAGCCGCTGGCGCGGCGGGTGGGCCTGGTTTGTGGGTGCGCGCCGGTGGGTGGGCCTCTGCGCTTCGCGCGAGTTTTGCGCTGTCGCGCGGATCGCATTGGTTGGTTCTGGGGGGCGGGGGTGCGCAGGGGGCCAACTCTCCCCCAGCCTTCGGCCGGGGGGACCCCCACGGCACCGTTGAGCCCTGGTAGTGCGGATTCGGTGTCCGGGAACCCGGCTGCCTGCGGGGATGGCCCCCTACGCACCCCCTCGGGCCGGTTTGGCGAGTCCGGGACAGCTGGGGGGAGTCTGTCGATGACCCTGGTGCCCGCCCACCGAGGGGTGAGGTCCTTGGTGATGGGGCGGGAAGGCAGCCCGTTGCCCGGCAGTGGGACGCGCGCGCCGCCCCGGCGGTGGGCTGGCCGGGAGGACGTCGGCGAGCCTGAGGCGCGCTGGGCAGCCGGGTGCCCCTGGTCCGGCGGCCGCTGCTTCGCAGCACCCTCGCCGGGTAGGGCTTGGCTTGTGCGTGTCCCCAGCCCAGATGCTCGGAAAGCCGCAAATGGCGCGGGCTCGGGGACATACAGGGGTCTCCCCGCAGGCAGCCGGGTTCCCGGTCACCGAATCCGCATTAGAAGGGCTCAACGGTGCCGTGGGGGTCCCCCCGGCCGAAGGCTGGGGGAGAGTGACCCCTGTGTGGCCCCGAGCCCCCACCCACCGGACAGACAGCGCAAAACGCGCACCCCCACCAGGCAACCCCGCACGCTACGCGCGCTACGCCGCGATCACCACCGGCTTTCCGGTCAGTTCGATGCCCGCCGCACGCATCCGGCCCAACGCCCGCTCCGTCGTCCCCGCCGCCACCCCGGCCGTGAGGTCCAGCAGTACCCGGACCCGGAACCCTTCCCCCACCGCATCCAGCGCCGTGGCCCGCACGCAGTGGTCCGTGGCCAGCCCGACCACGTCCACCTCACTCACGCCGTGAGCGCGCAGCCACTCCGCCAGGGGGCGCCCGTTCTCGTCCACGCCTTCGAAGCCGCTGTAAGCGGCAGCGTGGGCGCCCTTGGAGAAGACCGCATCGACCGCCCCGGACGCGAGCGCCGGTGCGAAGTTCGGGTGGAAGCCGCTGCCCTCCGTGCCGGCGACGCAGTGCGGGGGCCAGGACGTCTCGTAGTCCGGGCGTACGGAGAAGTGGTCACCGGGGTCGATGTGGTGATCGCGGGTCGCCACGATGTGCCGGTAGCCGCTGCCCGCGGCGTCACCCACCAGATCGGTGATGGCGGCAGCCACATCCGCACCTCCTGCCACGGCAAGGCTGCCGCCCTCGCAGAAATCGTTCTGCACGTCAACGACGATCAATGCCCGGTGCATGGTGCGAGCCTTCCGGCTGGGAGCGGGGGAGTGGGCGCGGAGCGGTGTGACCGAGGGTAGCCACAAGCCCCGCCGAGCGGGAGTGCGCACAGGCGGTCCGGGGCGCGCCCCCTCAAACCTGCTCCGTAGGCAGCACCGCCTCGCCCCGGGACAGCTGCATCGCCGACATCGGCAGCCCGGCCCGCGCCGCGAGGTGCCGTTCCCGTGCCGCCTCCAGCGGCTCGCGCGCGACCACTTCCCCGCCGCGCACCAGCGGCACCGCGAGCTGCCGTCCGGCGAATTCATCCGGTACCGGTCCGGTTCCCACGACTTCCGCCTCCGCGACGCCGTGTTCGTCCAGCCGTCGCGCCGACCACTTGCGGCCGCCGAGTGACGCCTTGCCGCCCATGGACTTCTTGGCCACGGGCCGCAGTGGTGCGTCCGGTGCGTCGCTGTCGGCGCGGGCGACCAGTTTGTAGACCATGGAGGCGGTCGGGTGTCCGCTGCCGGTGACCAGCTGGGTGCCGACGCCGTACGCGTCCACCGGGGCCGCCGCGAGCGAGGCGATGGCGTATTCGTCCAGGTCGCTGGTGACGACGATCCGGGTGTCGTGGGCGCCCAGCTCGTCCAGCTGCTGGCGCACCCGGTGGGCGAGGAGCAGCAGGTCGCCGGAGTCGATGCGTACGGCGCCGAGGCCGGGCCCGGCCACCTCGACGGCCGTACGGACCGCCTCGGTGACGTCGAAGGTGTCCACGAGCAGGGTGGTGCCGCTGCCGAGCGAGTCGACCTGTGCCTGGAACGCGTCGCGCTCGCTGTCGTGCAGCAGGGTGAAGGAGTGGGCGCTGGTGCCGACGGTGGGGATGTTGTAGCGGAAGCCGGCCGCGAGGTCGGACGTGGAGTGGAAGCCGCCGACGTAGGCCGAACGGGCGGCGGCGACCGCGGCGAGTTCGTGGGTGCGGCGGGCGCCCATCTCGATGAGCGGGCGGTCGCCGGCGGCGACGGCCATGCGGGACGCGGCGGCGGCCACCGCGGAGTCGTGGTTGAGGATGGAGAGGATCGCCGTCTCCAGGAGGACGGCTTCGGCGAAGGTGCCTTCCACCCGCATGATCGGTGAGCCGGGGAAGTAGACCTCGCCTTCCGGGTAGCCCCAGATGTCGCCGCGGAAGCGGTAGTCGGCCAGCCAGTCCAGCGTGCGCGTGTCGAGGATGCCGCGCTCGCGCAGGAAGCCGAGAATCGTTTCGTCGAACCGGAAGTTCTCCACCGCGTCCAGGACCCGGCCCGTTCCGGCGACGACGCCGTAGCGGCGGCCTTCGGGCAGGCGCCGGGTGAAGACCTCGAAGACCGAGCGGCGGTCGGCGGTCCCGGACCGCAGCGCGGCCTGCAGCATGGTGAGTTCGTACTGGTCGGTGAAGAGCGCAGTCGACGGCACGGCCACCGGCAGCCCCAGGTCTGCTGTGTTCATGGTGAGGATGCTACCTCTCATACTCGTCACTCTGACGATTTCCCCGGGCTGTTTGTGCGATGCCCCACCACGGGTGGCAGCATGGAGACCGTGAGCGCCGACCCGTCTGCCACCATCGCCCTTCGATCGACGCGCTGCGCGCTCGGCGCCCCCGTGGAGATCGAACGACCCGAGTCCAGTGAGGCACCTTCCGAGGTGCCCGACCCGGACGTGCCCTGGGTCACTTTGGTGCACAACGATCCCGTCAACCTCATGAGCTACGTCGCGTACGTCTTCGAGACGTACTTCGGCTACTCCAAGGGCAAGGCCCGGCAGCTCATGCTCGACGTTCACCACAAGGGACGGGCGGTCGTCTCCAGCGGCAGCCGCGAGGAAATGGAGCGCGACGTGCAAGCGATGCACGGGTACGGCCTGTGGGCGACCCTTACGCAGGACCGCTGATGGCCGGCCACTTCGAGCCCCTGCCCGGCGGCGGCGCTGCCGCCCCCCTCGACGAGGTCGAGATCTCCATCCTGCGCAGCCTCGCCGTCCAGCTCATGGAGCTGATCGGCCCGGGCGAGGAGCCGGCCGAGGGCGACGACCCGCTCGCCGCGCTGTTCACGGAGGGTCCCAGTGAGCCCCCGTCCGACCCGGCGCTGGCCCGGCTCTTCCCGAACGCGTACGGCGGCCCGGACGAGGTGCCGGACGACGCCACGCACGCCGCGGCGGCCGAGTTCCGCCGCTACACGGAGAACGACCTGCGCACCCGTAAGCGCGAGGACGCGCTCGCGGTCGTACGGGCCCTGGACGCGCTCGGCCCGGTCGGCGGGGCGGGCGGTACGGGCGAGGAGGGTGGCATGGACGGCGCCGTGCTGCGCCTGAAGCCGGACGAGTCGCGGCAGTGGCTGGGGGCCCTGAACGACCTCCGGCTGGCCATCGGCACCCGTCTGGAAGTCACCGACGAGGACGAGAGTGGCGAGCTGCTGCGGCTGCCGGACAGTGACCCGCGCAAGCCGATGGTGATGGCCTACCTGTGGCTGGGCGGTCTTCAGGAGAGCCTGATCGAGACGCTGACGGCCTGAGCCCCTCGGGGCACCTGGGGTGACGGGTGGCGGCCCGCCGCCGCACCCCGCTCAGCGGACGCTCAAATCCGGATAACGATCGCGTCACCGGCCCTGATTACCCAGCAGGGCATTCCAGCATTTATCCTACTTTTCTTGTGCTCGGCCCCAAGACATCACTGGTAGATACCCAAGGGGCCGTGATACATGTTCACGACCTGCCGTGAGTGACGCCACCCCTGTCACTCCGGGAGCGCTTGGCCGGCCGACCGTCGGCGTGCAGGAACTCCATCCGGGGGGATCGGAACCCGATCCGGACAGACCGGGTCGGAATGGAGAAGGGCGCACCACACATGACCTCTGTGCAGGTCGAAAAGAAAGCCGGCGGCAGCGACGCCGCGGGGTCTGCCTCGGAAGAGGGTTACCAGCGGGGGCTGGGAAACCGGCAGATCCAGATGATCGCCATCGGTGGCGCCATCGGAACCGGTCTGTTCCTCGGAGCGGGCAAGGCGATCTCGAAAGCGGGACCCAGCATCATCCTGGCCTACGCCATCGTGGGCCTGGTCATCTTCTGCATCATGCGGGCCCTGGGCGAGCTGCTCATGTACCGCCCGGTGTCGGGCTCCTTCTCGGAGTACGCCCGCGAATTCCTCGGCCCGTTCATGGGATTCGTGACCGGCTGGACGTACTGGCTGTTCTGGGTGGTCACCGGCATCACGGAAGTGACTGCAGCTGCCACCTATGTGCAGTACTGGAACAAGGGAATACCCCAGTGGGCGTCCGCCCTGGTGTTCACGGTCGCCCTGTTCGGCATCAATCTGATCTCCGTGAAGCTCTTCGGTGAGCTGGAGTTCTGGTTCTCGATGGTCAAGGTCACCGCGATCATCGGCATGATCCTGATCGGTCTCGGCGTGATCACCATCGGTTTCTCCGACGCCGGTGACACCGCCTCCTTCACCCTCCTGTGGTCGGACGGCGGATTCTTCCCGAAGGGCATCGGCGGCACGCTGATGACCTTGCAGATCGTGATGTTCGCCTTCCTGGCGGTCGAACTCGTCGGCGTCACGGCGGGTGAGGCCACCGACCCGAAGAAGGTCCTGCCCAAGGCGATCAACACCGTGCCGTGGCGGATCGGCCTCTTCTACATCGGCGCGCTGATCATCATCCTGTCCGTCGTCAGCTGGACCGTCTTCAAGCCGGGCGTGAGCCCCTTCGTCGCGGCCTTCCAGCAGATCGGCCTGCCGGCCGGTGCGGCCATCGTCAACTTCGTGGTGCTGACCGCGGCGCTGTCCTCGGCCAACTCCGGGATGTACTCCACCGGCCGGATGCTGCGCGACCTCGCGCTCAACGGCCAGGGACCCAAGCTGTTCACCCGCCTCAGCAAGAACGGCCTGCCCACCTGGGGCACCGGCGTCTCCGTCGCGATGATGCTGTTCGGCGTGTGGATCAACTACCAGTGGCCGGGCAAGGCCTTCGACCTGGTCGTCTCCTTCGCGACGATCTCCGGCATGTGGGCCTGGATCATGATCCTGCTCTCGCAGCTGCGGTACCGGGCCAAGGCCGACCGCGGCGAGCTGCCGCAGTCCGAGTTCAAGGCGCCCGGCGCCCCGTACACCTCGGTCTTCGCGCTGGCCTTCATCGGCATGGTCATCGTGATGATGGGCGTGGACCCGGACGCCCGGGTGTCGCTGTACGCGGCACCGGTCTGGGCGCTGGTCCTGGGCGTCAGCTACCTGGTGCTCAAGTCCCGTAACCCCGACATGTTCGGCAAGGCCGGTGCGCCGGCCGTCGCCAAGGCCGCCTCGCCGGGCGGCAAGAAGGGCTGAGGGCGGCCTGCACAAGGCGGGCTGTCCGGCATGCGGGCCGGTTCGTACCAACCCTCGGTACGGTCCGGCCCGCCTGCTTATTCTGGGGCCCATGCTGACCCTTACCAAGGCCCTGTACGACCAGATCGTGGACCACGCCCGCAAGGACCACCCCGACGAGGCCTGCGGCATGGTCGCGGGCCCGGCCGGCAGCGGACGCGCCGAGCGGTTCATCCCGATGCTCAACGCCGCCCGCTCGCCCACCTTCTACGAGTTCGACTCCCAGGACCTGCTCAAGCTCTACCGCGAGCTGGACGACCGGGATGAGGAACCGGTGATCATCTACCACTCGCACACCGCGACCGAGGCGTACCCGTCCCGTACGGACATCTCGTACGCGAACGAGCCCGGCGCGCACTACGTCCTGGTCTCCACGGCCGACGCCGACGACGCCGGGCCGTTCCAGTTCCGCTCGTTCCGGATCGTGGACGGCCAGGTCACGGAGGAAGACGTCGAGGTCGTCGACGCGTACTGACCGTCGAGGCCGTGGCCGCGTACCGGCCACCGCGACGGCGGATGCCGTCGGCTCACCTGACACACTGTGCCGCATCACCTCGGGCGGCAGGACCCAGGAACCCGGTGCGAATCCGGGACGGTCCCGCCACTGTGACCAGGCCGCACGCCTGGAAGCCAGGAACTGACCTGCCGCCCTCACACCGACCAGGGGACGCGGATCCCCCGGAGGAGGCACGGCCATGTCCACAACCAGGTCCCGCGGCGCGCTGCGCGCGCTCGTATCGGCGGCGCTCCTGCTGCCGCTCGCCGCCTGCGGCACCGGCGGCGACAGCGACGCGAAAGCGTCCGGCGGGGCCGCGTCCGAGGCGGCCGGCTTCCCGTACACCGTCGAGAACTGCGGCGTACGCACCACCTTCAAGGCCCCGCCCGAGCGCGTGGTCACCATGAACCAGCACGCCACCGAGATCATGCTCGCCCTCGGCCTCAAGGACCGGCTGGCCGGCACCGCCTACCTCGACGACAAGGTGCTGCCGCAGTACGAGAAGGACTACAAGAGCGTCAAGGTCCTGGCCAAGGAGTACCCCTCCTACGAGACGCTGCTCGGCGCCAACCCCGACTTCGTCTACGGCGGCTACGCCAGCGCCTTCGACAAGGGCGAGGGCCGCGACCGGGCCACGCTGGAGAAGTCCGGCATCAGGACCCGCCTGAACATCGAGTACTGCACGCACGGGAAGACCGGCGTCCAGCAGCTCGCCCAGGAGATCCGCGAGGTCGGCGCCACCTTCGGCGTACGCGACCGCGCCGAGGCCCTCGTCAAGAAGGCCGACGCCACGATCGCCGCCACCAAGGACAAGCTCAAGGGCACCGCCCCGGCCTCCGTCTTCGTCTACGACAGCGGCGACAGCGCCGTGCACACCGCGGGCGGCAAGGGCATCGGCAACGAGATCATCTCCCTCGCCGGCGGCCGCAACGTCTTCGCGGACACCGCCAAGACCTGGACCGACGTCTCCTGGGAGCAGATCGTCGAGCGCAAGCCCGAGATCATCGCGATCTACGACTACGGCGGCACCCCCGTCGAGGCCAAGAAGAAGCGGCTGCTGGAGGACCCGGCGCTCCAGGACGTGCCGGCCGTCAGGAACAAGCGGTTCGCGGTACTGCCGCTGTCCAGCGCGGTGCTCGGCGTACGCGTACCGGAAGCCGTCCGGTCACTGGCCGGACAGCTGCACCCGGACGCCCTCAAGTAGCCCCCGGTGAGCTGCAAGACCGCGGCCGCACCGCGCCGGCTGCGCTACCCCCTCGTCCTGGCCGTCCTCCTCGCCGCCCTGCTCGCGGCGGGGCTGGCCGGCCTCGTCCTCGGCTCCGTCCGCATCCCGCCCGCGGACGTGCTGCGCATCCTGACCGGCGACGCGCCGGCCGGCCCGTTCCCGACCATCGTCCTCGACGTACGGCTGCCGCGCGTGCTGCTCGGCGCCGTCGTCGGCGCGGGGCTCGCCGTCATCGGCACCGTCCTGCAGGCACTGGTCCGCAACCCGCTCGCCGACCCGTTCCTGCTCGGCGTCTCCTCGGGCGCCTCGACCGGCGCCGTCATGGTGGTCGTCCTCGGCGTCGGCGGCAGTATGGCCAGTACCGTCTCGATGCCGCTGGCCGCCTTCGCCGGATCGCTGGGCGCCCTGGTCGCCGTGTACGCCCTGGCCCGGCGCGGCGGCACCATGACCACCGGGCGGCTGGTGCTGGCAGGCGTCGCCGTCCAGTACATCCTCTCCGCGCTGACCAGCCTCGTCCTGGTCACCTCGGCCAAGGCCGAACACCTGCGGTCCCTCATGTTCTGGACGCTCGGCGGCCTCGGCCAGGCCCGCTGGAACACCCTGTGGCTGCCCGCGATCGTCCTGCTCGCCGGCCTCGCGCTGCTGCTCACCCTCGCCCGGCCGCTGGATTTGCTGCTCGTCGGCGAGGAGGGCGCCACCGTCCTCGGCCTGGATACCGGCCGCTTCCGCGCCGCCGTCTTCGTCCTCGCGTCGCTGGTCACCGGCGTCCTCGTCGCGGCCAGCGGCTCGATCGGCTTCGTCGGGCTGATGGTGCCGCACGCCGTCCGCATGCTCGTCGGCGCCTCGTACCGGGCCCTGCTGCCGGTGGTCGCGCTGGCGGGCGCGGTCTTCGTCGTCCTCGCCGACCTGCTGGCCCGTACGGTCGCGGGCTCCCAGGAGATCCCCGTCGGGGTGGTCACCGCGCTGGCCGGCGGCCCGTTCTTCCTGTGGCTGCTGCGCCGCACCACCCGTACGGAAGGGATCACCGGATGAGCGGCCCGACCACGGTCACCGGCACGGACGCCGCCACCCCCGCCGAGCTGCGGGCCGAGGGCCTGTCGTACGGCGTCGACGGCCGCCACCTCGTCGACGGCGCCGACCTGTACGTCGCGCCCGGCGAGACGGTGGGCCTGGTCGGCCCCAACGGCAGCGGCAAGACCACCCTGCTGCGCTGCGTCTACGGCACCCTGGCCCCCACCCACGGCCGGCTCACGCTGGACGGCCGCGACCTGGCCGGATTCTCGGCCAGGGAGCGGGCCCGGCGCATCGCCACCGTGCCCCAGGACGGCAGCGGTACGTTCGAACTGACCGTGCGCGAGATCGTCGCCATGGGCCGCTCCCCGCACAAGCGTTTCTGGCAGACCGACACGGCGGACGACGCCGCCCGCACCGACCGGGCGCTGGAACGGGTCGGCGTCGCGGCGCTGCGCGACCGTTCCTTCGCCGCGCTGTCCGGCGGTGAACGGCAGCGCGTCCTGGTCGCGCGGGCCCTGGTGCAGCAGCCGTCGCTGCTCGTCCTCGACGAGCCGACCAACCACCTCGACATCCGCTACCAGCTCGACATCCTCTCCCTGGTGACCGCCCTCGGCACCAGCACCCTGCTCGCCCTGCACGACCTCAACCTCGCTGCGTACTACTGCGACCGCCTGTACGTGCTGCGCGAGGGACGCGTCGTCGCCCACGGCACACCGCGCGAGCTCCTCACCCCCGGCCTGCTCGCCGACGTGTACGGCGTCGCCGCCGAGGTCAGCACGCATCCGGTGACCGGGGCGCCGACGGTGGTGTACCTGCCGCCGGACGCGGCGGCGCGGGGCGGGACGACGACGGCGGCGGGTCAGCGATGAGCGCGTACGGAGGGACACCCGTCTCCGGCGGAACGGAAAGTCCGCTCGCCGCCCTCGCCGCGCACGGACCCCGCTACCGCCTCGGGCTCGGCGCCCCGCCGCCCGGCGAGCCCGGCTGGCTCGCCGCCGACCGGCTGCTCGACCCGTACGGCCCGGAACTGTCCCGCCTGCTGGACACCGAGTACCGGGGCAGCGGCCACCGCACCGCCCACGCCGCGGCCCTCACCCTCATCGCGGTCTACGCAGGCCGGGTCACCGCGCCCGCTGTCCTGCACTGGGCGCTGACCGGCCACGTCCTGGACGTACGGCCGGAGAACGTGCTCCTGCGCCCTGACCCCGGACACGGCATCGCGGAGGTCCGGCTGCGGACGTTCCGCATGCTGGACGCGCCGGAGGCGGACGCCCGGAGCGTGGGGGCGGTTCAACGCGCCGTCCTCACCGAGCACTTGCTTCCTCTGGCCGACGCCCTGCGGGACCGCACCCGTGCCGGGCTGCGGCAGTTGCGCGGGGGAGTGGCCCACGGCTGCGCCACCGCCCTCGGCGCTTCCCGCGCCGATCCGGCGCTGCTGGCCCGCCGCTGGGCCGCCTTCCTGGACGGCGCGCCCGGCGGCCTCGCCGCACTGGGTGATGTGGTCACTGTCACACGCCGGGACGGCTCCCCGCGCCTGGTCTACCTCCGCCGGACCTGCTGTCTCTTCTATACGAGCGCCGAAGCCGTGCGCTGCGTCAGCTGCTGTCTGACCAGCAGGGACGAGCGGATCGCGGCGTACGGCGCACGCTCCTGAGCCGTACCGCCGCCGACCGCGTCCCACCTGGTGTGCGCCGAACGTCCGCATCGCAAGACGAGGTTCCAGTCTCCGGACCGGGAATCGATACGATGACCGCATGGTTTTTGACGACGTGAGCGAGAAGACGCCGGGCATGTTGCTTGTGGCGCGGCTGCACGTCGACCTGTGCCGCCTTGCCAGCGCCATCTGTCCGATCAGCGCTGCCGCCTGACGCCGCCGGTACACCGGCCGCGCGGCGGCCCCAGCGCGCACCACGCCGTGCGCGCCCGGCAACGCGCCCTTCCGCCCAGCGCCTCCGCGGCGCACGCCCCGAGCCTGCGCCGCACGCACGCCCGCCCCGCACGTCACTGCCCTCCCACAGGAGCTCTCATGGCCATCGAGGTCCGTATCCCGACCATCCTCCGCACCTACACCGGCGGCCAGAAGGCCGTCGAAGGCAGTGGTGCGACCCTCGCCGACCTCATCGCCGACCTGGAGAGCCGCCACTCCGGCATCCGCGAGCGCCTCGTCGACGGCGAGGACCTGCGCCGCTTCGTGAACGTCTACCTCAACGACGAGGACGTGCGCTTCCTGCAGGGCATCTCCACCGAACTCAGCGACGGCGACAGCGTCACCATCCTCCCGGCCGTGGCCGGCGGCTCGGGCATGTCCGACGGCCCCCGGGAACAGTGCTGATGCGGTACGACTCCCCGCTGGCGGCGGTCGGCAACACCCCGCTGGTCCGCCTGCCGCGGCTGTCGCCCTCCGCGGACGTCCGCATCTGGGCCAAGCTGGAGGACCGCAACCCGACCGGCTCGGTCAAGGACCGCCCCGCGCTCCACATGATCGAGCAGGCGGAGAAGGACGGCCGGCTCACCCCCGGCTGCACGATCCTGGAGCCCACCTCGGGCAACACCGGCATCTCGCTGGCGATGGCGGCCAGGCTCAAGGGCTACCGCATCGTCTGCGTCATGCCGGAGAACACCTCCTCCGAACGGCGTGAACTCCTCGCCATGTGGGGCGCGGAGATCATCTCCTCGCCCGCGGCGGGCGGCTCCAACACGGCCGTACGCGTCGCCAAGGACCTGGCCGCCGAGCACCCCGACTGGGTGATGCTCTACCAGTACGGCAACCCCGACAACGCCGGCGCGCACTACGCCACCACCGGCCCGGAGATCCTCGCCGACCTGCCCTCCATCACCCACTTCGTGGCGGGCCTGGGCACCACCGGCACCCTCATGGGCGTCGGCCGCTACCTGCGCGAGCACGTCGACGGCGTACAGATCGTCGCCGCCGAGCCGCGCTACGACGACGTGGTCTACGGGCTGCGCAACCTCGACGAGGGCTTCGTGCCCGAGCTGTACGACGCGTCGGTGCTCACCACCCGCTTCTCCGTCGGCTCCGAGGACGCCGTCCGCCGCACCCGCGAACTCCTCGCCGAGGAAGGCATCTTCGCGGGCGTCTCGACGGGCGCCGCCCTGCACGCGGCGATCGGCGTGGCCAAGAAAGCGGTCAAGGCCGGACAGACCGCCGACATCGCCTTCGTCGTCGCCGACGGCGGCTGGAAGTACCTCTCCACCGGCGTCTACACCGCCGAAACCACCGAGGCCGCGATCGAGACGCTGCACGGTCAGCTCTGGGCGTGACGGGCACCGGGGCCCGGGCGGGGGCCGGACCGGTCCGCCCCCGGGCCGCGCGGCGCGTCCGTCCGTGCCGCGGTCTCAGTGCCCGGTGAGTCGGCGGACCCTCTTCCACAGGGCCGCGTCGACCGTTCCCGCGCGGCGGCGGAAATCCCGCAGCGGCACGTCGCGCAGTTCGTCGCTCTCCAGGAAGCTCGCCCGGTCCTGCCCGGCACCGACCGTGCCGGGCGGCAGCGGGAGGACGCCCGGGCGGTCCGTGTGGTGCCGGCTGGTGATCTTCACGACGCGCGCCGTACCGCCGCGTACCGACAGCACCGGGCACGGGCGGTCCTTCGCGCCCGGCCCGTCCTCGTACGGCACCAGCGCCCACCAGATCTCCCGCGCCCGCGGCGTGCGGGCGCCCGGTTCTGCAACCCGTGAAGGATGCCCACCGGGGCGCGTACGGTCGCGCGCCCGCGCTCTTGGCCTGAAACGCGCGCTCTGACGCCTCCGCGCGCCCCGCGCACGGGCCCGTCCGTCGACGAGCGCCGCCACCAGCGCCGGCGCGGCCACCACGGTCAGCGCCGGCCACCACCCCGAGAGGCCCGAACCCGTTCCCTCCAAGATCCCGGCCCGGCCCCGACCGCACCCGCCGGAGCGGCCGGACGGCACGGCCGTACGAGGACGGACGGCGCCGCCGTACGGGCGTCGTGTAGGCGCACGGCACCGGGGAACGACAGGGAGGGAACCCCCTCCTGTACACACCCACCCGGACTGGTGATTCCGCCCACAGCTCGCCCCGCCGGAGGAGCCACCAGCCCTTTCGCGCCTTACGCTCGTGGGCACCGCAATGACCGTTCAGGACCCGGCAAGGACGCCCGCCGGACGAGGACCGGCGAGGACCCGTGCACGCCCCCGCCGAAGCCCCGCATGGACCCGCCGCTCCGCCCCCAGCCACGGAGGTTCACGCCCGCATGAAGCTCACTGTCGTCGGTTGCTCGGGGTCGTTCCCTTCCACGGAATCGGCCTGTTCGAGCTACCTCTTGGAGGCCGACGGCTTCAGGCTGCTCATCGACATGGGCAACGGCGCCCTCGGCGAGTTGCAGCGCCACTGCGGTCTCTACGACCTCGACGCCGTGCTCCTGTCGCACCTGCACGCCGACCACTGCATCGACCTGTGCGGCTATTTCGTCGTCCGCTACTACCGGCCCGACGGCGGCCGGTGCGCGCCGATGCCCGTGTACGGCCCGGCCGGCACCGAACGCCGGCTGACCGCCGCGCACGCGGACCTGCCGACCGACCGGGCCATGAGCGAGGTCTTCGACTTCCGGACCCTGACCCCCGGCACGTTCACCGTCGGCCCCTTCACCATCCGTACGGATCTGGTCAGCCACCCCGTCGAAGCGTTCGGCTTCCGCATCGAACACGACGGCAAGTCGCTGACGTACTCCGGCGACACCGGGGTCTGCGACGCCCTGGACGGCCTCGCCGAGGGCACCGACTTCTTCCTGTGCGAGGCGTCCTTCACGCACGGCAAGGAGGACATCCCGGACCTCCACCTCAACGGCCGCGAGGCCGGCGCGCACGCCGCGCGCGCCCGCGCGGGACGGCTGGTCCTGACCCACATTCCGCCGTGGACCGACCCGGGCATCAACCTGCGCGACGCGCAGGAGGTCTTCGACGGGCCGGTCGAGGTCGCCAAGGCGGGCGCGGTGTACGAGATCTGAGGCGCGCGCCCGGTCCGCGTGCACGCAGCGGGCCCCGCGCGCCCGGCCCGTCCACGGGAGGGCCCCACAAGCAAGTTGTCGCAGGGGACTGCCGGATGAAGGGGAGGAGGAAGGGGGACAACTGGCCCCTACCCTCTCTAA
>NZ_JBVIBD010000006.1:208692-309545 GCF_055573595.1 Streptomyces sp. NPDC030165 | reverse complement strand
AAGGGGGGGGGTGGGTGCTGGGGTTGGAGGCGCGCACCGGGTCCATGTACATAAAGTGGTCCCCCCACCCCAGGCCTGGAACCGACATCCCCCCGCGACCATGTGGTCACGGGGGCCTGCCGCGTACGGGCCGGGCGGCCGGGGCCTACTTGCCCTCGACCTTCTGCATCTCGGCGATCTCCTCGTCGGACTCGCGGCCCGGCGTCTTGAGGTTGAACTTGATGATCGCGAACCGGAAGATCACGTAGTACAGGGCCGCGAAGCACAGGCCGACCACGGCCAGCATCAGCGGCTTGGTCGCGATGCCCAGGTTCAGCAGGTAGTCGATCGCGCCGGCCGAGAAGCCGAAGCCGTCCTTCATGCCCAGCGCCCAGGTCAGCGCCATCGACACACCGGTCAGTACGGCGTGCACCGCGTACAGCACCGGCGCGATGAACATGAACGTGAACTCGATCGGCTCGGTCACGCCGGTGACGAAGGCGGTCAGGGCGAGCGAGAGCATCATGCCGCCGACGACCTTGCGGCGCTCGGGGCGGGCGCAGTGCACGATCGCCAGGCACGCGGCGGGCAGCGCGAACATCATGATCGGGAAGAAGCCGGTCATGAACTGGCCGGCGCTCGGGTCGCCCTGCAGGAAGCGGGCGATGTCGCCGTGCTTGCCCTCGAAGTCGCCCGCCTGGAACCAGGGGAAGGAGTTCAGCAGGTGGTGCATGCCGACCGCGATCAGACCGCGGTTGGCGACGCCGAAGATGCCCGCGCCGACCGCGCCGGAGCCGACCAGCCACTCACCGAAGTTGTGCAGACCGGCGCCGAGAACCGGCCAGATGTAACCGAAGACGATGCCGATGACCAGGCCCGCGAAGGACGACAGGATCGGCACCAGGCGGCGGCCGCTGAAGAAGCCGAGCCAGTCCGGCAGCTTCTTGCGGCTGTAGCGCTGGTAGAGCAGGGCGACCACGATGCCCATCACCACGCCGCCGAGCACCTTGGCGTCGGCGGGCGCGGCCTCCTGGACTATCTTCCCGTCCACCACCTTGGCGATCTTCGGGAGGCTGTCGTCCCCGAACGTCGCCAGCACCTTGCTGAAGACCAGGTAGCCGACGACGGCGGCCAGGCCGGTCGAGCCGTCCGCCTTCTTGGCGAAGCCGATGGCGATACCGACGGCGAACAGCAGCGGCATGTTGTCCAGGAGCGCACCGCCACCGGCGGCCATGAACTCCGCGATCTTGTTCAGGAACGCGGGGAACGACTCCCTGCCGAGCATGTCCGGCTGGCCGAGCCGGACCATGAGCGCCGCGGCGGGCAGCGTCGCGATCGGCAGCATGAGGCTGCGGCCGATGCGCTGGGCGACGGCCATGGCGCCGGCGCCGCGGCGCTTCTTGTCGGGAGCCGCCGAAGCGGTGGCCGAACTCATCGGATTCCTCCTGGTGAGGCGGGCTCTCGGAGAAAGGGGACGGCCCGCCGGCTTGGTCTACACCACTCAGTGGTTTAGACCATTCTTAGCATGTCGCCCACACATAAAGGAATCCGTTGTTCCCAAAGGTTTAGATCACATGCCGAGCGGCCTACAAGTGCCGCGGCCGCAAGGGCCGGTCGGCCCGGGCCGTACGCCCGATCACCCCGCCCCGCCCGTCCGGAGCCTTCCCGCGCCCCCGCCCGCCGTGCCCCCCTACTTCGTATTCTCCTTCGTCAGCTCCTCCTCCACCTCCTCCGGCTCACGGCCCGGAGTGTGCAGGTCGAACTTGGTGATCACGAAGCGGAACAGCACGTAATAGACGACCGCGAAACACAGACCGATCGGAATGATCATCCACGGCCTGGTCGCCAGCCCCCAGTTGATCACGTAGTCGATCAGACCCGCCGAGAAACTGAACCCGTCCTTGACGCCCAGCGCCCAGCTCACCGCCATCGACACCCCCGTCAGCACGGCATGGATCGCGTACAGCACCGGCGCGACGAACAGGAACGAGTACTCGATCGGCTCGGTCACCCCCGTGACGAAGGACGTCAGGCCGACCGACAGCATCAGACCGCCGATCTCCTTGCGGCGGTGCGGCTTGGCACAGTGCGTGATCGCCAGCGCCGCGGCCGGCAGCGCGAACATCATGATCGGGAAGAAACCCGTGGTGAACTGCCCGGCCGTCGGATCACCCGCCAGGAACCGGTTGACGTCACCGTGCACCGACGTACCGTCCGGCTTGGTGAAATCACCGAACTGGAACCACATGAACGTATTCAGGAACTGGTGCATCCCGATCACCAGCATCGCCCGGTTCGCCACCCCGAAAACGCCCGAACCGGCTGCCCCCAGATCCGTCAGCCACTCGCTGAAGCCGGTCAGCGCGTCACCGACCGGCGGCCACACCCACAGACACAGCGCCGCGAAGGCCAGCCCCACGAACGCCATGATGATCGGCACCAGCCGGCGCCCATTGAAGAAACCCAGCCAGTCCACCAGCTTCACCCGGTGGCAGCGCTGCCAGATCCACGCGGTGAAGAAACCCATGACGATGCCGCCGAAGACCCCCGGATTCTGGAAGGCCGCCGGAGTGGCCTTGCCGCTCCCGTCGACACACACCCCGCCCCACTGCCCGGCCGTGGCGTACGTGGCCCCCGCCGCACAGTCCTGCGGGAACTGGTGCAGCACCGAGTAGTACACGAGGAAGCCGGCCACCGCCGCCAGCGCCGTCGAACCGTCCGCCTTCTTCGCCATCCCGATCGCCACACCGACGCAGAACAGCAGCGGCAGGCCCAGCGAGGAATCCAGCAGCGCGCCGCCCGCACCGGCGAACACCTTCGCCACGTGCTCCCAGCCCAGACCGTCCGCGCCGAAGACATCCGGCTGGCCGAGCCGGTTGAGGATGCCCGCGGCCGGCAGCACGGCGATGGGGAGCTGGAGACTGCGCCCCATCTTCTGCAGGCCCTGGAACAGCCCCGCCGACCGCTTCTTCGTTCCCGCCGCTGCCGCGTTCGAACTCATCCGCGTCCTCCCGGCCGCCGACCCGTAGCGGGCCGGCTCGCTACGTACCGCATACTGATGGTGTAGACCACTTGTAGTGCGTTTCGGACCCCCGGAAAAGCGCTGCCGGGTGGTCGCCATCATTCGCCAGAGCGCGGGCACATGCCCGGGTAACTGGGCTGAACGTGCGTTACCGTGTGATCACCGCGCGGCACCGACCGCCGGTGGCCGAGACAAGCAGGAGTGGACATGGCCAGCAAGGCTGAGAAGATCGTCGCCGGGCTCGGCGGCCTCGACAACATCGAAGAGGTCGAGGGCTGCATCACCCGCCTGCGCACCGAGGTCGCCGACCCCTCGCTGGTCGACGAGGCCGCACTCAAGGCCGCCGGCGCGCACGGCGTCGTGAAGATGGGCACCGCCATCCAGGTCGTCATCGGCACCGACGCCGACCCGATCGCCGCTGAGATCGAAGACATGATGTGAGCAGCTGACCGCTCACCCGCCGGGCCCCGGCCGCCCGCCGCCCCCGGCGACGGACCGGGGCTCCGGCATGCGTACGGACAGCCGGTTACGCGTACGCACATGAGGACGGCCGGTGTGCGCCTCCGTACCGTAAAGACGGCCGGAATACGCGTCCGTACGGTCGGCCGGTACGCGCACACACACATACGGACGGCGCGGTACACACGTACGACATACGGCCGGGACGCGCGTACGCACCCGCACCCCGCCTCACCCGACGGGCCCTCACCAGGCCCTCACCCGATCCGGAACCCGCCCCTCTGCCGAGCCGATAGGGTCGGGGCCATGTCTCGTATCGACGGCCGCACCCCCGACCAGCTCCGCCCCGTCACCATGGAACGCGGCTGGAGCAAGCACGCCGAAGGCTCCGTACTGATCTCCTTCGGCGACACCAAGGTCTTCTGCACCGCCTCCCTCACCGAGGGCGTCCCGCGCTGGCGCAAGGGCAGCGGCGAGGGCTGGGTCACCGCCGAGTACTCCATGCTGCCGCGCTCCACCAACACCCGCGGCGACCGCGAATCCGTCCGCGGCAAGATCGGCGGCCGCACCCACGAGATCTCCCGCCTCATCGGCCGCTCACTGCGCGCCGTCATCGACTTCAAGGCCCTCGGCGAGAACACCGTCGTCCTGGACTGCGACGTCCTCCAGGCCGACGGCGGCACCCGGACCGCCGCCATCACCGGCGCCTACGTCGCCCTCGCCGACGCCATCGCCTGGGCCCAGGCCAAGAAGAGCATCAAGGCCGGCCGCCAGCCGCTCATCGGCACCGTCTCCGCCGTCAGCGTCGGCATCGTCGGCGGCGTACCGATGCTCGACCTCTGCTACGAGGAGGACGTGCGCGCCGAGACCGACATGAACGTCGTCTGCACCGGCGACGGCCGCTTCGTCGAGGTCCAGGGCACCGCCGAGGCCGAACCCTTCGCCCGCGAGGAGCTCAACTCCCTCCTCGACCTGGCCGTCGCCGGCTGCGCGTCCCTCGACGCCGCCCAGCGCGAGGCCCTCGCCCGCACCCTCTGACGGACCCCACCGCCGTACGGGCCTCTTGACGCGCCGGCCCCCGCCACCGCGGGCCGGCGCGGCCCGCGGCCACCCGTCGAGCGCCCCCTGTGACCTTTCCCTCGTGGGATCTGCGTCTCTAGGAAAACACCGACCGGCCGCGCACCGTGGAACACATGTCCACTTCCGCTGCCACGGCTGCCGCAGCCGACGCCTCCGCCACCCTGTCCCGGGCCCGCACCGGCGGGCCCAAGGACGGCAACAACCTGCTGGAACACATCGTCGGCTGGGCTCTCGTCGTCGTCCTGGCCATGCTCTTCACCCAGACCGGCCTCATGTGACGCGCGGGGCGCACGCCCCGCACCGTTCCGTACCACCCCGGCGCTGCCGGCCCCTCCGACACTCCCGGACCCGGCAACCAAAGCCCGCCCGACAGCGTTCTCCCTGATACCGGTGCACCGACCGTGCACGGCACGCCCAGGGGAGGACCGTTCCATGGCTCTACGCCGCCGTACCGCACTCCGCCGCACCACGGACCGCCGCCCCGCGGCCACCACCGCGGCCGTCCTGGCGGCGGCCGCCCTCGCCGTCCCGCTCCTCACCGCCTGCGGAGCGGTCGAGAAGGCCGTCGGCTGCGCCAAGACCGCCACGACGTTCGCCAACGACCTGTCCTCCCTCACACAGGACCTCGGCAACGCCGCCGACAGCCCCCAGGACGCCGAGCGCGCCATCGACCGGCTCAACGACGACCTCGGCAAGATCCGCAAGACGACGGACGACCCCGACGTCCAAAAGGCCCTCAGCGGCCTGACCGACGCCCTGGACAAGGCCGACGATGCCGTACGCGCCGGCCGCACCCCCGACCTGACCGCACTGCGCGACGCGGCCGGCGCACTCACCAAGAGCTGCGCGACGGGATAATCGGGCCTCATGAAACGCCTGATCCTCGCCACCCGCAACGCCGGCAAAGTCACCGAACTCCGCGCCATCCTGGCCGCCGCCGACCTCGACGTCGAACTCGTCGGCGCCGACGCCTACCCGGACGTCCCCGACGTCAAGGAAACCGGCGTCACCTTCGCCGAGAACGCCCTCCTCAAGGCCCACGCCCTCGCGCAGGCCACCGGCCACCCGGCCGTCGCCGACGACTCCGGCCTGTGCGTCGACGTCCTCGGCGGCGCCCCCGGCATCTTCTCCGCCCGCTGGGCCGGCCGGCACGGCGACGACCAGGCCAATCTCGACCTGCTGCTCGCCCAGCTCTCCGACATCGCCGACGGCCACCGCGCGGCCCACTTCGCCTGCGCCGCGGCCCTCGCCCTCCCCGACGGCACCGAACGCGTCGTCGAGGGCCGCCTCGAAGGCACCCTCCGCCACACCCCCGCCGGCACCGGCGGCTTCGGCTACGACCCGATCCTGGCGCCCCTCGGCGACACCCGCACCTGCGCCGAACTGACCCCCGACGAGAAGAACGCCATCAGCCACCGCGGCAAGGCGTTCCGGGGGCTGGTACCGGTGGTGCGGGAGCTGGTGGGCTGAGGGCGCGGGCACTCCGCCGGACGACGAAGGCCCGGCCCCGTACGTCACGGGGCCGGGCCTTCGATTCAAAGGCGTGCGGCCGGAGGGACTCGAACCCTCACGGGGAATTACCCCCACTGGTACCTAAAACCAGCATGGCTGCCTGTTACATCACGGCCGCTGGGCACTGCCATGGTACTGGGTGGCGAACACCGTAGGAGAGCTACACCCTACGGCGACCGCCCCGGCACCAAGTGGAAGTGCCCGCGTGACAGTTGGGGCAGAGAAACCTGAGATTGCACTGCCGGTCGTCGCTCCAGTCGCCGTTGACGTGATCGATCTCCAGTGTCATCGGTCGGCCGTGCCACACCGGGCCGATTCCGCACTCCGCGCACCGGTCGGCGACGCCGCTCTCCAGCAACGCCCGCCGCAGCAGCGATGTGCCCGTGCGGCGTCCGGTTTCCTGCTTCCTGAGGATGTCGTGTGCGGCTCGTTGGTTGTGCGTCTTCTTTCCCCGTTGGTGAGCCTGGCCCAGGAAATGGCTGGTGTCGATGGTGTACTCGTCGACCCAGCGTCGGAACAGCCGTCGGGTACGGGTATTCACCGGCCTCTTCAGATGCCGCAGGGCGGCTGCTACAGAACTGCAGGAGGCGACGGCGCCTTGAAGCTCTTCCTTTGTGGGCCGCGGATGCGCGGTCCGGTGGCCCACGGCTTCGAAATGCGAAACGTCGATGCCGAAGTGGGCGAAGCGTCGCAAAATGTGACGTCGGAGCTGGTGATAGGGGTGCACGCTGCAGAAGGCGATGACCTCGTCGATGTTCTTGCAGCACCGAGCGGCTTCGTGAAGCAGTTCCCGGGTGTAGCGCACATTGCTGCTCACCGCTGCGCACCTGCCCGCCCGGTCCTGGTGCCTTTGCTGCGGCCGCGGTAGGAGTCTGTCACCGAGTGGCAGTTGGGACAGAGGATTCGGAGATTCTCCAGGCGGTTGTTCCGCCAGTTGCCGTCGATGTGATCGACTTCCAGCGGGATGGTGTTGCCGCGCCAGACCGGTCCCGTACCGCACATCGTGCACTGATCCGTCACGCCATGGGCCAGCATGACCGCCTTCAAGCTGCTGCTCTGCACCCGGCGGGCGCCGGTGGCCGGCATTTCCACCAGCAGGTGATCACCGCACCGGCGGCGGGAGGCCGGTTTCGCTCGGCTTCGGCCAGTGAAATGCGAGGTGTCGATTCCCAGGACACGGATACGGCGGCTGATGTGAGTGTGATAGCCGCCTACCACTTCAAGGCCCAGATACCGCAGTACCTCGCACATGTTCGAGGAGGAAGCCACTGCGGGCTCCGGCACTGCCCTGGTCCAGCGGACACCGTCACCCGTGAAATGCGACGTGTCGATGGCCATCGACTTCATGCGCTCACGGATGTAGCGACGCCCCGTCCCCTTCGGGTCCACACCTAATGCGACCAATGCCTCCGACAACGTATGAGACGAAGCCGCCGCCTCGGCCAACCGCTCGCGAGTATAGGGACTTACCGGCATGTGACCCCCCGTTACGTTCTTCGGCTGTGTATTGCACCCTCGAACTCCTCAACGACCCCCACCCCCGCCCGGTTACGCCAGACGGCCCAACAGAACGGCGGCCCCCGTCCGCCATGGACGAGGGCCGCCGTACCGGAAGTCCGCCGGATTCAGAACCGCGGATCCGGCGACTGAGCCGTCACCATCTCCACGGCTTCCTCCTTGGTGGCCACGGCGGGCGGGGAACCTTCCAGGGGCTGTTGGGCGGTTTCCTTCATGCAGGCTACGGCGATGGCGCCGACGAGGGCGGCGCCCATGGCGTAGTAGGCGGGGATCATGTCGTTGCCGCCGAAGCCGTCCATGAGGGCGGTGATGACCAGGGGGGTGGTGCCGCCGAAGAGGGAGACGGCGAGGTTGTAGCCGATGGAGAGGGAGCCGTAGCGGACGCTGGTGGGGAAGAGGGCGGGGAGCGCGGCGGACATGGTGCCCAGGAGGCAGACCAGGGAGAGGCCGAGCATCAGCATGCCGGGGATGATCGCGGCCATGCTGCCCTGCTTGACCAGCAGGAAGGCGGGGATGGAGAGGAGGAAGAAGCCGAGCATGCCGGTCATCAGGAGGGGCTTGCGGCCGTAGCGGTCGTTGAGCCGGCCGACGCTGCTGATGATGCACATCAGGACGGCCATGGTGCCGATGACGATCAGCAGGCCGTGTGCCTCGTCGTAGTGGAGGGTGTCGGTCAGGTAGGTCGGCATGTAGGAGAGCAGCATGTAGTGGCAGATGTTGTACGCGCCGACCAGCGCGATGCACAGGATCAGCATCGGCCACTGCTGCGAGAAGATCTCGCCGAGCTTCTTCTTGGGGGCGTTCTCCGAGAGGTGGGAGAAGTCGGCTTCGGTCTCGGTGACGGAGGCGTCGCCGTTGTGGGTCTGGGCCGCTTCGAGCTTCTGGAAGGCGGGGGTCTCGTCGAGCCTCATCCGCAGGTAGAGGCCGACCAGGCCGAGGGGTCCGGCGACCAGGAAGGGGATGCGCCAGCCCCAGTCGTGCATGGTCTCGGAGCCGAGTGTGGTGTTGAGGATGAGGACCAGGCCGGCGGCGCCGGTGTAGCCGGCCAGGGTGCCCATCTCCAGGAAGCTGCCGAAGAAGCCGCGCCTCTTGTCGGGCGCGTACTCGGCGATGAAGGTGGAGGCGCCGCCGTATTCGCCGCCGGTGGAGAAGCCCTGGATCATGCGGAAGACGATCAGCAGGATCGGGGCCCACAGGCCGATGGCGGAGTACGAGGGGATCAGGCCGATGCAGAGGGTGCCCGCGGCCATCATGATCATGGTGAGGGCGAGGACCTTCTTGCGGCCGACGCGGTCGCCGAGGGGTCCGAAGAACGCGCCGCCGATGGGGCGTACGAGGAAGGCGACGGCGAAGGTGGCGAAGGAGGACAGCAGGCTGGCGGTGTCGCTGCCGCCGGGGAAGAAGACCTTTCCGATGGTGACCGCGAGGTAGCTGTAGATGCCGAAGTCGAACCATTCCATGGCGTTGCCGAGCGCGGCGGCCTTCACGGCGCGTTTGACGATGCGCTCGTCGGTCACCGTGATGTCGGTGCGGCGCAGCCGGGGGTTCTGGCGGCGGGCGACGGCACGGAACAGGTTTCTGTGGCGTTTGAACGCCGCAGGGTCCCGGTCGGTCGTGGGTTCGGCTTCGGTGCTGCCGGTCGGCACGAGTCGAGTCCTCTCGGTCGGTCAGCGCGCTCGATGCGCGGCAGGTGGGTCGCGGCGGTCGTGGGCGTCCGGGGGCCGGGTGGCTGGGGGGCCGGGTCGGCCGTCGGCGGTCGCCGGTGATCACAAAGGTGGTCGTACGACAGGTGCGCCTGCGCAGTGGAGCGCGACTCAAACCACTCTGGCCCCACAACGCGACGTACGTCACGTGGCGTGCGCCGTCCGGCGCAGCGGTTTCTCCCGGTTTCGTGGTGGATTTCGCCAGGGGTGTGACGGTCGCTGTTACAGAACTGGTACAAAGCCGCGTGGTCACCGAAGCGTCCGGGCAATCAGCCCGTGTGGCGGGGAGGGGAGAGTTGCGGGTATCGAAACCGCCCTTATGCTCCGAACCGTTCGCTCTGCGGACACCTCGCGTACGTGTGTCTTGTTGTCGCGCGCGTGGGACGTTCACCCGGTGCGCTCGACGCGTTCGGATGTGGTGGCCCGTTCTGTGCCGGCACGGGGCCGCTGCCCCGGAAGGAGAAGTTCATGACCGACCGCGAAGGCTCCCGCCGGTTCAGCGGGCGCACCGCCCTGGCGACCTTCGCCGCGGTCACCGCGCTGGCGGCCGCCGGTGTGTGGTTCAGCCAGGCGGCGGACCGCGCGTCGGCGGTGGACGCGGCGCCGAAGACGTCGGCGGTGCGGGACGTGAAGTCGGCCGGGAAGGCGTCCGGCGGGCTGCCGGGTGTGCGGGACTGCGGGTTCGGCGAGCCGGAGATCAAGCCGCAGGTCATCACGTTGACGTGCGCTGACGCGGGCATGGTGGCGACCGGCATCACGTGGGACCGGTACGGCACGGCGGAGGCCGAGGGCAGGGGCATGGTGCAGGTGGAGAAGGCCGCGGCGGGGGCGGGCGCGGATGCCGGGTTCCCGGCGACGTTCCGGCTGTACGGGGCGAAGACGGTGGACGGCGCGCGGGCCTTCACGGGGCTGGAGGTGACGTACGAGGGCTCGACGCCGCTCGGTGATTCGACGGAGATGTACAACCTCGCGTGATGGGGATCCGAGGCCGGATCGCCCTGGCCATTTCGTGTGTGACGGTGCTGGCGGTGGTGGTGCTGGGCTTCGCGGTGCACCACATCGTGGACGCGGAGCGGGAGCGTTCGGCGCGTTCGTACCAGGACGACCGGCTCAGTTCGGCGCTGCAGATCTACGAGCGGGACGGCACGCTGGCGCTGGGCGCGCAGCTGGACGACGCGACGCTGCCGAGTCCGCTGCGGGCCGCGGTCTTCGAGGGCAAGTCGGGTACGTACGTGAGTCAGGGCGAGGATCCGCGGGTGTGGGCGGCTACCGGGGTGGGCGGCGGTTCCGGGGCCGGTGGTTCCGGTTCGGGTGGTTCCGGGGCCGGCAGCGGTTCCCGGTCGCAGCCGCGCACGCTGTCGGTGTCGGCGGCGTTCCCGGACAACGACCCGGCCCAGGAGGCGCTGGACCGGGCGCTGCTGATCGCGGGCATCGGCACGGTGGTGCTGATGGCGGGTGTGTCGTGGTTCGTCTCGCAGCGGCTGTCGCGGCGGCTGCGGCACAGTGCGGCGGCGGCGCGCCGGATCGCGGCGGGTGAGCCGCCGGATGCGGACGCGCTGGCGGCGGGCGGCCGGGACGAGGTGGCCGAGCTGGGCCGTTCGGTGCACCACATGGCGACGTCGCTGGCGGCGCGGGTGGAGGCGGAGCGCAAGTTCACCGCCGACGTGGCGCACGAGCTGCGTACCCCGGTGGCGGGGCTGGTCGCGGCGTCGGAGCTGCTGCCGCACGAGCGGGCCGTCGAGCTGGTGCGGGACCGGGCGCAGACGATGCGCAATCTGGTCGAGGACCTGCTGGAGGTGTCGCGGCTGGACGCGGGTGTGGAGTCCGCGCAGCTGGACGCGGTGGACCTGCCGTCGCTGGTGCGCGGGATCGTGGGCCGGGCGGAGCGGGTGCGCGGCATCACGGGTGTCGAGGTCGTCGTGGCGGGCCCGGCGCGGGTGGTGGAGACCGACCGGCGCCGGGTGGAGCGGGTGCTGGTCAACCTGCTGGCGAACGCGGCCAAGCACGGCGCGCCGCCGGTGGAGGTACGGGTCGAGGGCGCGCGGATCGTCGTACGCGATCACGGTCCCGGGTATCCGCCGGAACTGTGCGCGGAGGGGCCGCGCCGGTTCCGTACGGCGGCTCCGGAGCGCGGTACGGGGCACGGCCTGGGGCTGACGATCGCGGCCGGGCAGGCGGAGGTGCTGGGCGGCCGGCTGGTGTTCGGTACGGCCGAGGGGGGCGGCGCGGAGGCGGTGCTGGAGCTGCCGGGGCCGTCGGAGCCGGACGAGGCGGAGCGGGTGCCGGTGGCGGAGCGGGGTGCGGTGACGGCCTCGTAAAGGAAGGGACTGTGTGGGGCCGGGGCCGGCGTGTGCGAGGACACCCGGGCCCCGGCGGGCCCCCGGCGGGCCCGGGCTGACGGTTCTCGGCGGCCGTCAGGCCCGGACTGCGGCCCCGGCAGCCGTCAGCCCGGGCCACGGTCCTACAGCCCCAGATCCTTGATGATCTTGGCGACGTGGCCGGTGGCCTTCACGTTGTACAGGGCCCGCTCGACCTTGCCCTCCTCGTCCACGATCACCGTGGAGCGGATGACGCCGGTCACGACCTTGCCGTACAGCTTCTTCTCGCCGAAGGCGCCGTACGCCTCGAGGACCTTCTTGTCGGGGTCGCCCAGCAGGGTGACCGACAGCTCCTCCTTCTCGCGGAACTTCGCGAGCTTTTCCGGCTTGTCGGGGGAGATGCCGATGACGTCGTAGCCGTGGCCGGCCAGGAAGTCGAGGTTGTCGGTGAAGTCGCAGGCCTGCTTGGTGCAGCCGGGGGTCAGTGCGGCCGGGTAGAAGTACACGATGACCTTGCGGCCCCGGTGGTCGGCGAGCGAGACCTGCCGGCCGTCCGCGTCGGGGAGGGTGAAGGCGGGGGCGGTGTCGCCGGGCTGCAGTCGCTCGCTCATGGCTCTCCTTGGGGTGGGCGGCACGCGGGGAACACGTACGGGGTGGCGGGTGCGCGAGCGCGTCGCGCCCCTGTTTGCGGTACGCCCCGAGGTTACTGAGCCGCCCGAAAAGGGGGTGCTGTGGGGCGGCGGGGCGTGGGTGCTGACAGACTGTCCGCACGGAGACGGATCGAGACGACCGGAGGCAGCGCGGTGTCGGAAGCCAGGACCCCTGCGCAGATCGAGAAGGACATCGTCCGCAGGCGGCAGGAGCTTGCCGTGACGCTGGACGAGATCGGTGTGCGGCTGCACCCGAAGACGATCATGGGGGACGCGAAGGCGAAGACGGCGGCGGCCGTGGACCGCACGGCGGGGCGGGCGTACGTGGCCGCCAACCGCGCGGTCTCGGACATCCGCGCCCAGCTGGTGGCGGAGGACGGCGCGCCCCGCCTGGAGCGGGTGGTGCCGCTGGCGATGATCGGGGTGGCTGTCGTCGGGCTGCTCGTGGTGGGCTCCAGGCGCCGCCGTTCCTAGGAGCCGTTCCCGTCAGGACCCGGGACGGGCCGTGCCGGGCCGTGCGGCCAGGTACGGTCGTGCCGTGAGCCCGAATAACGCCAAGGACACCCACGACAAGCTGCCCATCCGGATGCTGCACGACCGGGTGCTGGTCCGTACCGACATCGCCGAGGGCGAGCGCCGCTCCACCGGCGGCATCGTCATTCCCGCGACCGCGGCGGTCGGCCGCCGCCTGGCCTGGGCCGAGGTGGTCGCGGTGGGGCAGAACGTACGGACCGTGGAGCCCGGTGACCGGGTGCTGTACGACCCGGAGGACCGGGCCGAGGTCGAGGTGCGCGGCGTCGCGTACGTGCTGATGCGCGAGCGTGACCTGCACGCGGTGGCGGCGGAGCGCCTGGAGGGCGCCGAGGACGCGACGGGACTGTACCTGTAGGGCGGTAGCGGCAGGGGCCGGACCGCGGAGTGGTAGGGCCGTACGGAGGCGACGGCGGGCGGTGACCAGGGTCACCGCCCGTTTTGCGTGCCTTTTGCTAGGGTCGGAAGCATCCCGACGAGACGCGCCGTACCGGGTCACGACAAGACGACGCACCCCTGTAGAAGCTCGTTTTCCACGGAGGTGCCGTCATGGCATGGATCCTGCTCGCCGTCGCCGGTCTGCTGGAGGTCGGCTGGTCGATCGGTATGAAGTTCACCGACGGCTTCACCCGGCTGTGGCCCAGCGTCTTCACCGGCGCGGGCATCGTCGCCAGCATGGTGCTGCTCTCGTACGCCGCCCGGACCCTGCCGATCGGCACCGCCTACGGCGTCTGGGTCGGCATCGGCGCGGCCGGCGCCGCGGTCGTCGGCATGCTGGTGCTCGGCGAGCCCGCCACCGCCGCGCGGATCTTCTTCATCTGCTTGTTGCTGGTGGCGGTGGTGGGTCTGAAGATGACGTCCGGCCACTGACACAGCCGTACGCCCCCTCACGGCTCGCTCGGGCTCCCCCTCAAGCCCCCGGAAAGTTCTCCCACCCTCCGTACCCTCCGTCGTACCCGCCTCCCATGCCGCCGCCGATGCCGCCCACGCTGCCCACGCCGCCCCGGCTGCCCCCGCCGATGGCGCCCTCGGCGCCTCCGGCGGGGGGCTCCACGGTGGGCCAGTCATCGGTGGGGGCGGTGGTCGGCTGCTCGGTCGGGAAGGTGGGGAAGCTGGGTCCTGGGGCCGTGGTGGGGCCGCTGGTCGGCGGGGTGCCGGTCGGGCCGGTGGGCGGGAGGGTGTCGGTCGGCGGTGCCGCGCTGGTGCTCGGCGACTCGCTGGGCGTGGTCGGTGACTCGCTGGGCGGCCGGCTCGCGCCCTCCTCCAGGTCCAGGTCGAAGTCCTTGGCCGGCTTCCCCTCCAGGGCCGCAGCGGTGTACGCGGCCCAGATCTCGGCGGGGAAGCCACCGCCGTTGATCCGGGCCTGGCCGGCCGCGCCGTACAGCGGCTTCTGCGCGCCGGTGTCCGGGTCCTGGCCCAGCACGCCGACGACGGTGGCCAGGTCGGGGGTGTAGCCCGCGAACCAGGCGGCCTTGTCCTGTTCCGCGGTGCCGGTCTTGCCGGCCGCGGGCCGTCCGACGGCGCGGGCCGCGGCGCCGGTGCCGCCGGGGCTCTCGATGACGCTGCGCAGGATCGAGGTGGTGGTGTCGGCGGCGTTGCGGGGGACCGCGGTCTTCTCGCCGCGGTCGGGCAGGTCGACGGTTTCGCCGCCCTTGGTGGCCTTGCCGACGAGGCTGTACGCGTGCTGCTTGCCGTGGTTGGCGAGGGTGGCGTACACCTGCGTCATGTCCAGGACGCTGGGGGTGGCGGTGCCGAGCGAGACGGCGCCCTCGGAGGAGCCGAGGCTGGGTGTGTCCTTGGGGATGCCGAGGTCGATGGCGGTGTCCTTGACCTTCTGCGGGCCGACGTCGACACCCATCTGGGCGTACACGGCGTTGACGGACTTGTCGGTGGCGGTGGAGACGGTGATCGGCCCGTAGGAGCGGCCGTCCTCGTTCTCGGGGGCGAAGCCGGTGCGCCGGCCGTTGCTGACGGCCTCGCGCTTGTTGGTGCCGTCGTAGACCGTGTTCGGGGTGATCTTGTTGCCGTCCTGGGTGACGGCGTCGTTGGCGACGGCGGAGGTGAAGACGATCGGCTTGAAGATGGAGCCGACCTGGTAGTCGCGGCGGGTGGCGCTGTTGACGTACTGCCTGGCGTAGTCGATGCCGCCGTACATGGCGACGACGTTGCCGGTGGCGGGGTCGATGGAGGCGCCGCCGGCCCGTACGTAGCGGTCGGGCCCGGACGTGCCGAGCTGCTGCATCAGCTTCTCGTCGACGGCTTCGACCAGGGCGTCCTGGCGCTTCTTGTCGAGGGTGGTGGTGATGCGGTAGCCGCCGGCGGCCAGCGTCCGGTCGTCGATGATCTTGTTGTTGGTCAGGTAGTCCTTGACCGCTTCGACGAGGTAGCCGCGCTGGCCGGACAGGCCGGTGGGCGGCTTGGCCTTGCCGGGGGTGGGGAACTTCAGCGTGGCCCGTTCGGACTGGCTGATCCACTTCTTCTTGACCATGCCGTCCAGGACGTAGTTCCAGCGGTCCAGGGCGCGCTGCCGGTTCTCGGGGTGGGTGGCGACGTCGTACGCGCTGGGCGCGTTGAGCAGGGTGGCGAGGTAGGCGCCCTCGGCGGTGGTGAGCTGGTCGGAGTTCTTGCTGTAGTACGCCTGGGCGGCGGCCTGGATGCCGTACGCGTTGCGTCCGTAGTAGCTGGTGTTGAGGTAGCCCTCCAGGATCTCGGACTTGCTGCGCTCGCGGTCCAGCTTGATCGCGATGAAGAACTCCTTGGCCTTGCGGGTGACGGTCTGCTCCTGGCCGAGGTAGTAGTTCTTCACGTACTGCTGGGTGATGGTGGAGCCGGACTGCTTGCCCTTGCCGGTGACGGTGTTCCACGCGGCGCGGAGCATGGCGACGGGGTCGACGGCGGACTCGGAGTAGAAGTCGCGGTCCTCGGCGGCCAGTACGGCTTCCTGGGTGGTCTTCGGTACCTGGCTCAGCGGCACGTTCTCGCGGTTGACCTTGCCGTCGCGGGCGATCTGGCTGCCGTCGGCGTAGAGGTAGACGTTGCTCTGCGCCTGGGCGGCCTGGTTGGCGGCGGGGATGGGCACGAGCATGTAGCCGGCGACGAGGCCGCCCGCGATCAGCAGCAGGATGAGCAGGAAGCCGCCCAGGACCATCCGCCAGGTGGGCAGGGCCCGCCGCCAGCCGGTGCGCTTCGGGCGGGCCTTGCCACCCTTGCCGGCCGTGGCCTGTCCGCCGGCCGCCGGGCTCTCCCGGGGGCCGTCCCCGCCGGCGGCCGCGGGCAACTCGGAGCGTGCGGCCCACCTCGGTACGCGGGGGCCGGCCTTGCCGTCCTGCTGCGGATCGTCGCTCATGTCTGTATGGACTCCTCGGCCGCCGCCGAGGGTTGTACCGCGGCGGATCGGTGACGTGTCGGGCGATTCGCGTTCAAAGCCGGAAAAGGAACTGTCGCCCGATACGAAACTCTCGCATCATGCCCTTCACCCACGAGGGGCGGCGCGCACCTGTGACCGCTCCGTGACCGGCCGAACGGGTCGTAAGTCTCACCGGAACGGGTGAATAAATGCGTGGCCGGGCCCCAGCGCGCCGCACTAGGCTCCGGTGCTCCGCGCCGAGGTGGCGCGCCGTCAGGTACGGGAGGCGCCGCACGTGTTGTACGCAGCCGTCGCGGCCGGCAGCTTCCGGCGCTATGCCACCTACCGTATCGCCACCGCCTCCGGCGTCTTCACCAACACCGTCTTCGGCTTCGTCATCGCCTACACCTACACCGCCCTGTGGACCGAGCGCCCCCGCCTGGGCGGTTACGACCTGCCGCAGGCGCTGACCTTCGTGTGGACCGGCCAGGCGCTGCTGGCGGCCACCGGGCTGCTGATCGGCGGCGGCATGGACGAGCTGCAGGAGCGCATCCGCAGCGGGGACATCGCCGTCGACCTGTACCGGCCTGCCGACCTCCAGGTGTGGTGGCTGGCCGCGGACCTCGGGCGGGCCGCTTTCCAGCTGCTGGGCCGGGGGCTGGTGCCGATGGCGGTGGGCACGCTGGTCTTCCCGTCGGCGCTGCCCGTCTCCCCGGTGACCTGGCTGCTGTTCCTGGTGTCGGTGGCGCTCGGGGTGGTGGTGGGCTTCGCGCTGCGTTATCTGGTGGCGTTGACGTCCTTCTGGCTGCTGGACGGTGCGGGGGTGGCGATGGTGGCCGGGCTGCTGTGTCTGTTCTTCTCGGGGATGGTGCTGCCGCTGACCGTCTTTCCCGGTGGCTTCGGGGAGGCCGTACGGCTGCTGCCGTGGTCCTCGATGCTCCAGGTGCCGGCCGACGTACTGCTGGAGGTGCACGACGGCGTGGGCGTGGCGCGGGCGCTGGCCTTCCAGGCGGGGTGGGCGGTGGTGCTGCTGGCGGCGGGGCGGCTGGTGCAGTCCGTGGCGACGCGGAAGGTCGTGGTGCAGGGTGGCTGAGGAGTGGGCACCGGCCGGGGCGGCGTCGCGGCTCGGCGCGGGTCTGCGGGCGTACGGGCTGATCGTGGCGATGTGGGTACGTTCCACGCTCGCCTACCGGACGTCCTTCCTGCTGACGGCGCTCGGTCACTTCGCCGCCACCGGGCTGGACTTCGTGGCCATCTTGCTGATGTTCTCGCACGTCACCGCCCTCGGCGGGTTCTCGCTGCCCGAGGTGGCGTTCCTGTACGGCACGTCCAACGCGGCACTGGGCCTGGCGGACCTGGCGCTGGGGAGCATGGACCGGCTCGGGTCCCGGGTCAGGGACGGCACGATGGACGTCCTTCTGGTGCGGCCCGTACCGGTCTTCGCGCAGGTCGCCGCGGACCGTTTCGCGCTGCGGCGGCTGGGGCGGATCCTGCAGGCGGCGCTGGTGCTGGGCTGGTCGCTGCCCCTGCTGGAGGTGGACTGGACGCCGGGCCGGGTGCTGCTGGTGCCGCTGATGCTGCTGTGCGGTGCGGTGATCTTCGGGGCGGTCTTCACCCTCGGGGCCGCGTTCCAGTTCGTCGCGCAGGACGCGGCCGAGGTGCAGAACTCGTTCACGTACGGCGGGACGACGATGCTCCAGTACCCGCCCACCGTCTTCGCCGAGGACCTGGTGCGCGGCGTGACCTTCATCGTCCCGCTGGCCTTCGTCAACTGGCTGCCCGCGCTGCGCCTGCTGGGCCGCGACGATCCGCTCGGGCTGCCGGGCTGGGTGGACTTCCTCGGGCCCGCGGTGGCGGTGGGGATGTGTGTACTGGCCTGGCTGGCCTGGCGGGCGGGCCTGCGGAACTATCGGAGCACGGGGAGCTGAGGACGGCATGCGGAGCGGGCCGGGGGACGCGGTGCGGGGATCGGAGCGGTCCGGGGGCGTGGTGGCGTCCCGTGACGAGGCGCGGCAGCGGCACGAGCCGGCGCACGGCTGCGGGCAGTCCGGTGGCGAGCCCGGTTTCATCGAGCTGGACGGCGTCGAGAAGGTCTTCCGCGTACGGCGCAGGGCGGGGCGGCTGCGGCGGGTGCGCGAGGAGGTGCGGGCCGTCGACGGCATCAGCTTCCGGGTGCCGCGCGGCGCGATGGTCGGCTACATCGGCCCGAACGGCGCGGGCAAGTCCACCACCGTCAAGATGCTCACCGGCATCCTGGTGCCCAGCGGTGGCCGGCTGCGGGTGGCGGGTATCGACCCCGCGCGCGAGCGCACCCGGCTCGCGCGCCGTGTCGGGGTGGTCTTCGGGCAGCGTACGACGCTGTGGTGGGACCTGCCGCTGAAGGACTCCTACGAGCTGGTGCGGCGGATGTACCGGATTCCGGACGCCGTGTACCGCCGGAACCTGGAGCGCTGTGTCGAACTGCTCGACCTGGGGGAGCTGTTGCCGGTCCCGGTGCGGCAGCTCTCGCTCGGCCAGCGGATGCGCGGTGACATCGCGGCGGCGCTGCTGCACGACCCGGAGGTGCTCTACCTCGACGAGCCGACGATCGGCCTGGACGTCATCAGCAAGGCGAAGGTCCGCGGCTTCCTCCGCGAGGTGAACGCGGAGCAGGGCACCACCGTCCTGCTGACCACCCACGACCTCACCGACATCGAGCAGTTGTGCCGCCGGGTGATGGTCATCGACCACGGCCGGCTGGTGTACGACGGCGGCCTGGACGGGCTGCACGCCGTGGGCCGCAGCGAACGGACGCTGGTCGTGGACCTGGAACGGGAGCTGCCGCCGATCGAGGGCGTGCCCGGCGCCCGTACGGTCAGGGTCGAAGGCCCGCGGCAGTGGCTGGCGTTCCCGGCGGCGCAGAGCGCGGCCCCGGTCGTCTCGGCAGTGGCGGAACGGTATCCGCTGGTGGACCTGTCGGTGCGGGAACCGGACATCGAGGACGTCATCTCCCGGATGTACGCGGACAGTCGGACACCATGAGGCATTAATCTGTCCGTATGACTGATGAACTCCCCGATCTGCGCGCTTCGGACGCCGACCGCGACCGGGTCGCCGGCATCCTGCGCGAGGCGCTCGCCGAAGGGCGGCTGGCGATGGAGGAGTTCGACGAGCGGCTGACCGCGACGTACCAGGCGCGGACGGTCGGTGCCCTGCGTCCGCTGGTCGCCGACCTGCCGCAGACGTTCGACGGCGGGGTGCCGGACACCCGGGCCGCCGGGGCGGGGGTGACCGGCTGGCGGGAGCGGATCGGCGGTGAGCCGTCCTCCCGCGGGGCCTTCGCCTTCTGGAGCGGATTCTCGCGCAAAGGGCGCTGGACGGTGCCGCGGACGTTCACCGCGGGGGTGTTCCAGGCGGGTGGCGAGATCGACCTGCGGGACGCCTGCTTCGAGGCCGGCGAGGTCACGGTGCGCTGCTTCGCGCTGATGGGCGGCATCGATGTCGTGGTGCCGCCGGGCGTCGAGGTCCAGGTGACCGGCTGGGGCTTCATGGGCGGCTTCGACAACGGCGACGGCGAGCCGGGGGACCCGGGCGCGCCGCGGGTGAGGATCACCGGATTCGCGATGATGGGCGGCGTCGGTGTCCGGCGCAAGCTGTCCAGGCTGGAGAAGCAGCGGATCAGGCTGGAGCGCGAGCGGCGCGCGGAGCCGGGGCTTCCGGGGGACGCGGGCGGGTACGAGGTGCCGGAGCGGCGGCGCAAGGAGCTGGGCTGAGGCCGTGGGACGCGTACGGGGCGGGACGCGCCCCGGAGGTCCGTACGCTCAGGTCGCCACCCGCGCCGCCCCCTTGAGCTGCCGCAGACCGACCGCTTCGGCCATCGCCCGGTAGCCCTCGTCGCTGGGGTGCAGATGGTCGCCCGAGTCGTAGGCGGGCCGCATCCGCAGCGGGTCGTGCGGGTCGCGCAGCGCCTTGTCGAAGTCCGCGTACTGGGCGTAGACCTCCCCGGCACGGATCTTCGCGTTGAGCGCCTGCCGTACGGCGTCGAGCTCCGGCCGGTAGCCGCGGTGGCCGCCGAACGGGGTGAGGGTGCTGCCGACGACGTGGATCCCGCGGGCCCGCGCCCTTCGCACGATCTCCCGCATGCCGTCCGCCAGCCGTTCCGGGTCGAGCCGGCGCGGTGACTTGAACAGGTCGTTGAGGCCGATCTCGACGACGGCCGACTTCACCCCCGCACGGGACAGGACGTCGCGCTCCAGCCGGGACAGCACGCTCGGCCCGCCGCTGACCGACCAGCGGTTCGCGTCGGTCAGCAGGCGGTTGCCGCTGATGCCCTGGTTGAGCACGCCGTAGCGGGGCGCCCCGGGCTCGGTGCGCAGCCGGGCGGCGAGGAAGTCCGGCCAGCGGTGGTTGGCGTCGGGGGTGGAGGTGTTGCCGTCGGTGATCGAGTCGCCGATGGCGACGACGGTGCCTTCGGTGTGCGGGCCGCGGACGTCCACACCGGTCAGGTAGCGCCAGGCGGTGACTTTCCCGGTGTAGGCGGCGCCGGTGGTGTCCGCGGCCCGGTCGCCGCGCGCCAGGTAGGACGTCTGGCGGGCGTGCGGGTGGTAGGTGGCGGGGCCGGAGGGGGCCGGGGAGTAGGTGGTGACCAGGAGGTCGGCGGCGGCCGGCACGGTCAGCCGGACCGGGTCGCTGGTGACCGCGCCGCCTGCGGGAACGGTGACGGCGGGCCGTCCGGAGAAGGTCAGCCTGCGCATGGTTCCGGGTGTGGCCGCCGGTTCGCCGGGTACCGCGGCCAGGGCGAGGGAGGCATGGCTGACGGGCAGGGGGCGGGTGCCGTAGAGGTTGGAGAGCTGGATGCGGGCGCTGGTGCCGCCGATGCTGGTGTGCACCACGTTGCGTATGGACGTGCCCGCGTGGCCGTCGGGGGCGCCGTGCTCGGCGGCTGCGGCGGCCGCCGACCACGTACCGGCCCACTGCCCGCCCGAGGGCGGGCGGGCGCCTCCGGCGGAGTCCTCGGTGCCGTCACCGCCGGAGCTGAGGAGGAGGGTGACGGCGACGACGAGCGCCACCAGCGCCGCCAGGCCGGCGAGCACGGGGCGGCCCACTCGGGTGGACATGCGGGCACAGTCTCCTGGGGCAGGCGGAGCGGCGTGCTCCGGGCGGGCACAGGGCAGCGTGTGATCAGCGGCACCGTCGCGGTCCGCGCCGTCGCGGTCCGGGAGGCCCCTTCATGCTGCCACGCGGGCCCGACGGCCCGCCGGGCGGCCCGCGGGGGCGGGGAACTCGTGGTCCGCCTCCGGAGTAGGACACAGTTGAACGCACGGCCGGCATGAAGCAGGGCATATGCCTGTACGTACGGTGCTGACGGGTTCGAGCGGGTGGAGCGGATGGAACGGACGAAGACGGACGTGGTTCCCGGGGCGGATACGGCCGCGGGAGCGGGCGGGACACCGCCGGGCGGCGCGCACGCGGGCACGGGCCGGATCCGCGGCCCGGTACCGCCCGGCGGCTTCCCGTACAGCCCCGCGGACGAGGAGAAGCGGCGCGGCGTACGGCGCATGAAGACCCTGGCGACCTGCCTGCTGCTCGGGGTGGCCCTGGTGTACGCCCTCGCCACCTGGGCGAAGGCCGCCGGCGCGGGCGGCTGGGCGGGCTATGTGGCGGCGGCGGCCGAGGCGGGCATGGTCGGCGCGCTGGCCGACTGGTTCGCGGTGACCGCCCTGTTCAAGCGCCCGCTGGGGCTGCCCATCCCGCACACCGCGATCATTCCGTCGAAGAAGGACCAGCTCGGGGTGAGCCTCGGCGACTTCGTCGGCGAGAACTTCCTGTCCGGCGAGGTCGTGCGGCAGCGGCTGCGCAAGGTCGGCATCGGCCGCCGGCTGGGCGCCTGGCTCGCCGAACCGAAGAACGCCGACCGGGTGACGGCGGAGCTGTCCACCGCGCTGCGCGGCGCGCTGACGGTGCTGCGCGACTCCGACGTGCAGGCGGTGGTGGGCGAGGCGATCACCCGGCGCGCCGACGCGCAGGAGGTCGCGCCGGGCCTCGGCAAGATGCTGGAGAAGGTCGTCGCGGACGGCGGGCACCGGCGGGTCGTGGACCTGATCTGCGTACGCGCCCACGACTGGCTGACCTCGCACGGCGACTCGGTGATGACGGCGGTCTCCGGCGGCGCCCCCGGCTGGACGCCGCGCTTCGTGGACCGCAAGGTCGGCGAGCGGGTCTACAAGGAGCTGCTGCGGTTCGTCACCGAGATGCGGGACATGCCGGAGCACCCGGCGCGCGGCGCGGTGGACCGTTTCCTCAAGGACTTCGCGGGCGACCTGCAGTCCGACACCGACACCCGGGAGCGGGTGGAGCGTCTGAAGTCGGAGGTGCTGGGGCGCGGCGAGGTGCAGGACCTGATCGCCTCCGCGTGGGGCGCCGTACGCACCATGATCGTGGCGGCCGCCGAGGACGAGAACAGCGAGCTGCGGCAGCGCACCCGGGCGGCCCTGCTGTCGCTGGGGCAGCGGCTGGCCCGCGACGGGCGGCTCCAGAACAAGGTCGACGGCTGGCTGGAGGGCGCCGCGGTCTACGTCGTGACGACGTACCGCGCCGAGATCACGTCGCTGATCACCGACACCGTCGCGAGCTGGGACGCCGACCACACCTCCAAGAAGATCGAGGCGCACATCGGGCGGGACCTCCAGTTCATCCGGATCAACGGCACGGTCGTCGGCGCGCTCGCCGGGCTGTGCATCTTCACGGTGTCGCGGC
The DNA here is from genome assembly GCF_055573595.1 of Streptomyces sp. NPDC030165. Lineage (NCBI taxonomy): Bacteria > Bacillati > Actinomycetota > Actinomycetes > Kitasatosporales > Streptomycetaceae > Streptomyces > Streptomyces sp. NPDC030165. Next base: position 286,692 of record NZ_JBVIBD010000006.1, on the reverse strand, counting down.
TGCTCGGGGGATAGGCGCGGCGCCCCAGGCACGGCCGCCGGCTATGGAAGTCTGCGGCTCCAGCCTCTACCGTGCACCGCGTGCGCGAGCGGACACCGGTGGTGGTGCAGGGGCAGCGGCGGCGACGGCCGTGCGCCGTACGGGCGTTGTGGACGGGCGCGGAGCTGGCGGTGACGTTCGGCGTGCTCGTCCTGCTGCTGGTCGTGCATCAGCTGTACTGGACCAACCGGCAGGCGCAGGCGAGCGCGCGTGACCAGGTGGGGCGGCTGGAACGGCAGTGGGACGCGCAGCGCCCGCCGTCCGCCGAACCGACGCCCGGCGGACCACCGCCCGGCACGGCCGCCTCCCCGGCTCCTGCACCGGCCCCCGAACGGCCCGGCATCCGGATGAGCCAGGAGTTCCGCAGCATCCTGGAGCGGGCCGCGCCGCCGCGCCCGCGCCGGGACGCCGCGTACGCGGTGCTGCGCATCCCGCGCCTCGGCCTGACCGTCCCCATCGCCGAGGGCACCAGCAGGTCCGCCGTCCTGAACAAGGGCTACGCGGGCCACTACGCGCACACCGCGCAACCCGGTGAGCAGGGCAATTTCGCGCTCGCCGGGCACCGCAACACGCACGGCGAGCCGTTCCGCTTCCTGAACCGGCTGCGGCCCGGCGACACGCTGGAGGTGGTGACCGCGGCCGTCCGCTACACGTACGCGGTCGACCGGACCCTGGCGCGCACCTCGCCCGCCGACGGCACGGTCACCGCCCCGGTCCCGTACAGCACCGTCCACCCGGCCCACCGCTACACCGAGCCGCGCGCCTACCTGACGCTGACGACCTGTACGCCGGAGTACTCCTCCGCGTACCGGCTGGTGGTGTGGGGCCGTCTGACGGGCGCGGCGCCCCGATAGGCTCAGCGGCTGTGCTGAAACGTCCCACGCTGCTGTGGCTCCTGGTCCCTCACGTGCTCTACCTCGGTGTGCTGCCGCTGGTGAACCGTGTGACGCCGACCGTGCTCGGGCTGCCCTTCCTCGTCTTCTGGATGCTGCTCGCCACCCTGCTGACGCCCGCGTCGGTGTGGCTGGCCTGGCGCGGCGACCGCAGGCGGGCGGCGCGCCGGGCCGCGGAGCGGGGTGCGGCGTGAACGCCACCGTCGCCACCTCCATCTTCGCGGCGTTCATGGTGCTGACGCTGGCCCTGGGCCTGCTGGCGGTCCGCGGCGGCGGTCGCCGCAAGGGCGGGCTCACCGAGTGGTCGGTGGGCGGCCGCAGCCTCGGCACGGTCTTCATCTGGGTGCTGATGGCGGGCGAGAGCTACACCAGCTTCAGCTACCTGGGCGCTGCGGGCTGGGGCTACAACTTCGGCGCCCCGGTCCTCTACGTCCTCGCGTACATGTCCTGCGGCTACGCGGTCGGTTTCGTGGCCGGCCCGATGCTCTGGTCGTACGCGCGCCGCCACCATCTGGTCGGCATCACCGACCTGGTGGCGCACCGCTACGGACGGCGCTGGCTCGGTACGGCGGTGGCGATCCTGGCCACGGTCTGCCTGCTGCCGTACATCCAGCTCCAGATCACCGGGATGGGCGTGGTCGTGACGACCATCTCCTACGGGGCGATCAGCCTGAACTGGGCGTACTTCATCGGCTTCGCGGTGACCACGCTCTTCGTCGTGGTCAGCGGCCTGCGCGGCAGCGCGTGGGTGTCCGTCCTCAAGGACGTGCTGGTCATCGCGACCCTCGCCTTCCTGGCCGTCTACGTACCGCAGCACTACTTCGGCGGGTACGGGCCCTTCCTGGACCGGATCGTCGCCGAGAAGCCGCAGTGGCTGACCTTCCCCGGCCATGAGTCGGGCGGCCTGGGCCAGGGCTGGTTCATCACCACCTCCCTCCTGAACTCGCTGACCGTCGTCATCTTCCCGACGACCGTCGCGGGCTACCTGGGCGCGCGCAGCGCCGACGCCCTGCGGCGCAACGCGGTGCTGCTGCCCTTCTACAACGTGCTGTTGTTCGTGCCGATGCTGCTGGGCATGGCGGCGCTGTTCGTGGTGCCGGGGCTGACCGGCGCGGACTCCAATCTGGCGCTGTTCAAGCTGGTGGTGGACTCGCTGCCGGCCTGGCTGGTGGGCGTCACCGGGGTCGCCGCCGCGCTCTCCTCCATCGTGCCGATGGCCGTGTTCATGCTGGTCATCGGCACGATGTGGGGGAGGAGCGTGCTGGGCGCGGTGCCCCGGCTGGCGAACCGCCAGAAGCTGTGGTCGCAGGTGGTGGTCGTGGTGGCGGGCGGGCTGGCGCTGCTGCTGACGTACACCGCGCCGAACACCCTGGTCCGGCTCTCGCTCATCTCGTACGAGGGGATGGCGCAGCTGGTACCGATGATTCTGCTGGGGCTGGTGTGGCGGCGGCTGACGCTCTACGGCGCCGTGAGCGGTCTGGTCGTCGGCCTGGTGGTGGTCTGCGGGCTGGTCTTCACCGAGCACGACCCGGTGGGGGGCATGAACGCGGGGATCGTGGCGCTCGCGGTGAACCTGGCGGTGGCGCTCGCGGTGACCTGGCTGGGCCCGCGGCCCGTCGACGGACGGCCGGACGCCGAGGTGCTGGCGTCGGACCTGGACCCGGGCGACGGCCCCGGCCCGGGCGGGGGCGGCGCGCCAGGGGGCGGTGCGGCGGAGGTCAGCCCGTCGCCGGCGAAGTGATCTTCTTGCCCTCCGGGGAGACGGCGAACCAGGTGCCCATCTTCCCCTGCCCGTTGACGTCGCCGGGCTGCTTGTCGCCGCTGAAGGTGTAGACGGGCCAGCAGTCGACCGCGAGCTGCTTGGTGCCGTCGGGGCGGGTGACGGTGCTGATCAGCTTCTCGGGAACGCCCTCCAGCTTGCTCTTGTCGGCCGGCCCGACCGGTTTCCAGGTGTCCAGGCAGGTGCCGTTGCAGGCGAACCTCATCGGCCAGGCGCTGTCCTTGTTGAAGCGGTAGACCGTACGGCCCTCCTTGTCGACGAGCAGCTTGCCCAATTTTGGCTGGTCGAAGACGGAGACGTCGGCGGCCGGCCCGGCGGTGGCCTTCTTCCCGTCCGGCGCGAACGCGTTCCAGGTGCCGCCGACGCCGTGGCCCTTGGTGTCGCCGGGGGCGGTGTCCTTCGCGTAACGGTAGGCGGGCCAGCCGTCGATGGTGAGCTGCTTGGTGCCGTCCGCCCGGGTGACCGAGCCGAGGGCGCTCGCGGCCATGCCGGAGGCTGCGGTGGCGTCGTCGGCGGGGACCGGGGGCCAGGTGGTCGCACAGGTGCCGGAGCAGGCGGAGTTGGGCGGTTTCGCGGTGTCCTTGTCGAAGCGGTAGAGCGCCATGCCCTTGCTGTCGGTGACGACCGGGCCCAGCTCGGGGGACTGGCGCAGGGCGAGGGTCCCGGCGCGGGCGCCCTGCGCGGCGGGCCGGTTGCTGTCGCCCGACGGCGAGCCGTAACCGTCGCCGCCGGCCTGTCCCTTGCCGGCGCCGTAGTCACTGCCGTCGTCGCCCGATCCGTAACCGGCGGAACTGCCGCTGCCCGCCCGCACCTTGTCGTTGGCCACCGGCGCGGCGTTGGAGCCGTCACCGGAGCCGCAGGCGGCGGTGAGCGCCATGACGGCGGCGGCCGTCACGGCCATCGCGGTGTGCCGTCGCTGGGCATCGGGGGAGCGGCGGCGGGCGGGACGGGGGTGGTCGGTGCGCGGGTGGGTCTGCGGGGTCATCGCTGTCTCCTTCGAGGGGTGCCGGGGGGTGTTGTCTGCGGGGTACGCGGGGTGGGGAGCGGTTGTTCAGGCGGGGCGGAAGTTGTCACCGGCGGACAGAAGCCGCGCGGAAGGGACGCTCGTACGAAGCCCGTACGGAGCCCGGTTGGAACCTTTTCGATGCCTTACGAAGCCCGTTCGGTGCCCGGCCGACGCCTGTACGGGTCATCCGGCGCCCTGGACGCGCAGCGCGAGCGCCGGGCAGCGCCGCACCGCGAGCTGCGCGCGGCGGCGCATCCGGGCGGGCAGCGGCATGGTGGCCCGCTCCGGGTAGCCGTCGGGCCCCAGCCGGACCATGCCGGGCACGAGGTCGGCGCACAGGCCGTGACCCCGGCACAGCGTCCAGTCGACGAGCAGCCGCTGTTCTGGGGCGCGGGACCGGGTGGCGGCCGTGGCCGCGTGGGCGCCCTGCCGTCCGCCGCCGGGGCCGGGCGCGCCTTCGGTGCCGTGCGTCTCCTCGCCGGTCACCGGAAGCGCGCCGAGCACCGGACGGCCGCAGCCGGCTCCGCGGGCGTGCGCGTCGAACTCGTCGGGGAAGGCGGCCAGTGCCGAGGCGACGAAACGCGCGGCGCCGTCGGGGTGGCTGCACGCGCCGCGCCGTTCCACGGCCTGCATCCGGGCCCGTACGTCGTCCAGTGCGCGCTGCCCGCCTCCGCCGGCCGCCTGGCCGAGCGCGTCGGCGAGCGCGGGCAGGCCGAGTACGCACGGCCCGCACTGGCCCGCTGATTCGGCGGCCAGCCAGCGCGCGACCCGTACGGTCTCGCCCGCCGGGCAGGTCCCTTCCGGCAGCGGCAGTACCGCCCCCGCTCCGAGCACCGCGCCGTACGCGGCCAGGTCGTCGCGGGAGAGCAGGGCCGAACCGGCGGCGGACGGTGACAGCCAGGTGCCGTGGTAGCCGCCGGTCAGGACGCCCTGGCCGGGGCCGAGTCCGCACAGGGCCAGGACGCGGGCGAGCGGCACCCCGGTCGGTGCTTCCACGACCCGTTCGCCGGCCACGGTCAGCAGGACGGTGCCGGGTTCGGCGGGGTCGCCGGTGGTGCGGTAGCCCAGGGCGCCCAGCCGGGCGGCGACGGCGAGCTGGGCGTACGTCTCGGTGTTGGACAGCAGGGTGGGCAGGCCGTTCAGACCACGTTCGCTGGAGCGGACCCTACGGCCCGAGGGCAGGCCGGGGCCCCGGCTGAGGCCGTCGGTGAGCGCGGTGCCCTCGCCCGTCACGAAACGTTCCGCCAGCAGCTCGGCGCGTACCGGCGTGGACAGCGGCCCCCGTTCGGCGATCGCCTGACGCACCGACCGGGCCACGTCGGCGCGCGTCACCCCGATCGCGACCTCCCCGGCGCCGAGCGCCCGCGCGGCCAGCAGCGCGCCGTCCAGCACCAGGTGCGGCGCGTACAGCAGCAGTGCCGTGTCCTTGAGGCAACTGGGCTCGCCCTCACTGCCGTTGACGACCACGGCGGCGCGTCCGTCCGCGCGGCGCCGCCCCTCCAGGACGGCGCTCAGCTTGCGTGCGAACGGGAAGCCCGCGCCGCCGCGGCCGCGCAGGCCGGTGTTCTCGGCCAGCGCCACCAGTTCGCTCGCCGACAGGTCGGGCGGGCTGCCGTGCCGGGCCAGGTGCGCCACCCGGTCCAGACGCACCGCCCCGTCCAGCCCGGCCAGCAGCCGAGGCGACCCCAGGACGGCCAGGCTGGGGGCGGTGAGGTTCGGGGTGACGATGGGGGTGTGGGTGCCGGTGGGGGTGTAGGTGGCGGCGGGGTTCCGGGCAGCGGCGGGGCCGCGGCCGACGGCGGGTTCGCGGCCGGTGACGGATTCCCGGCCGACAGCGGGCAGCGGAATCGTGGTGGCCTGAGCAAGGAGCGTCATGACAGGAACTCCATGAGGTCGCTGAGACGTTGAGGCAACCGGGGGACCGCACAACGCGCCCCCGTAGGCAAGGCAGTGCGGCACCCCAGGCGTCGTGGCGGGAGCCGCGCGCGTAGCGGTACGTCATGTCCGTGGGGCTCCGTGCGAACCGGTACGTGATGGCCGGGCACCGTGGCTGTGCCGGGCCGTCCGGGCCGGGGCCCGCGGTCCGCCGGTGTGCGTGCCCGGCGGCCGGCCGCCCGGCACCGCGCCGGGCCGCGGCGCCCGCAGCCGCAGGACGAGCACCACCGCGACCCCGGCGACGCACAGCATGTATCCGGCGGTCACCCAGCCGGCGGCCGGGCGGCCCGACTTCAGCCCGTGCACCAGCGCCGCGCACCACGCCACGTACGCGCCCATGTGCAGCACCCGCCACCACCGCGACCCGCGCCGCGAGGTGAACGCGCCGCGCACCGCGCCCGTCACCGCCGCCGCGAGGAAGAGGTAACCGGCCAGCGTGCCGAGGCCGATGAGCAGCGGCCGGCCGCCGTCGGCGAACGGCACGGCGGCGGCCGTGCCGCTGGTCCGGCCGCGGACGATCTTCACCCCGATGTGCAGGGCGAGGAAGCCCAGTCCGGCGACGCCGGTGCCGCGGTGCACGGCCTGCGCGACCAGCCGGTGGCCTGAGTGCAGCAGCAGCCGGTCGGTGGCGGCCAGGCCCCACAGCACGGTGCCGGTGAGCGAGACCAGCGCGAGCACGCCCGCGCCGAAGTCCAGGAAGTCGAGCACCCGCCGGGGCGCGCCGGCCTGGGTGGCCACGGCGAGGAAGAGGAGCACGACGGCCGGCAGGGCCGGGCGCAGGGCGGTCCGCAAACGGGATGCGGGCATCGGGCCTCCTTGAGGAGGGGGCGGGGGAGAAGGAGTACGGAGTACGGGTACGGGCGGGGCCGATTGCCGGTGGCGCACGGGGGAGGGGCGGCCCGGGTCGGGCTGCCGGGATATTCACCACGGTTTATGCGCCGGGTTCCGCCGCGACGCGCAATGGGCCGGTCCGGCCGGAGGCGCAAAGGTATGCGCCGAAGGCGGTGCGGTGATCGGGGTGAGCAGCAGCATCACGGAAGGGTGCCGGAGCGTCCTCCGGTTTATCGCGCTGTGACAAATTCCTGCACCGGCATCGAAGTTACGCCAGGTAACTCCGGATGGTGCCCCTCCAGGCACGACCACCGCACGACACCCGCAAACACCGCACGACCATCCCCGACCACCCCCCAACCGCCCCCGATCACCGCTCGGAGCACCCCCGCACGGTGTGCACGCCGCGCACGGTGCCTCCGGACAGCAGGGCCGTACCCCCCTCCGCATCACGCCAGGAACGAGGTAGCGATGTGTGATCTCCTGAACCGCATCTGGTCACGCCCCCGTGGTGAATGGACCCGCGTTCTGAGAAAGGAACTCCCGGCGCTCGCCGAGAAGGTGACCGAGGAACTGCGGACCGGATTCCCCGCCTTTTCCGCACTTCTCGTGGAAACGGGTGCCGAAGAGGCCCGCCGGGCCGTGGAACAGGCCATGCTGGTGGCGCTCGGCTACCAGGAAACCCCGGAGCGGGTACGACGGCCCAAGGACCTCGTCGTCACCCCGCTGCCGGTGGCCCCGGCCCGCCGGGAGATGTTCGCCGCCCTCTCCGGGGCCAAGGACGTCTCCGACGTCGCCCTCGCCGAGGTGGCCCGCTGTGCCGGCTGGCCCGTACCGGCCCTCGTCCAGGCCATCGCCCTCGCCTCGCCCGCCGAAGCCCCCCAGCTCGCCGCCGCCCTCGGCGACGCCCTCATCGGCACCGTCGACGGTGACACCTGCCTGCTCGTGCCCGACCCCGGGACGCAGACCCGCGCCCGGCTGGAGGCCGCGCTCAAGGGCCGGGCGGCGGCGGTCGGCCACGCCGTACCGGCGGGCGACGCCGCTTCCTCGCTGCGCTGGGCCCGCGCCCTGCTCGCCCTGTCGCCCGGCCGCGGCGGCCCCGACACCCGCCCGGCCTTCGTCGACGACCACCTGTCCGCACTGCTCCTCCTCCAGGACGAATCGCTGGCGCGGGCCCTGTCCACGCGCTGGCTGAGCCCGCTCGACGACCTGACGCCACGCCAGAGCGAACGCCTGGAGGTCACCCTGCTGGCCTGGCTGGAGGGCGGTGGCGCACCCGAAGCGGCCCGGGTCCTCCAGGTGCACCCGCAGACCGTGCGCTACCGGCTGCGGCAGATCGAGAAGCTCTTCGGGCCCGCGCTGCGCGACCCGCGCACCCGCTTCGAGCTGGAGATGGCGCTGCGCAGCCGCCGCCTGATGGCCCACGTACGGCGCTACCGCTCACGGGCCGGCCGCCGGGCGCGGGCCGTCGCCTCCACCATCCGTCCGCTGGGCATGGCCAGGGAGGCCCGGGTCAACGGGCTGTGACGGGCACACCAGGACCGCGGCGGCCCCGGGCTCCCCTCCGGGGCCGCCGCCCTGTGCGGGGCCGGGAACCGGGGCCGCGGCGCCGCGGGCAGGAGCCGGTGCCCCCGCCCTGCGCGGGAGCGGGCGCCGGTGCCCCTGTGCTGCGCGGGGCCGGGAACCGGTGCCGCCGTGCCGTCGTTACCCTGGGGCGGACACCGGCGGCGGACCCGGACCCGGGAAAGGCCGGGACACAGGAAAGGGGTGAGCACGTGCAGCGCTGCGCCGAAGTCTGGCGGCTGTCCGTGGGCGCCGCTTTCTTCCTGCTCTCCGGGCTCCTCCTCGCCGAGAGCGGGCTGGCCCCCGCGCTCGCTTCCGCGGCGGCCACCGCCGCCGTACTGCTGCTGTGCCGCGCCTTCCTGGCCGCCGCGCTCGCCCGGCCCGAACCGCCGGGCCGGGTACGTACCGCCTTGCGCGACCGGGAACGCCGCACGGCCTTCCTGCCGCAACGTGATCCCGACGCCGCGGGCCGCCCGCGGCCCAGGGCACCCGGCCGTCCCCTCCCGACGGCCGCGTAGGCGCCTCTCACCTCGCACCCCGCGGGGATTCCGGCCCCGCGCGGCTCGTCACGCCGATTCCGTATCCCGGCACGACGAGACCCCGTGGAGGGCTCCCTCATGTCCGTTTTCTCCACCTTGGGCAGTGCGCTGTCCCAGGCCGCCGACCTCATCGCACCGCTCTTCGGCGCCTCGGCGACGGCCGCCGTGATCATCCTCTTCACCCTCTGTGTACGCGCCGCCCTGCACCCGCTCGCCCGCGCCGCCGCCCGCGGTGAGAAGACCCGTTCCGCGCACGCCCCGCGCCTGGCCGGGCTGCGGCGCACGTACGCGAAGGACCCGCAGCGGCTGCGCGAGGAGACCGCCGCCCTGTACACCGAGACCGGCTCCTCGCCGCTGGCCGGCTGCCTGCCGGCGCTCCTGCAACTGCCCGTCTTCTTCGTCATGTACCACCTGTTCACCAGCGACGGCAGCGGCCTGCTCGGGCACACACTGCTGGGCGCGCCGCTCGGCGGGCACTGGTCGCAGGCCCTCGCGGACGGCGGTCCGTTCGGGCCGCACGGGCGGGTCTACCTCGCCCTGTTCGCGCTGGCCGCCGCCGTCGCGACCTGGAACTACCGGCGGGCCCGTACGGCGATGACGCAGAATCCGGCGATGGGCGCCGCCTTCGGGCAGGCGGGTACGGCCGAGGGTGGCGCGGTGCCGGGACTCGCGGGCATGGCGAAGGTGATGCCGCTGCTGTCCTTCGGGACGCTTGTCAGCATCGCGGTGCTGCCGCTGGCGGCCGCGCTCTACCTGGTGACGACCACGGCGTGGACGGCGTGCGAGCGGGCGCTGCTGTACCGGGACCGCGCCCGGGGCGGCCAGGCGGACCGTACGCCCGGTGAAGGGGCTCCGGCCCGTACCGCCGGGTAACGGTCCAGTACGTGAACCGGGTCTTGCGGAGCGGACGCCGTTCTTGGACGATCGTCCGAATCGCTCGATGGCCGTCCCCCATCGGCCGGTCCGGGGAGCCCTCCCGGGCCGACCCTTCGACCACGGGAGTTGTACCGATGAAGCTGCTGCGTGTCGGTCCGGTGGGGGCGGAACGCCCGGCGCTGCTCGACGAGGAAGGTGTGCTGCGCGACCTGTCGTCGCTGGTCACCGACATCGACGGGGCGCTGCTCGGGGACAGCCCGGCCCTCGCGCGGATACGGGCGGCCGCCGCCGCGGGCGTGCTGCCGCCCCTGGACCCGGCCGGTCTGCGCACCGGGCCGCCCGTCGCCCGGATCGGCAAGATCGTGTGCATCGGGCTGAACTACCACGACCACGCCCGCGAGACCGGCGCCGCCGTGCCGGCCGAACCGATCGTCTTCATGAAGGCGCCGGACACGGTCGTCGGCCCCGACGACACGGTGCTGGTGCCGCGCGGCAGCGTCAAGACGGACTGGGAGGCCGAACTGGCCGTCGTCATCGGCCGTACCGCGCGCTACCTGGAGACCGACGAGGAGGCCCGCGCCGCCGTCGCCGGCTACACGATCGCGCACGACGTCTCCGAACGGGAGTTCCAGATCGAGCGCGGCGGCCAGTGGGACAAGGGCAAGAACTGCGAGACGTTCAACCCGCTGGGCCCGTGGCTGGTGACGGCGGACGAGGTGCCCGACCCGCAGGCCCTGGGTGTACGGCTGTGGGTCAACGGCACGCTGCGGCAGGACGGCACGACCGCCGAGCAGATCTTCCCGGTGGCCGAAGTGGTCCGTTACGTGAGCCGGTTCATGACCCTGTACCCGGGCGACGTGATCAATACCGGCACACCGGCGGGCGTGGCGATGGGCTGCCCGGAGCCCAAGCCGTATCTGCGCGCCGGTGATGTGGTGGAGCTGGAGATCGACGGCCTGGGGCGGCAGCGGCAGGAGCTGAAGGACGCCTGACGGCCTCTCAGGCGCGGGTCGCGGTGCCGGTGCGGTGCCGGTTCCGGTTGCGGCGGGGTGGCCGGTGGGCGGCTGTCGGCTGGACAGGGGGACTCGCCGTACGGGTGCGCGGGCCGGACGGCTGCGCGGCCGACCCGCGCACATAGTGCGTATATGCCTGCAAAAAAGACAAAACGGACCCATGTGGTGGGTGCCGCCGCACTGGGAGCCGTGGCCGCCGTGCTCCTCGGCCTGTTCGCGGCGTTCGGCTTCGCGGCCCCGCTGCCCGGCGGCCTCGGCCCGTGCCGGGGGAGCCAGTGCCCGCCCTCGTACAACGATCCGAACAACGGACCGGTGGCCGGGCGGGACGAGAACCTCAACATCTTCGTCGGCGGTGACTTCCGCGTCGGCGGCTCGGCCGCCGAGGCCGAGGGAAAGATCGTCACCCTCGGCACCTTCAGCATGAACAAGACCGGCGGCTCCAGCGTCTACAACGTGGGCGTCGTCGGCGTCGGCTCCCGGGTGCCGCCGCCCAACGGCTCCGACTTCCTGACCGTGGGCGGCGACGTCACCATCGCCCCCGGCCAGCGGCTGCTCGCCGAGGAGGGCAGCACGCACGGTGTCGTCGCGTACGAAGGCAGGCTGACCGGCACGGTGAGTCCCCAGTCGGACCAGCGCCCGGGCGTCGCCGACCCGTACCGCGGGCTGGTGCCCGAGCTGACCGCGAGCAGCCGGTGCTACGCCCGGACCGGCGACGGCCCGCGGCCCGCGACCGGCACCGCCGTCAACCAGGGCTACTCGACGGTCTTCACCGGCGACGGCACGTCCGCCCTCCAGGTCTTCAACGTCGACTTCGACCTGGTGGGCCGCAACGGCGGCGCCCAGGGCATCACCTTCACGGGCATCCCGGCGGGCGCGACCGTCCTCGTCAACATGCTCGGTGACGCCCGCACCGTCAACACCTACATCGGGCACGACCTCCAGCCGCCCGGCATCCGCGAGCGGCTGCTGTGGAACTTCCCGGACGCGAACACCGTGGAGTTCAAGGGCGGCGCGCAGTTCCAGGGGAGCGTGCTGGTCGGCCGGCAGGGCAGTACGACGACGGTGTCGGTACCGGGGATGAACGGCCGGTTCTTCACGGTCGGTTCGCTGGTGCACACCTCGACGTCCGGCGCGGAGATGCACAACTACCCGTTCAACGGGGACCTGCCGGACTGCGGCGGGCCGAGCCCGTCACCCACGGAGACGCCTTCGCCCACACCCTCACCGACGGACGAGCCGTCACCGACCGATGAGCCGTCGCCGTCGCCCACGGAGCCGTCCCCGTCGCCGACGGACGAGCCGTCACCGAGTCCGACGGACCCGAGCCCGTCGCCGACCGAGCCGTCGCCGTCGCCCACGGAGCCGTCGCCGTCACCGACCGATGAGCCGTCGCCTTCGCCGACGGAGCCGAGCCCGTCCCCGACGGAGCCGAGCCCGTCCCCGACGGAGCCGAGCCCGTCCCCGACGGACCCGAGCCCGTCCCCGACGGACCCGACACAGCAGCCGACTCCGACTCCGACTCCGACACCGACTCCGTCCCCGACCGAACCGACCCCGTCACCCACCGAGCCGAGCCCCACACCGCCCGAGCCGTCTCCGACCCCGTCGCCCACGGAGCCGACCCGGCCCCCGTCACCGACTCCGCCCGAGCCGACCCCGTCCCCGACGGAGCCGACCCCCATCCCGACGGAGCCGACCCCCGTCCCCACCGGCCCGACTCCGGAGCCCACCGAGCCCACCCCCGAACCGACCCCCACCGAGCCGACCGCCCCTCCGTCACCGACCGCCCCTCCCTCACCGACCACCACCCTGACCCCCGACCCCACCCCGGAGCCCACCGACTCCTCCTCCGGCGGACCGGTGCCCAGCCCGGGGCCGACGGATGACGGGGACCAGCTGGCGCACAGCGGCAGCACCTTCCGCGATCCGCTGTTCATCGGGGCGGCCGTGGCGACCGTCGTCAGCGGCGTGGTGCTCGTACTGATCATCCGCACCCGCCGCCGCTCCGGCAGCTGACCCGCGGGTCAGTCCGCCGGCTGCTGCTCGATGTAGCGTCCCAGGGCGTCGGCCACCAGTGCGTGGTCGTCGCCCTGGGGGAGGCCGGAGACCGCGACCGTGCCGACGACTCCCGTACCGCGCAGCCGTACGGGGAAGGCGCCGCCGTGTGCGGCGTAGCGGTCCGGGTCGAGGCGGGACGATTCTTCGAACGTCCGGCCCTTGGCGCGGAAGCGGGCACCGACGAGGTACGAGGACTCCCCGTACCGCTCGACGACGCGGCACTTGCGCTCGATCCACGCGTCGTTGTCCGCCGACGTACCCGGCAGCGCGCAGTGGAACAGCTGCTGCGCGCCGCGCCGGATGTCCACCGTCACGGCAGCGCCGCGCTCGCGCGCCAGGTCCGTCAGCAGGCAGCCGAGCCGCCAGGCGTCCTCGTTGCCGAAGCGGTCCAGGACCAGGCGGCGTTCCTGTTCCTCCAGTTCGCGGACCTGGTGGCGGGCCGCCTCGCGCTCGTCCAGGCCGTGCAGCGCCCCGCTGCCGCCCGCACCGTTCATACCGCCGGTGCCGTTCACGCTGCTCACGCCGTTCGTGCCGCTCATGCCGTCTCCTCGATCCGGACCGCGCGGCCCTCGGCCGCCGATGTCTTCGCCGCCTCCAGGACGCGCAGCGCGTCCGCCGCTTCCCTGGCGCTCACCGGCGGCCCGCCCCCGGTGCGCAGCGCCTCCGCGACGGCGGCGTAGTACGCGGGGTAGTCACCGGCCAGGGTCGGTACGGGGTCGCCGCCGCCGGTCGGCGGGGACTCCCCGGAGCCGATCCGGCCCCACGCCGACTCCGGCTCCACGCCCCAGCCGGCCGCGTCGTCGCCCGGCCGGCGGCCCTCGCGCAGCGCCGCTTCCTGCGGGTCCAGGCCGTACTTCACGTACCCCGCGCGGCTGCCCAGCACCCGGAAGCGCGGGCCGAGCTGGGCGGTGGTGGCGCTGACCCACAGGTGCGAGCGGACGCCGTTCGCGTGGGTGAGGGCGAGGAAGGTGTCGTCGTCGGCCTCGGCGCCCGGGCGGCGCACGTCGGACTCGGCGTAGACCAGGGTGACCGGTCCGAACAGGGCGAGCGCCTGGTCGGCGACGTGGCTGCCGAGGTCGTACAGCAGCCCGCCGATCTCCGCCGGGTCGCCGGACTCGCGCCAGCCGCCCTTCGGCTTCGGCCGCCAGCGTTCGAAGCGCGACTCGAAGCGCTGGACGTCGCCCAGCGCGCCCTCGGTGACCAGCTTGCGCACCGTACGGAAGTCGTTGTCCCAGCGGCGGTTCTGGAAGACAGAGAGGAGCAGGCCGCGTTCGTCCGCGAGGGCGGCCAGCTCGTCGGCCTCGGCGGCCGTCCCGGCGAGCGGCTTGTCGACGACGGCCGGCAGTCCGGCGTCCAGCGCGGCCTGTGCCAGTGCGACGTGCGTCTTGTTGGGCGACGCGATGACGACGAGGTCCAGATCGGCGGCGCGGGCCAGCACCTCGTCGGGGGTGGCGACCGTACGGACCTGGGGGTGTTCGGCGCGGGCCTGCGCCTGCCGGTCCGGGCTGCCGGTGGAGACGGTGTCCAGCACCAGGCCGTCGGTGGCGGCGATCAGGGGGGCGTGGAAGACCGAGCCGGCCAGGCCGTAGCCGATCAGGCCGACGCGGAGGGGAGTGCCGGGGGAGTCGTTCATGCCACCCACTTAAGCAACGCTGTTGCCAAAGTGCAAGCAATGCGGACAATGGGCAGGTGACCAGCAACGACCCTGATGGACGTGTCGCCGCACCGGCCTCGGCGCCGCCCGGCGGCGGAGCCGGCCTGCCCGCCCTGCGCGGCCACAACACCGCACTGGTGCTGGGCCTGCTGCGGACGGCGGGCCCGGCGGGCGTCAGCAGGCTGGAACTGGCCGCGCACACCGGCCTGACCCCGCAGGCCGTCAGCAAGATCACCGCCCGGCTGCGGGCCGACGGCCTGGCGGCCGAGGCGGGCCGGCGCGCCTCCACCGGCGGCAAGCCGCGCACGGTGCTGTGCCTGGTGCCCGAGGCCCGGTACGCGATCGGGCTGCACCTGGACCGCGACGAGCTGACCGCCGTCCTCACCGACCTCGCGGGCCGCACCGTCGCGGAGCGCACCGCCCCGCTGGACCTCGGCGCGGGCGCGTCCGCCGTGCTCGACACGGTGGCCGGACAACTCGCGGCACTGCCGGACGAGGCCCGCTCACCGCGCGTCCTGGGCGTCGGCGCCGCCTGCCCGGGGCCGCTCGATCATGCGGCCGGAGTGCTGCGCCGGGTCACCGGCTTCCCGGACTGGGACGGCTTCCCGCTGCGCGACGCCCTCGCCGCACGGCTCGGCCTCCCCGTCGCCCTCGACAAGGACACCAATGCCGCGGCGCTCGGACTCGCCCAGCGCGAACCGGGCGGCCGCGGCTCGTTCGGCTACCTGCACCTCGGTACGGGCCTGGGCGCCGGCCTGGTGCTCGGCGGCGCGCTGTACCGGGGGGCCAGGACGGGCGCGGGGGAGTTCGGCCACCAGGTGCTGCAACTGGACGGGCCGCGCTGCGGCTGCGGCAAGCGCGGCTGCGTCGAGGCGCTGTGCCTCGACCGGGCGGCACGCGGCGAGCCCGCCGAAGCGGCCCGCATCCTGGGCGTCGGCGCGGCCAACCTCGTCGAACTGCTCGACATCGACCGCGTCCTGCTCGGCGGCCGTACGGTGTTGGCGCGGCCCGGCATCTACGTACGCGGTGTGGCCGAAGCCCTGGCCGAACAGGCCCGCGTACGCGGCGACGGCGGCACGTCCGCGATCCCCGTGGCGCTGGCCGAAGGCGGCGCACGCACGGTCGCGGACGGCGCGGCGCACCTCGTCCTGGCCCCGCTCTTCGGCACGCCGGGGACACCGTTCGGCGCCGGTACGGCGACGCCACTGCGCTGAACGCGCGGCATTCGGGCGATCGGGGAGCCGCGCCGGGGCGTCGGGGCCACGGCGCCGCCCCCGCATGGCAAGGTCCGGAACCGACCGGTCATACGAGCGGCCTGGTGTGGTCCCCGTCGCCTGAGCTGATCGAGCAGGAGCGTCCGTCATGCCCGTGCGTCCGCCCCGCGCACCGCTGCGCACCACCCTCCCGGCGGCCTTGCTGTCCGCAACCCTCCTGACCGGCGCGCCACCGGCCCGAGCCGCCGTGCCTGCCGTCCTCGCGCCTGCCGTTCCCGCGCCCGTCGCCTCCGCGCCCGTCGCCCCCGCGGCCATCACCCCCGTGGCCGCCGCCCCCGGGACAGCCACCCCCGAACCCGCCCCCACCCCCGCGACGCGAACCGAGCCCCCAACCTCAGCCCCAACCTCGATCCCACCCCCGGCCCCTGCCCTCACCCCCGGCCCCCCTCCCCACCTCGCCGACACCGGCTCCCCGGCAGTGACCCGTATCGGAGCCGCCGCTCTGCTGTTCCTGTCCGCCGGCGCGCTCCTCGTGGCGGCGGCCCGCCACCTCCGCCGGCGCTGAACCCGCCGACCCCCGCGACCCCGAGGGTGCGAGGATCGGCCGGTGGACTACCCGAACGGCCAGGAACCTGGCGCACCGATCCGCTCCGGCATCCCCGAGCACGGACGCATCCCCAAGTACTACGCGGCGAAGGTCCGGATCGAAGCGCTGCTCGCCGGACTGGGCGAGGGCGAGGCGCTGCCCACCGAACGCGACCTGGCCCTGCGCTTCGAGGTCTCCCGCGAGACCCTGCGCCAGGCGCTGCGCGAACTCCACCTGGAAGGGCGGCTGCGGCGCCTCGGCCGCGGCACCGTCGTGGCGGGCCCCAAGCTGGAGCAGCCGCTGTCCCTGGCGAGCTACACCGAGGGCGTACGGAAGCAGGGCCGGCGGCCGGGCCGTCACCTGGTCGGCCTGGACCGCTTCCCCGCGCAGGCCAAGCTGGCCGGGGAGCTGGGCCTGCAAGTCGGCGACGAGGTGTGGCACTTGGAGCGGGTGCTGCTCGCGGACGAGGAGCGGGTGGGGCTGGAGAGTACGTACGTCGCCGTGGCGCGCGTACCGCGCCTGGACACGGAGTTCGAGCCCGACTCCTCCTTCTACGCCTACCTCCACGAACGACTGGGCATCGGCTTCGGCGACGCCGACGAACGCCTGGAAACCGTCCTGGCCACCCCACGTGAGGCCCTGCTGATCGGCACACCGGGCGCCCTGCCGATGCTGCTGATCCACCGCCTCTCCCGGGACACCCGGGGCGTCCCCCTGGAGCGGGTGCGTTCCCTCTACCGGGGCGACCGGTTCTCGTTCACGACCCGTCTGGGCGGCTGAACGCCCTCGAAGGGGCGGTGCTCCCGGGCGGCCCCAGACCTCTCCTGGTCACGGAAAGATAACGGGTCTAGGCCAACTTTGCGCCCCCGTTCACGACCGCGTCGACTCCCGGCCCGCCCCGGGGCACCCGGTCCCACGAGCGTTCGGGGCATGCGAGTCATAGGTGTCGGAGCCGGGGTGCTGGGGACCATGCACGCCCGGGAAGCGGTCGGGCGTGGGCATGAGGTCGTGCACATCGAGCGGGAGGGCGAGGCGCGGGGGCCTCGGTGCGCAATTTCGGGCTGGTCTGGGTCGGTGGGCGGGCCGGTGGGGCGGAGCTGGAGACGGCGCTGCGGACGCGTGAGCTGTGGGAGCGCATCGGGGAAAGGGTTCCGGGGCTCGGTTTCCGGGCGAACGGTTCGCTGACCGTCGTACGGGACGAGGCCGAGCGCGCCGTCGCCGAGGCCGCCGTACGCCGTCCCGATGCCGCGCCCCGGGGCCTCAAGCTGCTGGACGCCGACGAGGTGCGGGCCGTGAACCCGGCCCTGCGGGGCGAGTTAGCCGGGGCGCTGTGGTGTGAGCGGGATGCCGCCGTGGAACCCCGTACCGCCCAGCGCGCGCTGCGCGAGGCGCTGACGGCGTCCGGGCGTTACACCTTCCTGGGCGGCCGCGAGGTGCGCGCAGTCGTCGGCGAGCGGTCCGTACGTGACGACCACGGTGATCTGCACGAGGGCGACGCCGTCGTGCTCTGCACCGGCGCCTGGCTGGGCGGTCTGGTGCGTGAGCTGGTACCCGACCTGCCGGTGCGCCGCGTCCGGCTCCAGATAATGCAGACCGCGCCGCTCGGCGAGGCCCTGACCACCTCCGTCGCCGACGCGGACAGCTTCCGTTATTACCCGGCGTACGGCGGGCCCGAGTTGGACGCGTGGGCCGCGGCGCGGCCGCAGACGCCCGTAGCGGCCGAGCACCGGATGCAGCTGCTCATGGTGCAGCGCGCGGACGGCGGCCTGACCATCGGCGACACACACGAGTACGCCACACCGTTCGGTTTCGACGTCGTCGAGGACCCGTACGAGCACCTGGCCGGAGTCGTCGAGGACCTGCTCGGCCGCCCGCTGCCGGCCGTACGCCGCCGCTGGGCCGGGGTGTACGCGCAGTGCACGGACACCTCGCGCGTCGTGCACCGGCAGCGGGTGCGCGACGGCGTCTGGCTGGTGCGGGACCGGGCGGACGCGGCATGACCTGCTCCCCGGCGCTGGCCGAGGACACGGCGAAGGAGATCGGGTGGTGAGGGCAGTGAAAGCGGTGGGACCCAACAGCGCGGAAACCGGCCGGGTTTCGCTGGTCGTGCTCGACATGGCGGGGACGACGGTGGCCGACGGCGGGCTGGTCGAGCAGGCGTTCAGCGCGGCGGCCGGGCGGCTCGGTGTCGTACCGGGCAGCGCCGAGCACGACGGGCAACTGGCGTATGTCCGCGCCACCATGGGCGAGTCCAAGATCTCCGTCTTCCGGCACCTCTTCGGGGACGAGGAGCGGGCCCGGCGCGCCAACACGGCCTTCGAGGAGGTGTACGGAGAACTGGTCGACGGCGGCCGGATCGCGCCCGTACCCGGCGCGCGGCAGGCGATCGAAGCCCTCCGGGAAGCGGGCCGTACGGTCGTGCTGACCACCGGCTTCGCGCGGGTCACCCAGGACGCGGTGCTGGACGCGCTCGGCTGGCGGGACCTGGTGACACTGACCCTGTGCCCCGCCGACGCGGGCGGGCGCGGGCGGCCGTATCCGGACCTGGTGCTGGCCGCGCTGCTGCGGACCGGCGCCGCCGACTCCGTACGGCAGGTCGCGGTCGCCGGTGACACCTCGTACGACATGCTCTCCGGGCGCCGCGCGGGCGCCACCCACGTCCTCGGCTCGGTGGCCGCCCTGCCCGCCCTGCTCGACGGCCGCGAACAACCGGGCGACGACCCCCGTCCGGAGCGCCCCCGATGAGCGCCGTCACCGCAACGCCCGCCTCCTCCCCGACCCGAACCCCCGCCCCCTGCGGAATCCGCTTCGACGGCGTCTCCGTCGCGTACGGCGGGAACGTCGTCCTGGACTCCTTCGACCTGACCGTCGAACCGGGCGAGGTGATGGCCCTGCTCGGGCCGTCCGGCTCGGGCAAGACCACCGCGCTGCGGGCGGTCGCCGGGTTCGTACGGCCGTGCGCGGGGCGGGTGCTGATCGGCGGCCGGGACGTGACCGGGCTGCCGCCCCACCGGCGCGGCATCGGCATGGTCGTCCAGCAGTACGCGCTCTTCCCGCACCTGCGCGTCGAGGACAACGTCGCCTTCGGTCTCAAGGCGCGGCGCGGGCGCACCGCATCGCGTGCCGAGACCGCCGCGCGCGTGGCCGAGGCGCTGGAGATGACCGGCATGGCCGCGTGCGCCCGGCGCCACCCGCGCGAGCTGTCCGGCGGGCAGCAGCAGCGCGTCGCCATCGCGCGGGCGCTGGCCGCCCGGCCCGGGGTGTGCGCGCCAGGCGGGCGGCCCCGGGCTCCCGGGCAGCCGGCCGGGTCGAGATCGCGGCGACTGACTTAGGCTGGGGGCGTCGGCCATACGTACGAGACGCAGGTCACCAGCTGTGGTGCGCGGCGCGTACGGGACCCGCGACGGCGCGGGCACGGCCGGCGCCCCTGGCAGACACGCACGGCGGGAGACCGGCAGTGGCAGAGCGCAAGCCGATCGAGTCATGGCTGACCGACATGGACGGGGTCCTGATGCACGAAGGCATCCCGGTGCCCGGTGCCGACGCCTTCATCAAGCGGCTGCGCGAATCGGGCAAGCCCTTCCTCGTCCTGACCAACAACTCCATCTACACCCCGCGCGACCTCCACGCCCGCCTGAGCCGGATCGGCCTGGACGTGCCCTGGAAGTCCATCTGGACCTCCGCGCTGGCCACCGCCCAGTTCCTGGACGAGCAGCGGCCGTCCGGCACCGCGTACGTCATCGGCGAGGCGGGCCTGACCACCGCGCTGCACGACATCGGCTACGTCCTGACCGATCACGAGCCCGATTACGTCGTGCTCGGCGAGACCCGTACGTACAGCTTCGAGGCGCTCACCAAGGCCATCCGGCTGATCAACGACGGCGCCCGGTTCATCGCCACCAACCCGGACGAGACCGGTCCCTCGGCGGACGGCGCGCTGCCCGCCACCGGCTCGGTGGCAGCGCTGATCACCAAGGCGACGGGCGTGGAACCGTACTTCGTCGGCAAGCCCAACCCGCTGATGATGCGGCACGGCCTGAACGTCATCGGCGCACACAGCGAGACCTCCGCGATGATCGGCGACCGGATGGACACCGACGTGCTGGCCGGCCTGGAGGCGGGCATGGAGACGTTCCTGGTGCTGACCGGGCTGACCGGCAAGGGCGACATCGAGCGCCACCCGTTCCGGCCGTCGCGGGTCGTCGACTCCATCGCCGACCTCGTCGACCTGGTCTGACCCGGGAGCGGACCGGGGCGGGAGCACGGACCGCGGCGCTTCCCGCCGGCCCGCGCCCGCCGGACCACGGCATCTCACCCGAACGGCGCAGCCGCGGCCCCTACCGGGATGCGGGATCCGGACGCCGGGCCGACCTTCGGAAGTGTTCGGAGGTTCACCATGCGCTCACCGGGATTCACTCTCTGTGCCGCTCTGGCGGTGACGGTGCTGTCTCCGGGGCCCGCGCTCGCGTCCACGGGCCGGGCACCGGGTGCCGCGGCGGGCACGGTCGCGGTCACGCCGTCCGCCCCCGCGCCGGGCACCGACGCGGCCCTCCAGGTCAGCGGCTGCACGGGCCGTGCGGGCCGCGCCACCTCGGACGCTTTCGTCGACGCCGTACCGCTGGCGCGGGTCGCCGCCGGGCTGGTGGGCGACGCGCGGGTGCGCTCCACGGCCGACCCCGGCACGTACGCCGTCTCCGTCCACTGCGACGGCGAGGACGCGCGCGCCGCAGGCAGCTTCGAGGTCGTCCCGGCACCGGCGGGCAGCGGCGGCGGCGCGGACGCGGAAACGGCCGGCGGCGCCGGGGCCGAGGACCCGGACCTGACCGGAGAAGCCGCCGGGGCTGAGGCCTCCGGCCCCCTCGGCAGCCACGGTCCGCCGGCTTCCCCCACCGCTCCGGTACGGGCCGGAGGCGGCTGGACGGCGGTGCGTGCCCACCAGCACGCCCACCCGCACCCGGCCGCGGCGCGTACGGCGAAGGAACACCACACCGGGACGGCGGGCCACCGCACCAGGACGTCCGCCGAGGCGCCGCGCACCCCCCTGGCGCGGACGGCGGCCGTACGGACCGCCGCGAGCCACGAGGGCGACGGCGTCTACGCGGTGGGCCTCGTACTGGCAGGGGGCGCGCTCCTCGCGCTCACCGGACAGGCGCTGCGGATGCGGCGCCGGCGCAAGGGATCGAGCGATGGCGATGCGGGCTGACGACCACCCGGTGGCGGACCGCCACCCGCACGGCCCCGGCCGCGGCCGGATGGCCGTCGGCGTCACCTGGGCGGTGCTGCTGCTGGGACTGTGGCTGTGGGGCCGGGACCTGACGGACGGCGGCGACCTGGCGAAAGCGCCGACCACCGGCGACGTCGCGGCCGTCGGCCGCCCGCTCGAACAGGAACTGCCCACCGCCCACACGCCCCTGGCCACCTCGCCGGGCGGCCGCCCCACCGAGGTCTCGGTCGGCGCGCTGGGCGTACGGGCGGGCGTGACGGAGACCGGCCTGGACGCCACCGGCGCCGTCGACGCGCCCCCGTACCGCACGCCCGGCCTCGTCGGCTGGTACGCGAAGGGGCCGCAGCCGGGCACGGCGGGCGCCGCGGTGCTGGTCGGGCACGTCGACACGAGCGGTGGCCGCGCGGTCTTCCACCGCCTCGGCAGCCTCAAGCCGGGGCAGTCGGTGGACGTCCGCAGGGAGGACGGCGGCAGCGCCCGCTTCACCGTCGAGGACGTCAAGATCTATGACCGCAGGAACTTCGTACCGCGCAAGGTCTACGGCGCCCACACGCCGGGCCGCGCGGAACTGCGCCTGATCACCTGCGCCGGTGCCTACGACGGCGAGCGGGACGCGTACACCGCCAACGTCGTCGTGCACGCATACCTGACCAAGGTCACGCCGCCGCCGCGGAGTTGAGGGAACGGGGGCCGTGGCCGACCGGTCCCGGCCGACGGCTCGCTCCCCTTGAGCCGCCGACCGGCCGGTCCTCGACCGCCGGGGTGCCAGGACTGCGGGAGTTGCCCTGCCGCCGGCGGGAGGTGCGTGCGCGCCTGTACGCAGGCGCGTGCACGGACCCGGCCGGGGGCTGGGGCCAGGGACCGACAGGAAGTTCACACTGAAGTTCACTGTAGGACTACAGTGCGACGCCGCCTAGGGGGAGTTGGGTGACGGGACGGCTCGTCCGGCCGTTTTCGGTCGGGCGTTGCCGGGCGGTGCGGGGCGTAACAGGTTGTCCACAGGCCGGCCTGCGGCTGAGGGGCATGTGCCAGGATGGATCGGACCGGTCTTGTCCCGTGCTCCGAGGGGGGAGTGGATGTACGGCAGTGTTCGGGGATCCGGGGGCGGTCCCCCGGGCGAGCGCCGCGCCGCGCGCCGGCGCGGTGTGTTCGGCACGGCTTCGGCGTTGGGGACGCTGCTGCTGGTGTCGGGGTGCTTCTCGTCGTCCGGCGACGGCGAGGGTGACGGCAAGGCCGGGGCCAAGCCCGGGCAGCAGCCGAAGTCCACGGTGCCGTACTGGGTCAACCCGGAAGGCAAGGCGGCGCAGCAGGCCGCCACGTACGCCAAGAGCGACAAGTCCGACGACGCCCGGCTGATCGACAAGATAGCCACGCGGCCGGTGGCCGAATGGATCGGTGTCGAGGACCCCGAGGGGGAGGCCCGCGGCTTCACGGAGGCGGCGGCCAAGGCCGGCCGCGAGGCGCTGCTCGTCCTGTACAACATCCCGCACCGCGACTGCGGCAGCTATTCCAAGGGCGGCGCCGCGGACGGAAACGCCTACCGCGCCTGGCTGGACGGCGTCATCAAGGGCATCGGCGACCGCGCGACGACGGTCGTGCTGGAGCCCGACGCGCTGCCGCACATCGAGGACAAGTGCACCCCCGAGCAGTTCCACGAGGAGCGTTACGCCCTGCTGACGGAGGCCGTCGGCAAGCTCAAGGCGCTGCCGCACACCAAGGTCTACCTGGACGCCGGCAACCCGCACTGGATCAAGGACCCCGGCCGCATGGTGGAGCCCCTGAAGCGGGCCGGCATCGACCGGGCCGACGGCTTCGCGCTGAACATCTCCAACTTCCAGACCACGGAGGAGAACAAGAAGTACGGCAAGAAGCTCTCCTCGATGGTCGGCGGCAAGCCTTTCGTCATCGACACCAGCCGCAACGGCAACGGCCCAGCGCCCGGTGGCGACGACCCGGAGAACTGGTGCAATCCGCGCGGCCGCGCCCTCGGCGCGGCGCCGACGACCCGGACCGGCGACCCGCTCGTGGACGCCTACCTGTGGATAAAGCGGCCCGGCGAGTCCGACGGGACGTGCAAGGGCGGTCCCAAGGCGGGCGAGTGGTGGCCGGAGTACGCGCTGGAGCTGGCCCGCAACACGAAGTAGCCGCGGCGCACGCACGTGCGGGGCGCCCCGGAAACTCCGGAGCACCCCGCACGCCGTCACCGGCTCAGTTCAGGCCCAGCCCCTTCAGCTCGGCCTTCGACGCCGTCGGCACCTTCACCCAGACCGCCTTCGACGGCGTGCCCTGGTCGTCGACGGCGTTGAGCATGTACCAGCCGGGCGGTACCAGCGTCGGGTCCTTCGGCAGGGTCACCGTGACCCCGTCCTTGGACGCCTTGAAGTCCAGCGCGACGGACCGCTGTTCGATGTTGGTGACGTGCGTGAACGAACCCGGCCGGATCAGCCGCATCTTCTTGACGGCCGAGGCGTGCTTGGTCCCGTACGTGGCCGTGCCGCCCAGCTTCACCGTCTTCGGCCCGGGATCCTTCAACTCGGGCCGCGAGTCCCGGTAGAGATACGGCGGCGTCCAGATGTCGATCTGCTGCTGGAAGACGCCGGGCTTGGTGTTGTCCTTGTCGGCGAAGAGCGAGTCGGAGCCGAACGTCATCACCCGGCCGTCCGGCAGCAGCAGCGCCCCCGAGTGGTAGTTGCGCCCCACCAGCGGATCGGCCACCGCCCGCGAGGTGTTGGCCTTCGGGTCGTACAGCTCGGCGCTGAGGATGTTGCTGTCGCTGCGGCCCCGGTAGTCACCGGAGCCGTTGGTGGTGAGCACCGTGTCGTCGGGCAGGATCACGCTGCTCGGGTAGCGCGCCTTCGCGTACAGCGGCGGACCGTCCTTGAACCGCGGCCGGTCGGCGTGCAGATCCACCAGCCGGGTCTTGTCGGTCGCCTTGGGGTCCTCGCCGACCCCGCCGCCGCCCAGCACCATGTACCGCTGGTCCTGCGCGGGCGGCAGCAGGACGGACATCGAGGTCTCCAGGATGTCCGGGTCGCTCATCCCGGGGATGACCTGGAACTTGTTGGTCTTCAGGTCCCAGATGCCAGGGGTGCGACCGATGTTGTCGGGCCCGTAGCCGGCGTTGGAGCCGGTGTAGAGCAGGCGTCCCTTGTCGGTGAGGAAGAGGGCGGGGTAGGTCGGGAAGAAGCGCTGTTTGGGCAGGTAGGTCCACTTCTTCGTCTTCGGGTCGTAGATCTCCTGCTTGCCCGGGACGACCTGGCCGATCTCGTCCAGCCCCGAGGTGGACAGCACCTTGCCGTCCTCCAGGCTGGTCAGCGTCGGGTACCAGCGGGCCTCGTTCATCGGGTCGACCGGTATGTAGCGTTCGGCCACCGGGTCGAACTCGAACGAGTCCTTGATCCCCTGGAAGTCCTTCTTGTCGAAGGACAGTTTCTGCGCGATGCCGTAGAGGTTGCGGGCGTCGGCGCCGGTCAGGCCGTGGATGCGGTAGTTGTCCTGGGCGCCGGTGGAGTGCTCGCGGCCCTCCTTGAGCGCCTCCACGTAGACCCGGGCCTCGCTGTGGGTGACCGTGACCTTGCCGGTCTTCGGGTCCGCCTTCTTCTTGGCGCGCGGGACCACGACCGGGTCCTTGGAGGTGAAGGTCTTGCCGTTCTGCTTGCCGGTGAACAGCGTCCCGGCCGGGAACGTCTTCGGCGCGTCCGGGTTCTCGTTGTAGACGATCATCAGCCCGCCGGCCTTCTTCACGTCGCCGCCCAGCTTCTCGTAGCGCTGGGTGCCGCCGGCCACCAGCAGCTTGCCGTCCGGCAGCTGGGTGTGGCCCGCGCAGAAGAGGTCCTTCGGGGTGGGGATGTTCTTGAAGGTGTTCTTCACCGGGTCCCACAGGACCGTACGGAAGGACTTGGCCGCGAAGTTCTTGGCGTTGTTCCCGGACCCGGCGACCAGCAGCACCTTGCCGGTGTGCAGCAGCGCGGCGTGAATTGTGTTGATCTTGTACTCGGGCGGTACGTCCACCACGTCCCAGTGGCCGTTCGCCGCCTTGTACTCGGGCTGGTTGATCTTGTACTGGTGGTACTGCTCCGAGACGAATCCGAACAGGGCCGGGCCGTTCATCCCCGCCAGTGCGAGCACCACCGCCGCGCCTATCGCGACTCTGCGGGTGCGCCGGCTCGGACGGTACTTCATGTGTGACGTCCCCCAAGGGCGATCTGCGCGGTCCGGTCGGCGGTGGCGGTACGGTGCCCGGGCTCACCGGGGGCGTCGCGACCGGCGGACGCCGCCCAGCTGGGCCGGCGCTGCGGGTGCGGTGCCTGCTGCGGCCCGCCGCCGGACGACGGCGTGTCCCCCCGCGCCTTCTTGCGCCGGTCCTGCCGGATGCCCCAGCGCCAGGCGAAGACCGGCGCGGCCGTGATCAGCAGCGCCAGCGTGGCCCAGGTGATCATCGCCGGGTGGCTGTGGCCGAAGTAGAACGAGGCGCCCAGCGAGCCCCCGAAGACCAGGATGAAGAACAGGTGCACCCTGAACGTGCCGAACAGGGTGTCCGGGCTGGAGGAGTCGCCCTTCGGCGTCACCACGAACGTGCTCTTGCGGCGCAGCGCCGCGTCGAACAGCGACCGTGCGTAGATCGGCGCGGAGAGCGCGGACATCACCATGCCGGCCACACCGCCGGAGCCCTCAGGCTCGTGCGGCGAAACGTTGTGCCGGCGGTTCCACACGTACAGCCCGATCTGGAGCGCCGAGGCGTTGCCGTACAGCATCATCCACACCGACGGGTCGATCTGCACGCCCGATGCGCCCAGGCCCAGGAACAGAGCGCAACTGAGCGCCGCCAGAATCCAGTTCATGGCGGACATCGGGTAGAAGATCACCATCATCGTGTAGTTGAAGAACGTGCCCGGCGGCAGGGTGAACGGGGCCTTCCAGAACTGCTTGAGGATGGTCTCGTACGTCCCGCGTGACCAGCGCAGCTGCTGGGTGAAGAAGTCCGTCCAGGCGGTGGGGCCTTCGCCGACCGCGAGCACGTCGGGGGTGTAGACCGAGCGCCACTTCCGGCCGGTTTCCGGGTTGCGGTGGCGGTGCATCTCGAAGCCGGTCGCCATGTCCTCGGTGATCGAGTCGTACAGGCCGCCGATCTGTTTCAGGGCCCTGATGCGTACGGCGTTGGAGGTGCCGACGAACATGGGCGCGCCGTAGCGGTTGCCGGCCCGCTGGATCAGCGCGTGGAAGAGGAACTGCTGGGACTCGGCCGCCTTGGTGACGAACGTGTCGTAATTGCCGTACACCTGGGGTCCGATGACGAAGCCGACGTCCGGGTCGCGGAAGAAACCGAGCATCCGCTCCAGGTAGTTGGGCAGCGGCACGTGGTCGGTGTCGACGGAGGCGAAGTAGTCGTAGGCGTCACCGTGCGCCTGGAGCCAGGCGTTGTAGTTGCCGTGCTTGGTCTTGGCGCGGTGCGGTCCCTTTGCCTGGTTCCACTGCGGGATGCCCTTGCGGGTGAAGTGGTGGACGCCCAGGCGCTCGCAGACCGCTTTGACGTCCGGGTCGTCGCCCTCGTCGAGGAGCCAGACGTGCAGCAGGCCGCGGTGGCGGATCCTGACGGCCGCCTCCAGCGTCTTGGTGACCATCTCCAGCGGCTCCTTGCCGGGCACGAAGGAGGTCAGGAAGGCGACGCGGGTGCCGTGTTCGGGGACGACCGGGATGGGGTCGCGGGCCACGAGGGTGGCGTGGGCGTTGGACAGCACGTTCATGCACCGGAAGAACTCGATCAGTCCGATCGAGACCAGCATGACGATGTCCAGCACCGGCAGGAAGTCGTGGGCGGGGTGGTCGCGTTCGGTCCAGTGGGCCGGCTGCATCAGCCAGGCGAGCAGGCCGAGCGAGAGCAGGGGAGCGGCGCCGAGCAGTAACGCCGCGCGTATTCGGTGCGGTTCGTCCGCCAGCAGGCTGCGGTAGCGCACTGTGTAGGGCTTGTCGGGATCCGGCTGGGTGAGCGGCCCGGCGAGGCGGCTGTAGTGCTCGTAGTCGTAGCGCGGCAGCGGTTTGCGCTGCGGCCGGCGCGGCCGGTGGTGGTGCGGCACGCGCAGGCGCGTCGTAGCGGACGGGTCGTACTGGTTCTCCTGCCGGGCGCCGGTAGGCGGCGACGTCATGAGTCCATCCCCCCGGCACGCATGCTGGCTGCGTGCCCGTCTTCTCCTGGCCCGAGCTTCGGCCCCCCTCGACCGACCCGGGCGCAAATGGTGTCGGCCGCCTACGTCGTAGACGTAGGACGGCCGTCTTCCGGTTGCATGATTCCCGCTCCGACTCGCGTCCCGTGCAGCGGGGTCCCCGCTCCCACACTCACCGCAACCGGCATGTCCCCCAACTTGAGCGTGCACAGGCTCACTTGGGCTCCAGTGTCCCGTCAGGGTCTCGAAGCTCATATCTTGATCGCAAGGGTGAAACGAGGAGTTTACCGGACATGCGAGTGCATTGATGGACGGGTCAGGTCGGAGGGGGCATTATTTTGGACCTGAACTGCGCAGCCGTTGGCGGATGTTGTCGAAATGGCTGCGTACGGCCTGCTCGGCCCGCCGCGCGTCACCGTCGCGTACCGCCGCGAGGATCTCCGCGTGCTGGCGGTGGGTGATCCGCGGGTCGGCCCCCAGACCGGCCAGGTCCGTCCGTACGCGGTGGAACGCCTCCCAGAACGCGTCCAGCACCTCGCTCAGCAGAGGGTTGTCCAGTCCCCGGTAGAGCGCGGCATGAAAGGCCCGGTCGGTGTCGGCCCGCACCGCGCCCTCCGCCGCCTCCGCCGCCATCCGCTCCACCAGCTCGGCCGGCTCCGCGAGCGCGGCCTCCGGTACCTGGCCCGCCAGCCGGGCGATCAGCCCGGTCTCCACCGCCTCGCGCAGCTCCAGCAGCTGGAGCAGGCTGTCCTCGCCCCGGTAGTGGCCGGCCACCGTACGGAAGGCCAGCCCCTCGGTGATCGGGGCCATCGACATCGGGCCGACGTACGTGCCGAAGCCGTGCCGGATCTCCACGATGCCCATCGCCTGCAACGCCTTGAGCGCCTCGCGGACGGAGTTCCGGCTGACCCCGAGCAGCTCCATCAGTTCCGTCTCGGTGGGCAGCGGCGCCCCGGGGGCCAGCCGCCGGTCGATGATGAGCTTCTTGATCCGCTCCTGGTTGTCGCGCGCCATTGTGCGACTGTGCACCCCGATCACCGTTTTGACCAGCGATGCACCGGCCCGGCGGCGGATAGCGACGGGCGGCGGCCCGGGAGGTGGCGGGGAGGGGCCGGGCGGGGTGCGGAAAGCACCGAGGCCTCTCGCAGCTGCGAGAGGCCTCGGTGTGACGTGCGCCGCCAGGGACTCGAACCCCGGACCCGCTGATTAAGAGTCAGCTGCTCTAACCAACTGAGCTAGCGGCGCGCGCTGACGTGGAAAACTTTACACGAACTCCAGGGGTGCTCCTGACCACCTGCCCGGCCGTCCGCGCCCGCCGAATGTGTGACCTGCGTCACCCGGTTATGCGTCCGTCCGGGGAGTGTTGGCGCCGTGCCGGATTCCGCGGGCCGGCGGGGCGAAAGTCCCGTGATCTCGGGACCTTCGTCGAGCCGGATGACCGATTTGGTCTGTGAGTATGCTTTCGTAATGGATGATCATCAGTTGCCCCGTCAACATGCGATATCGCCTACCAGTTGAGAAGCTGTCGCACGTGCGAAGCCGAACGGGAACGGACCGAGCCTGGAGGGGAACGGGAATGGCAGTGCCGGGATTCGTGGAATTCGACCCCGCGGACGGCTGCCCCTGCGGCGGCTGCGCCCAGGAGCGGCGCACCCTCCAGCACGCGCTCGCGGTCCGGGACGGCGGCCACCCCGCCGCGCACGGCGCCCGCCGCGCTCTGGTCCTCGTGGCGACCGCCGGAACGGTCCTGAGCAGCGGCGTTTCCGGATCCGGGGCGGCCGCGGCGCTCGGCGCCGGGACCGGTACGGGCACGGCGGCCGGCCGCGAGCGGGCCCTGCTCACCCCCGCCGTGGCCCTCGGCCCCGGCCGCTCGCGGACCACCGGGCCGGACACCCCGGCCCTCTCCCTGACCTCGGGCGCGACCCCACAGGGGCAGGTCAGCGGGCTGTACGGCGGAACGGGCAGCGGGCGTGGCCGCGCCGTGGCCGCCGCCGCGCCCCGGCCCCTCACCCGCAACGAGATCATCGCGCGGGCCCAGCGCTGGGTCAGCGCCCAGGTCCCGTACCACATGAATCGCTACTGGTCGGACGGTTACCGCCAGGACTGCTCCGGATTCATCTCGATGGCCTGGAATCTCGGCCGCAACCAGTGGACCGGGAGCCTGGCCCAGTACGGCACCCGTATAACGAAGAGCGAACTGCGGCCCGGCGACATGCTGCTCTTCCACAATCCCGGAAATCCGGGCGCCGGCTCCCACGCCACCATTTTCGGCGGCTGGGCCGACTCCTCCCGTACGCGTTACATCGCCTACGAGCAGACCCGGCCGCACACGGTGAAACGGTCCACGCCGTACGCCTATTGGAGCAATTCCACGCGGTACCTCGCCTATCGATACCGGGGCCTGGCCGAAGGCGGCGATCCGGGCGGCGATCCGGGCAGCGGTACGTCGGTGTTTCCCGGCGCCGGGAAATTCGGGCCGGGCGCGGACAACGCGTACGTCACCCGGCTGGGCCGGATGCTGGTGGAACGCGGCGGCGGCCGGTTCTACACGACAGGGCCGGGCCCGCGCTGGAGCGAGGCGGACCGCCGGGCCACCGAGGCGTTCCAGCGGGCCCAGGGCTGGACCGGTGCGGAGGCGGACGGCATCCCGGGCCCGGAGACCTGGTCGTACCTGGTCAACGGCGCGGGCCGGGACATCGGCAGCTCCGCCGGAGGTGGCACCACGGCGTTCCCCGGCCGGGGCTGGTTCCGGCCGGGACAGACCAACGGATATGTCACCAGCCTCGGAAAACAGCTGGTGAGCAAGGGTTTCGGCAAGTACTACAGCTCCGGCCCCGGACCCCGGTGGACGGAGGCGGACCGCCGCAACGTCGAGGCGTTCCAGCGGGCCCAGGGCTGGACCGGCCGGGACGCCGACGGCTACCCCGGCCCCGAGACATGGCGGCGACTCTTTTGATGACGGAGCGCACGATGGCGACGAAGACCGAGACAGCGGACACCGGGAAAGCGGACACCGGGACAGCGGACACCGAGAACGGGACGACGCCCGCGGGCGCGACACCGGGGACGGCCGCGGCGGGGGAGGAGGCGGCGGCACGTGAAGCGGTAACTGCTGCTGATGCCCCCTCAGCCGGCCCGCATGAAGTCCATGCTGATGGCGGGTCGGCAACTACTGGCTCCGCGGCCGGCACGCCGAACGGAACCGCCCCTCCCCCCTGGTCCGCACGCCTGCGGCCCGCCGGGCACGGCGAGAGCATCCCCATGGACATGCTCTTCCGCGCCGAGCCGGACGCCGGCACCACGTCCGCCGAGGCGGACACCGCCCGGCAGCCGCGCATCACGGCCCTGGCGCCGGATCAGCAGCCGGCCCCCAGCACCTCCGCCGATACCGCCGTGGCCGGTATCACCGCCGCGACCGACCTGCTGGACACCGCCGAACGCGCCGCGCTCGACGGCGCCCTCGGGGTGGTCGACGCGGGCAGCCGTGCCCGCACGGAGGACGGCCCCGCCCCACGCGGCGGCCGGGAAGCGGGCGGCAGGCCCTCATGGTTCCGCGATGTCCAGGAGGCCGGCGTGCGCTGCGCGCCCGATGAGGACTCCGGCGTGACCGAGCGGCGCGGCTTCTCGCTGTCCGGCTGGCTGGCCCTGTTCGCCGGTCTGCTGGCGATCGCCGGCTCCGTGGCGTTCCTGTGGTGGCGGGGGATGCTGCCCCCCTCAGTGGTCCGGGCCCTCGGCCTGGATATCGGCATCCGGACCTCGCCGCACCTGTGGGAGTGGGCCGTGGCCGGTCTCGGCGGCGTGCTGGCGGTGTACGCCTTCGGCGGGCTGGCCCGCGGGCGGGTCGGCAGCGCCTGGGTGCTCAGCCTCTTCGGGCGCTACCGCGGCAGCGTGCGCCGGACCGGTCTGGTGTGGATCAGCCCGCTGATGCTGCGCCGCCGGGTCGACGTACGGCTGCGGCACTGGCGCAGCGAGGCGATGCCGGCGGTGGACGCGGAGGGCATCCAGCTGCGCGTCGTGGTGCTCGTCGTGTGGCGGGTCAGGGACACCGCGCGGGCCCTGCTCAGCGTCCGCGACCACACCGCCTACCTGCGGGAACAGGTGGAGTCGGCGATGGCGCGGGTGCTGTCACAGCTCCCGGCGGACGCCTTCCACGAGGAGGCGCCGACCCTGCGCGACTCGCAGGCGGTCGGCGAGGCCCTCACCGAGGTGCTGTCCGCCGACTGCCGTCCGGTCGGCATCGAGGTCTTCTCGGTCCAGCCGACCCGGATCGAGTACGCGCCGGAGGTGGCGGCGGCCATGCAGCGCCGGCAGATCGCGGCGATCGACGCCAAGCACCGCGACAGCGTGCTGACCTCGGTCGTGGACGCGGTCGACGACACCGTTCGCCGACTGACCAGCAGAGGGCTGGTGGAGCTGGACGACTACGAACGAAAGGCCCTGGTCAAGGACTTGACCGTGGCCTTCTACACGGCGCGCGGCAGCGCCGCGGGCAAGAGCTGACACAGCGGAGAGGCAGGCAGCGGGATGCGGACACCGGTGTTCTTCGAGGTCGTCGGAGCCGACTGCGGGTGCGCCTTCTGCAGCGGGGCCGCGGTCGATTCCGCGGCGCGCAACGGCGGCAGCCGGGCACGGTGCACGGTGCGGGGCGCGATCGCGGCGGCGGTGGGCGCGGTGACACTGGTCGGTACGGCGGCGGGTTCGGCGGGCGCCGAACCGGCGCCCCGGCACGCGGGCTGGGACGGTGTGAAGTACTGGTACCGGGACGCCACCGGCTGGTGGCGCTGGACCAGCCACCACGGGAAGTACGCGCGGCACGCGGGCGGTACGGGCGGCAGGTCCGGCACGGCCCCGGCCGCGTCCTCCGGGTCGGCTGCGGCCGGTACGGGCGCGCGCGGCCACAACCCCGACCCCACCTTCCGGGGCCGGTCCGGCTGGGACGCCGTCGACCGGGTGTACTGGTACCAGCAGGGCGGCAGCTGGTGGTGGACCAGCCACCGTGACCGCTACGAGGCCCGTACCGGCAGGGCCGGTGATCCGGGCGACGACGCGCCCAGCGGGACCGGTCCGGGCTCCGACGGCGGGAGCGGCAAGGGCACCCCCACCCGGTACGGCACCGAGGCCGCGATCCGGTGGGCGATGGCCCAGATCGGCAAGCCCTACGCGTGGGGCGGCAACGGCCCGTCCGCGTTCGACTGCTCCGGGCTGGTCCAGCAGGCGTACCAGCGCGCGGGCATCTCGCTGCCCAGGGTCGCCGACGCCCAGTACCGCGCCGCCGAACCGGTCACGCGGTCCCAGCTGCGCCGCGGCGACCTGGTCTTCTGGTCGACCAACGGCTCTTCGTCCGGCGTCCATCACGTGGCGATCTACCTCGGCGGCGGCCAGTACCTGGAGGCGCCGCGGTCCGGCCGGTCGGTCCGGATCTCGTCCTTCTCCTCCTACCGCCCCACCTTGTACGGCCGGGTCGGCTGACCGCGCAGCCCGTCCGCAGCCCGCCGCCGCGCGGGCCCGCTCGTCAAGAAAGGCCGACCGCCATGGCGCCGACAGTGCCCACCACTCTTCCGGCCCCGCCCGGCGAACCGTCCGCGGGCCCCACCCCCGCGATATCCGACCCTGCGATATCCGCCTCCGCCGCACCGGGCCCCGCCCCCGCCGTGACCGCCCCCGCTGTACCTGCCTCCGCCGTACCCGCTCCCGCCCCACCCGTATGGACGTCCGACCTGGCTGCCCACGGCTTCCTGCCCGAGCGGCCGCCCGTACGGACCATGGCCGGCACCTGGGCGCTGCTGGGTGAACTGGCCGGCGCGGCCGCCACCGCGCCGGACCTGGACACCGCCCGCGGCCTGGTCGCCAGGGCGGGGCGGGACGGCGACCTGACGGCGCTGCGGCAGCGCGTCTCGCGCCTGTCGCCGCGCAACGCCGACGCCGCGTCCCTGCGGGTGGCGGTGATCGCGGCGGCCTGTGGCTGGAGCGCTCTGGACCCGCTCGCCCCGGCCTCCCGCACCGCTGACGCCGCCTTCCTCGACCTGTGGTCGGCCGTCGCGCACCGCATCGACCACCAGCAGTTCGTCGGACTGCCCACACTCGCCCTGCTGAACTGGGCCCCGGAGCGCAAGCCGCGCCGCCACCTGCCCATCGACCAGCTGGCCCGTACGGAGGCGCTGGTCCCCGTCGTGCGCTGGTCGCCGCCGGGGCAGCCGCTCGGCCGGCTGGACCGGCTGATGCTGGCCACCACCCGCCTGGAGGCGCACGGCATCTGGCTGTTCCGGCTGGCCGGGACGCTCGCCGGGCGCGATCCCGGGGGCGCGTCCACCCGTACGGCGCTGCGCCGCCTGGTGCGTATCCAGCTCGCGCTGCGCGATCAGCTGCGGAGCGAGGCGGCGGGTCTGCGGGCGGCCCCGGCTCCCGCACGGCAGGGCGCGGTGCTCGCCGCCCTCGCGGCGCAGCGGGCGCTGGAGCCGCCGGTGTTCCTGGCGGCCGAAGCGGTGCTCGGTACGGGCGGCCGCCGGGTGGGGGAGAACGGCAGGCACCAGTTGCGCCGTCATCTGCCGGCCGCGCACCGCGCCTGGCTGACCGCACTGGACCGGCACTGCGCACCCGTACGCACCCTCGCGCACCGCGGCGGTCCGCAGGCCGCGCTCTACCGTGAGGCGCAGGAATCGCTGATCGCGCTGCGGCGTACGTACGCGGGGCTGGTGCACTGCGCGGCGCACGCGGACGGGGACCATCGGCGGCTGAACGCCGTGGCGTGATCTCGCGGGTGCTGTCGGGGCGGCCGTACGCGAAGTGGTCACCGCACGTCCGCTTGTTATTGGTCTGGACATGTCCATGCAGCGTCACTACGCTGCCGTTTGGTCTAGACCGCACAGTGCGCACGTCAGCAGCTCATGGAACACCCCCTCGTTCTTCAGGAGCACCACATGCGTAAGAAGCTCAGCGCTGCCGTGGTCGGTCTCGGCATCGCCGGAGTGTCCCTGTTCGCCACGGGCAGCGCTTCCAGCCACGGCTACAGCGACGCACCCCCCAGCCGCCAGGCGCTCTGCGCCAAGGGCACCGTCAAGAACTGCGGCGCGATCCAGTACGAGCCGCAGAGCGTCGAGGGCCCCAAGGGCTTCCCGGCCGCGGGCCCCGCCGACGGAAAGATCTGCTCCGGCGGCAACAGCGGGTTCAAGGAGCTGGACGACCCGCGCGGCGGCCAGTGGCCCGCCACCAGCCTCAAGGGCGGCCAGGGCTACACCTTCCAGTGGCGCCTGACGGCCCGGCACGCCACCACCGACTTCCGGTACTACATCACCAAGGACGGCTACGACCCGAGCAAGCCGCTCACCCGCGCGGACCTCGAACCCGAGCCGTTCGTGACGGTGCCGATGGGCGGGCGGCAGCCGGCCGCCACCGTGCAGCACCAGGGCACGGTGCCCACCCAGAAGCACGGCCACCACATCATCCTCGGCGTCTGGAACATCGCCGACACCGGTAACGCGTTCTACGCCTGCTCCGACGTCAGCCTGTCGTAACACCGCACGGCGCCGGAGCCGCCACGGGCCTCCCTGTCCTTCCTCCGGGGAGGCCCCTCCGCCCCCTTCGCCCGTACCGCCCGCTCCCTCCCGCGGCCCCGCCCGCATCCGCCGGCCCGCCTCCCCTAGGCAGCACCGACCGGCAGGAATATTCTGCTGGTTGGTCTGGACCGCAGTGCACTCGGCTCGCAGGAACCACCCCCTCATGTTCCGGGAGCGACCATGCGCAAAAGGATCAGTACGGCCGTCATCGGCCTGGGCATCATCGGCGCGACCGTCCTGTCGACGAGCGGCGCGGGCAGCCACGGCTACACCGACGCCCCCGTCAGCAGACAGAAACTGTGCGCCGACGGCACCGTCAAGAACTGCGGCGCGATCCAGTGGGAGCCGCAGAGCGTCGAGGGCCCCAAGGGCTTCCCGAACGGCGGCCCTGCCGACGGAAAGATCTGCTCCGGCGGCAACAGCCGCTTCAAGGAGCTGGACGACCCGCGCGCCGGCCAGTGGCCGGCGACCAAGGTGAGCGCGGGCTCGTACACCTTCCGCTGGCGCTTCACCGCCCCGCACCGCACCACGGACTTCCGCTACTACATGACCAGGAACGGCTGGAACCCCAGCCGCCCCCTGACCCGGGCGGACCTGGAGCTCACCCCGTTCCTGACCGTCCCCTACAACGGGCAGCAGCCGCCCTACACGTACACCCACCAGGGCACGCTGCCCGGCGGGAAGACCGGCAGGCATCTGATCGTCGGCGTCTGGACGATCGCCGACACCGGGAACGCGTTCTACGCCTGCTCGGACGTGCAGTACTGAGCACAGCGGCGCGGCCTGCCGCGCGGCGGACCGCGTGAACGGTACGGAAAACACGAGTGGGCCTCTCGAAGCTGTGCTCCGAGAGGCCCACTCCCAGGTGCGCCGCCAGGGACTCGAACCCCGGACCCGCTGATTAAGAGTCAGCTGCTCTAACCAACTGAGCTAGCGGCGCGCGCTGACAAAAGAAATACTACCTGGTCCGAAGGGGTGCTTCCGACCACCGCACCGGCCGCCCCGCCGGAGGCCGGGGAGCCCCGGGATCAGAGCGTCAGCGACAGCAGCACCGGAGCCGCCCGCCGGTTCAGCGTGTCGGCGGCCTGCCGCAGCCGGTGGGCGTGCTCCAGCGGCAGCGACAGGGCCAGGCAGCCGACCGTGGAACCCGCCGTGATCGGCACGGCCGCGCAGACCGTGCCCACCGCGTACTCCTGCAGGTCCAGCATCGGGACCGTCGGCGGCTGGCTGTCCAGCTTGTGGAAGAGCACCTTCTCGTTGGTGATCGTGCGGGAGGTGAGCCGGGCGGTCTTGTGGCGGGAGAGGTGGTCCATCCGGCCGTCGTGGTCCAGCTGCGCCAGCAGGCACTTGCCGACCGCGCTGGCATGTGCCGTACGGCGGAATTCCGCCCACTCGTTGACCTTGGGGGCCCGCGGTCCGTCGGCGTAGTGCAGGATCTTGACCTCGCCGTCGATGTAGCGGCTGATGTAGACCGCCGCGCCCACCGAGTCACGCAGCTCGACGAGGGTGCGCTGCAGCTTGTCGTGCAGCGCCTCCTCGCGGCCGCCGCCGGAACCGAGCAGGACGAGTGACTCGCCGACGACGTACGCACCGTCGGTGACCTGCGCGACATAGCCCTCGCGGCGCAGCATCGCGAGCATGTGGGCGAGGTGCCCGGTCGGCAGGCCGGTCTCGCGGGCTATCTGGACGTCCGACACGCCGTCGGCGTGCCGGGCGACGGTTTCGAGCACGCGGAGGGCGTACTGCACCGAGTGGAACGGCGCGGTCGGCTCGGGCTTCAGCGCCACGGTGTCCCCCTAGCAGGTTGTGACCGTTTGCGTCGCTGCCGTCGCCGGCGGTCACGGTGGTCGAGCAGAACCGGCCGTTCCCGGGCGGCGAGGCACGTACCACGATAGCGGTCAAAGCCTCCCGCCGGAGGGGGTCTTGACCGAAAAGGGGGTCAGGCCACGCAGCTGTACTGGGGCGTGGTCCTGCGGCATATGCCCACGTCATTCCGTGCGCGGCGGAGGCCGGGTCCGGCGCCCGGGGCCACGGCCGCAGCCGCTCCCGGACGCCGCCCGGCGGCGGACCGCACCTTCAGAGGACCGCGCTCAGAAACTCCCGCGTGCGGTCGTTCTCCGGCTCGCTGAAGATCTTCTCCGGCGTCCCGAACTCGATCACCCGCCCCTGGTCGAACATCATCACGCAGTCGGAGATGTCCCGCGCGAAGTTCATCTCATGGGTCACGCAGAGCATGGTGATGTCGGTGGTGTGGGCGATGTCGCGCAGGACGTCCAGGACACCGGCCACCAGCTCCGGGTCGAGCGCGCTGGTCACCTCGTCCAGCAGCAGCACCTGCGGCCGCATGGCCAGGGCGCGCGCGATGGCGACCCGCTGCTGCTGGCCGCCGGAGAGCTGTGACGGGTACTTGTCGATGTGCTGGGTCAGGCCCACCAGGTCCAGCAGCCCCCGGGCCCGTTCCTCGGCGGCGGCCTTGTCCAGGCCCAGCACGTGCACCGGCGCCTCGGTGATGTTGCGCAGCACCTTCATGTTGGGGAAGAGGTTGAACTGCTGGAATACCATCCCGATGTTCTTGCGGACCTCCCGGCAGTGCTTCTCGCTCGCCGGCACGAGCTTGCCGTTCTTCTCCTCATGGGTGAGGTAGGCGTCACCGACCTTTATCTTTCCCTCCTCCGGCTTCAGCAGCGTCATCAGCAGCCGCAGGATCGTGGTCTTGCCCGACCCGGAGGGGCCGATCAGCGTCACGTGCTTGCCGGAGTAGACCGTCATGTCCAGCGAGTCCAGGACGGTGTGCGCGCCGAAGCGCTTGGTGACCCGGTCGAAGCGGACCAACTCGGGCCCGTCCTCCTCGGTGCCGACCGTGGGCTGCGCGGGCCGGGTGGGGTTGCTGTCAGCGGACAAGGCGACGCTCCAGGACTCGCAGGAGAAGGGAGGTGGGGTAGGAGATCACGACGAACAGGACGCCGACGACCGTGATCGGCTCCATGTAGTCGAAGGTGGCCGCGCTGATGCTGTTCGCCTGGAAGAGCAGGTCCGCGACGGTGATGGCGGCCAGCATCGGCGTGTCCTTGAACATCGCGATGACGTAGTTGCCGAGCGCCGGGACCACGCGGCGGAACGCCTGCGGCAGGATCACCGCGGTCCAGGTGCGCCGGCGCGGCAGGCTCAGCGCCGTCGCCGCCTCCCACTGGCCCTCCGGGACGCCGTCGATGCCCGCCCGGTAGACCTCGGCGGTGTACGTCGAATAGTGCAGCCCCAGACCGATGACGCCGGTGGTCAGCGGGTTGAAGGTCAGCCCCCAGGCCGGCAGCACGAAGAAGAGGAAGAAGAGCTGGACCAGCAGCGGTGTGTTCCGTACGAACTCCACGACGATGCTGACCGGCCACGTCACCCAGCGGCTGGGGGAGCGCAGCAGCAGGGCCCACACCAGGCCGAGCACGAACGCCACCAGCGAGCCGAGCAGCGTCGCCTGCACGGTGATCCACAGGCCGCTGAGCAGGTCGGGCAGGATGTCGCCGACGTACTCCCATGACCAGTTGTTCACGGCTTACCTCCGGGAGCGGTGATCACCTGCGGGCCCTGCTTCGTGATCGGCAGCCGCCGCGAGAACCAGCCGGACTTCTCCGGCGCGCGGCCGATCGACGCCTTGGCCCGGCGCTCCAGGAGGCGCATGATCCGGGTCACCACGAACGCGATCACGAAATACAGGACCAGGATGATTCCGTAGACCTGGGCGCTCTGGCCTGTGGAGAGCCGGGCCAGCTTGGCCTGGAAGGTCAGCTCCCCGATCGACAGCAGCGAGGCCAGCGCGGTGCCCTTGAGCAGCTCGATCAGCAGGTTGTTGAACGGCGGCATCATCTCCGGCACGGCCTGCGGCAGGATGACCTTGCGCATCCGCTGCCACGGCGTGAAGCTCAGCGCGATCGCCGCCTCACGCTGGGCGGGCGCCACCGCCTGGATGGAGCCGCGTACGACCTCGGAACCGTACGCCCCGTAGGACAGGCCGAGCGCCAGGGTGCCCGCCCAGAGGCCGGCCAGCTGCCAGCCCAGCAGCGGCAGCGCGAAGAACAGCCAGAACATCAGGACCAGCGCCGAGGTGCCGCGGAAGAACTCCACGTACACACCGGACAGGAAGCGCACGATCCACAGCCGGGAGGAGCGGGCCAGGCCGATGCCGAAGGCGACGACGGCGGCCAGCACGGCGCTGTAGACCATCAGCTGGACGGTGATCCAGACCCCTTTGAAGAACAGTTCCCACAACGCTCCGGTCACCGGGCACAGAGCTCCTTCGCCGTGAGGTCGGTCAT
This sequence comes from Streptomyces sp. NPDC030165, assembly GCF_055573595.1. Lineage (NCBI taxonomy): Bacteria > Bacillati > Actinomycetota > Actinomycetes > Kitasatosporales > Streptomycetaceae > Streptomyces > Streptomyces sp. NPDC030165. Next base: position 247,460 of record NZ_JBVIBD010000006.1, on the reverse strand, counting down.
GAACTCCTCGGTGAACCCGAAGGGCCGGGCGATGCGCAGAAGTTCGCCGCTCCTCTTCATCTTGTGCAGCTCGCCGTTGAAGGCGTCCCGCAGCTTCGTCTCGCCGATCCGGAAGCCGTATCCGCCGCCGTCCCGCTGGGGTTTGCCGTCCACCTCCGGCGTGAAGGGGCGGGTCATCTCCACCTTGGGGTGCTTGCCGGTCTTCAGCGCCTCCATCATGGTCAGCGCGGTGCCGGCGAAGCAGTCGATGCGGTCCGCCTCCAGCGCCTCCATGCCGGCGATCTGGTCGCCGTACGTCTGGATCTTCCCCTTGGCGACGCCGTTGCCGACCGCGTAGTCGATCTCCGCGTACCCGATGCCGGTGCCCATGCGGAAGCCGCCCCTGGCCACGTCCTCGTACGACTTGATCTTCTTCGGGTTGCCCTTCGGCACGAGGAAGCCGTCCTTCGACTCGTAGTCCGGGTCGGAGAAGAGCACGGCCTGGCAGCGGGCCTTGTTGATGAACATGCCCGCCACGATCACGTCGTACTGGAAGGAGTGCAGGCCGGGCACGAGCGCGCCGAACTCGACCGGCACCGGCTCGAAGGAGCGCACCCCCAGCCGCTGGAAGATGGCCCGGGCGACGGCAGGCGCCTCGCCGGTCAGCTCGCCCTGGCTGTTGATCGACGCGTACGGCGGCTCGCTGGCGATGCCCATCCGTACGACGTTCTTGCCGCGCAGATCGTCAAGTAGGTGTCCCCCGTCCGTAGCTCCGGTGATGTCCACTCGCGAGCAACCGGCGGTCGCTCCCAGCGTCCCCGTCAAACCCAGCGCCGCCGCTCCTGCGAGCAGAGAGCGGCGGCGGAACCCTGATGCGGTGTTTCCTGAGCTGTTCCCCTGTGGTGGAGCCATGGGCGCGTGGCTACCCGGACTCGTTGAAGATATGCCAATCGTTTCCGGCCCTTGATGCAAGCGGTGCGAGGCCGTGGCGCATGCCGGTCATGTGTGCATGAGCCACCCGTTCGAGAGTGCGAAACCCGTTACGCGGGCGGCTTGTTGACGACGGTCGTCAGCCGCCGCGGGCCGCGGGGAAGGAGTCGCATACCGCGTCCGGAGTTGCCGTGTGCATCGCGCCTCCCGCTGGTCCACCATGGAGCCGCAAAGCACCGTTAGGAGGCACCATGGCCGACCGTTTCATCGAAGTCTCCCTCGACAAGCGGGGCGTGAGCTGCACCGCCGAGCTGCTCGACGACCGCGCGCCGGTCACCTGCAAGGCCGTCTGGGACGCCCTGCCGCTCGGCGGCGACGTCTACCACGCCAAGTACGCCCGCAACGAGATCTACGCCCTCGTCCCGCCGTTCGCTCCGGAGGAGCCCCCTCTGGAGAACCCGACCATCACGCCCATCCCCGGTGACCTGTGCTACTTCACCTTCACCGACACCCAGTTGGGCACCGCCTCGTACGGTTACGAGAGCCAGGCCAAGCACCAGGGCCGCGCCACCGTCGTCGACCTCGCGCTGTTCTACGAGCGCAACAACCTGCTGATCAACGGTGACGCGGGCTGGGTGCCGGGCATCGTGTGGGGCTCGGTGGTGGACGGCCTGGACCGGATGGCCGACGCCTGCCAGGACCTGTGGCGCGCCGGCGCGCTGGGGGAGACCCTCAGCTTCCGCCGGGCGTAGGCGGCGCGGGCAGGTCCGCGGCGCCCGACGTGTAAAGGGCGTGCGCGGCGCGCAGCACCAGCGCGTCCGCGTGCCGCGCGCCCACCAGCTGCACCCCGATCGGCAGCCCGTCCCCGTCCACGCCGCACGGCACGGTCGCGGCGGGCTGCTGCGTCATGTTGAAGGGGTACGTGAACGGCGTCCAGCCCGTCCAGCGGGTGTGCCCGGAACCGGCCGGCACCTCGGCCCCCGCCTCGAAGGCGGTGATCGGCTCGGTCGGCGTCACGATCAGGTCGTACGTACTGTGGAAGCGGCCCATCGCCAGGCCCAGCGCCATCCGCACGTCCACCGCCGCCAGGTAGTCCAGCGCGCTGCGCCGCGCGCCCTCCGCACAGATCTCCCGCAGCCCCGGGTCGAGCAGCTCCCGCTGCGCATGGCTCAGGTGCTGCACCACCCGCGCCGCGCCGCTGAACCACAGCGTGTGGAACTCCTCCACCGGGTCCGCGATGCCCGGGTCGGTCTCCTCGACCTCCGCGCCCAGCTCGGCGAGCCGGTCCACCGCGCGCCGTACCGCCGCGGCGACCTCCGGGCGTACCGGCACGTCCCAGCCCAGCGACGGGCTGTAGGCCACCCGCAGCCCGGCCACCGGCCGGTCCAGCCCCGCCCGGAAGGACCCGGCGGGCGGCGGGAGCTGCGACCAGTCCCGCCAGTCCGCTCCGGTGATCACGTCCATCAGCAGCGCCGCGTCGGCCGCGTCCCGGGCCATCGGCCCGACGTGCGCCAGCGTCCCGAACGGACTCGCCGGAAACAGCGGCACCCGCCCGTACGTCGGCTTCAGCGCGAAGATCCCGCAGAAGGACCCGGGGATGCGCACCGACCCGCCGCCGTCCGTGCCCAGGCTCAGCGGCCCCACGCCGAGCGCCACGGCCGCCGCGCCGCCGCCGCTGGAACCGCCCGCCGTACGGGACGGATCGTACGGATTGCCCGTCACCCCGTGCCGCGGACTGTCCGTGACGCCCTTCCACCCGAACTCGGGCGTGGTGGTCTTGCCCACGAACACCGCGCCGTGCTCGCGCAGCCGCGCCACCGCCGGCGCATCCGCGTCCCAGACCGCCCCCTCCTCACGCACCGTGTGCGAGCCGCGCAGCGTCGGCACCCCGCGGGTCAGCAGCAGGTCCTTGACCGTGGCCGGGACCCCGTCCACCAGCCCGGCGGGCCGTCCGGACCGCCACCGTTCCTCGGACTCCTTCGCCGCGGCCATCGCCTCGTCCGCGTCGATGCGGGTGAACGCGTTCACCCGCTCCTGCGCCCACGCGGCGCGCTCCAGCACCGCCTGCACCGCTTCGACCGGCGAGAACTCGCCCGCCGCGTACCCGGCGACCAGCCGCACCGCCGAGCAGTCCGCCAGCTCCGTCACCTCAGCCATCCCGACCTCCATCCACGAACAGTCCGCCTCCACGGTCCCGGAAGATCAGGAGCCCGGTACGTAGCCCAGCCGCTTGTCCACCACATTGGTGAGCGGCTCGCCCGCCGCCCACCGGTCGAAGTTGTCCGCGAACTGCTCGGCCAGCGCGTCCCGCCAGCCCAGCGTGTCGCCGCTCATGTGCGGGGAGACGATCAGGTGCGGCACGTCCCACAGGGTGCTGTCCGCGGTCAGCGGCTCGTGCTCGAAGACGTCCAGGGCCGCCGCCGCGATACGCCACTCCCGTAGGGCCGCCACCAGGTCGTCCTCGACGACGAGCGGCCCGCGGGCCACGTTGATGAAGCGGGCCCGCTGCCGCATCCGGCCGAAGGCGGCCCGGTCGAACATGCCGCGCGTCTCCTCGGTCAGCGGCGCCGCGCACACCACCCAGTCGGCCGTGCCCAGCAGACCGTGCAGCGCGCCGCCGGCGTGCACCCGGCCGAAGTCGGGATCGTCCGTACGTTCCCGCCGCCCGACCAGGTCCACCCTGACACCCAGTGCCAGCAGTGTCCGGCCGATGGCCCGGCCGATCGGCCCCGAGCCCACCACGACGGCGCGGCTGCCCGCCACCCGCAGCGTCTCCCGGTGCCGCCAGCGCCGCTGCCGCTGGAGCTCCCAACTTCCGTAGAAGTCCTTGGCCATGGCGATCACCAGTCCGGCCACGTACTCGGCGATGGGCTGCTCGAAGACGCCGCGCGCGTTGGTCACCAGGGTCTCGTCCGCAGCCAGCTCCGGGCACATCAGCCGGTCCACGCCCGCGCTCGCGGTGTGCACCCAGACGGGGCGCGGGCCGCCGCCGGGCCAGGCGTCCCGGATGGCGTCGGAGGTGAAGTCCCACGCCAGGACCACGTCCGCGTGCGGCAGTTGGTCGGCGAAGGTCTTGTCGTCGGCGTACACCAGCCGGGCCCGGCCGGCTAGCCGGTCCAGTTTCGGGGGCGGGTCGGAGCCGAGGACAAGGACGGTGCTTTCGGACATAGGCCAGAAACCGTTCTGAAACGTGAGCCCCTTTGAATGAAAGGAGGCGCCGACAGATGCCTGAGATGCGAGGATTGACCACGCTAAGAAGTCGTAACTACCGTGTCAACAACGGCTCTGTCCCGACGTCCCCGGCTTGTGCCGGTCGCACCAAACCCCTGGCCAAAGGCCTTGCCCTTACCAGCCCTTCGTTCTTCTGGGGGCATCATGGACGTCTCATTTCTGGGGGGACCGAAGCCTCAGCTCGGTGTGGGTGTCGTCGCTCCGTTCGACTTCGCCCTGGACCGCGAGCTGTGGCGCTGGATCCCCGACGATGTGTCCCTCCACCTCACCCGGACCCCTTTCGTGCCCGTCGAGGTGAGCCTCGACCTGGCCCGCCTCGTCAGTGAACACGAAACCCTGCATGCCGCCGTCCAGGCGCTGTGCGCCGTCTCCCCGCAGGTCGTCTCCTACGCCTGCACCTCGGGCAGCTTCGTCGGCGGCATGGCCGGCGAGCGCGCCATGTGCACCGCCATGACCCAGGCGGGGGACCGGCTCCCGGCGCTCACCACCTCCGGCGCGCTCCTCGAAGCGCTGCGCGAGATCGGCGCGTGGCGGATCGCGGTCGTCACCCCCTACACCAAATCCGTCACCGACTCCCTGGAGGAGTACCTGAAGGAAGCCGGCGTCACCGTCACCGGACGCGCCTACCTGGGCCTGACCCGGCACATCTGGAAGGTGCCGTACCGGGATGTGGTCGACATGGCCCGCCAGGCCGTCGTCGGCGCCGCGGACGCCCTGTTCATCAGCTGTACGAACCTGCCCACGTACGACGTCATCCCGCAGCTGGAGGCCGAGCTGCGGATGCCGGTCCTGTCGGCCAACCAGGTCACGATGTGGGCTTCCCTGCGGGCCATCGGGGCCGAGGCCGTCGGCCCGTACCAGGCGCTGGTGGACCCCGTCGCCAGACGCGGACCGGCCTCCATGACCGCCTCCTGGGCCCCGGAGGAAGGGGCCGGGATACCCAGGCGCGGCGGCCTGTCCGAAGCGGCGTTCGCCGGGTCGGCGGTCCCGTCGTCCGAGGCGGAGCCGGCCGACGGACCGGACGCGCCGCCCTTTCATCCCCCGGAGGAGCCCGGCCCGCCGGCACCGCTGTGACGTGTACGGGCGGCGCCCGGCCGGATGCCGTCCCCACCCCGCCTCCACCCGCGCGCCCCGCGCACGTACGCCCGGGGCGGCGCGCGCACCGCAGTACGCACCCCCACACGCATCCCCCCACCCAGTCAGGAGACGTGCATGGCATCCACGGTCGGCTTCCTCTACCCCGGCCACTCCGCCGAGGACGACTACCCCCGGCTCGAAGCGCTCCTCGGCAACGGCCTGAGCCTGCCGCTGGTCCACACCGACATCGGCGAGGACGCCCACCGCGTCGATGCGCTGCTGGAGATGGGCTCCGCCGCCCGGCTCGCCGCAGGCGTCGCCGAACTGAAGAGCCGCGGCGCCGAGGCCGTCGTCTGGGCCTGCACCAGCGCCAGCTTCGTCTTCGGCTGGGAAGGCGCCCACGAGCAGGTGCGCGAACTGTCGGCCACCGCCGGGCTGCCCGCCTCCAGCACCTCCTTCGCCTTCGCGCACGCCGTACGGGCCCTGGGCGCCGAGCGTGTGGCCATCGCCGCGACCTACCCCGACGACGTCGCCGAATGCTTCCGCGCCTTCCTGAAGTCCGCGGGCACGGAAGTCGTCTCGACGTGCGGCAGCGGGATCATCACCGCCGCCGAGGTCGGCACCTGGGGCCTGGAGGAGGTCCTGCTGCTCGCCCGTACGGGGGACCATCCCGACGCCGAGGTGGTGCTGCTCCCCGACACGGCCCTGCACACCGCCGGTCACGTCCCGGCCGTCGAGGCGGAGCTGCGCAAGCCGGTGCTCACCGCCAACCAGGTGACCGCCTGGGAGGGGCTGCGGCTGCTGGGCCGCACGGTCGCCTGCCCGGCGCTGGGCACGCTGTTCGCGGGGGCGTCGGGGGCGTCGGGGACGTCGGGGGCATCCGGGGCATCGGGGACGTCCGAGGCGTCGGCGCTGGGATAGGAGCGGCCGCCGGAGGGCCCTCCTCGCCCGCCCGGTCGCCCGCCCGGGAATAACCGGAGAAGTGCTCCGGTTATTCTCCCGGCAGACCAGCGACGCGAGGAGGGCCCGCACCGTGAGCGGCGACCACGACGAGATCCGGGACCACGACGGCAACCGGGCCGATGACGGAGTCCGGGACGGCGACGGCATCCGGGGCACGGCCCCCGGCGCGGCGCCCGTACCGCTGTCCGTACTCGACCTGGTGACCGTGGGCGCCGGGCACACCGCTTCGGAAGCCGTACAGACTGCCGTCGGCATCGCCCGCACGGCCGAGCGCCGCGGCTTCCACCGCTACTGGGTCGCCGAGCACCACTCCATGCCCGGTGTGGCCTCCTCGTCCCCCGCGGTCCTGCTGGCGCACCTCGCCGCGCACACCGACCGCATCCGGCTCGGTTCCGGCGGCGTCATGCTGCCCAACCACGCGCCGCTGGTGATCGCCGAACAGTTCGGCACGCTGGAGGCGATGGCTCCCGGCCGGATCGACTTGGGCCTCGGCCGCGCGCCCGGCACCGACGGCGCCACCGCGGCCGCGCTGCGCCGTACCGAGCGGCTCCATGAGGGGGCCGACGAGTTCCCGCAGCAGCTCGCCGAGTTGACCCGCTTCCTGGACGACGACTTCCCCGACGGGCACCCGTACAGCCGTATCCACGCGGTCCCCGGTCCGGTCCAGGCGACGTACCCCGGCGGGGTCCAGTCGGCGCACCGGCCGCCGCTGTGGCTGCTGGGCTCCTCCGGCTTCAGCGCCCAGCTGGCGGGCCGTCTGGGCCTGCCGTTCGCCTTCGCCCACCACTTCTCGGCGGCGAACACCATCCCCGCGCTGGACCTGTACCGCGAGTCCTTCCGCCCCTCCGCGGTCCTCGACGCGCCGTACGCGCTGATCGGCGTCGCCGCGCTGGCCGCCGAGGACGAGAAGGAGGCGCACCGCCAGGTCCTCACCGGCGCGCTGTCCATGGTCCGGCTGCGCACCGGGCGCCCCGGGCTGGTGCCCGGCCCCGAGGAGGCGGCGGCGTACCCGTTCAGCGGTATGGAGCGCGACTTCGTCGACAGCTGGCTGTCCAACATCATCTACGGCACGCCCGACGCGGTACGCACCGGCCTGGACGACCTCGCCAAGCGCACCGGCGCGGACGAGCTGATGATCACGGCCAACGCGCACGGCGGTGACGTCCGGCTGCGTTCGTACGAGCTGATCGCGGACGCGTACGGGCTGCCGACGACGTGACGAGCGGGCTCCCGAGGGCGTGACGGGCGGGCCGTCGGGGAAGCGGACGGACGCATCGGATCGGGCGGGGGCGCGCGCCGGTCCGCCCGCTCCCTCGGCCGCTGCTATGCGCCGGCCTGCCGCCGCCCCGTACCGATCAGGTCGCAGACCCGGTCCGGGGGCACCGGGCGGGAGTAGAGCCACCCCTGCCCGGTGTCGCAGCCGATCCGGCGCAGCCGTTCCGCCTGTTCGGCGCTCTCCACGCACTCCGCCGTGACCGTCAGGCCCAGCCGGTGCGCGAGCGCCACCAGCGCCTCCACGATCGTCTCGTCCGCCGGATTCGGGTGCTCCTGCGAACGGAAGCCCCGCACGAAGGAGCCGTCCAGCTTCAGGACGGACACCGGCAGCCTGCTGAGGTACGCCAGGTTCGAGTAACCGGTCCCGAAGTCGTCGATGGCGATCCGTACGCCCATCTCGCTCAGCGCCTGGAGCGCCTGGAGCGGGCGCCCGGCCGACCCCATCACGGCCGACTCGGTCAGCTCCAGCTGGAGCAGGGCCGGCGGCAGCCCGGTCTCGGCGAGGATGCCCGCCACGTCCGCGACCAGGTCGGAGTCCCACACCTGCCGTACGGCGACGTTCACGCTGACGAACAGCGGCTCGGCGCCGGGGCGCGCCAGCTGCCAGGCGCGGGCCTGGTGGCAGGCGCGGGCCAGCACCCAGCGGCCCAGCTCGACGATCGAGCCGTTCTCCTCCGCCAATCCGATGAACCGATTCGGCGACAGTGTGCCGAACTGCGGATGCCGCCAGCGCACCAGCGCCTCGACGCCCTGCGCCCGCCCGTCACCGAGCCCGACCAGCGGCTGGTACTCCAGCGTGAACTCGCCGCGGTCCACCGCCGGACGCAGCGTGCTGGACAGCGCCTGGCGGGTCATCCGGTGCGCGTTGCGCTCCGGGTCGAAGAGCGTCCAGCGGGCCTTGCCGTCCTCCTTCGCCCAGTACAGCGTGGTGTCCGCGGCCTGCATCAGGCCGGTCGCGGTGGTGCCGGTCGCCGCGCGCTCCACGACGCCGATGCTCGCCGAGACCGACAGCCGCTGCCCGGCCAGGTCGAACGGCCGCTGCAGCGCGTCCAGCACGCGCTGCGCCAGTTCGGCGAGCTGCTCGGTGCCGGCCGAGTCCTCCACCAGCAGCGCGAACTCGTCGCCGCCCAGCCGTGCCACCAGGTGGCCGCTGCCGCCGCGTACCGCGCCGCGCTCGGTCAGGCTCTCGGCGCAGTGCGTCAGGCGCTGTGCCACCGCGCTCAGCAGCCGGTCGCCGACCCGGTGCCCGAGGGTGTCGTTGACGGCCTTGAAGCCGTCCAGGTCGAGGTAGCACAGGCCGACCCGGCCCGTACCGTGCTGCTCGAAGGCGGCCGACTCCAGCGCGCCCGCCAGCCGCTCGAAGAACAGCGCGCGGTTGGGCAGCCGGGTCACCGGGTCGTGCATCTGGAGGTGGCGCAGCCGGGCCAGCAGGTCGTGCCGGTCGCTGATGTCGGACACGGACAGCAGGACGCAGTCCTCGTCCGGCAGCGGCTCGACCGTCACCTCGGCCCACAGGAACTGTCCGTCGGGATGTTTGAGCCGTCGGGTGCACCGCAGCCGTTCGCTGTGGCCGCGCAGCACCTCCCGGTAGGCGGCCCAGATGCGCGGGTCGGTGCCCAGCTCGGTCAGGTCGGCGGCGGTCGCCGCGACCAGGTCGTCCGGCGCCGCGCCGACCAGTTCGCCGAAGGCGGGGTTGGCGGCGAGGACCAGGCCGTCGCGGTTCAGTACGGCCAGCGGGGCGCGTGCGGCCCGGAAGGCGGCGCGGTAGTCGCGCAGTGAGGCCGCCGAGCCGTCGTCGGCGTCGGGTTCGCCGCGGGCGCCGGTCCGTGGCTCGCCGGGCGGGCCGGGCCGGGGGTGTCCGTCGGCCGCGGTGGGGCCGACGGTGGGTGCCGGGCCGGAGGCGTCGTCCGGGCCTCCGGCGGATTCATTGGTCGGTTCATTACGCTCCGTCACCGCGGAGAGCGTCGTTCCGGGCGCGCGGCCCGTGCCGCCGGGGTATCCGCTCACTGCTCGCTCCCGCATGGCGCTTGTCTCGTGATGGAGGGGGGAATCCGCGCTGGAAAGTGTGGCGATCATAGAGGCTGCCGCAAGGGCCTATCCAGCGACGTAACCGTGATCATCGGCACCCGTGGCGGAAGTTTGGCCATTTCCGTCCGGCTGTGTTCGTGCGTATCCGGTCAACGATCGATAGTGACTTTCCGTTACGGGGTGGGGAGTTGGGGCGGTCACTCGTCTGGGGCCCCGGAACAGGACGGAATCCGGCGAATCCCCACAAGGTGGTGAGGGTGCTCCGAATCCGTACCGGGAGGTCGATGTGCCACGCGCCCAGCAACCTCCGGAGGTGGACCGGCACGTGCTGCGCCGGGTGGCCGCGGTGGCCACCTCCCTCAGCGCGGTCATAGCCACCTCCGTCATCTCGGGCCCCGCCACCGCGTCCGAGGGGTCGCTGCCCTGCGCCCTGGCCCGCACCGAGGCCCATCACTCCGAGGGCCTGGACACCTGGAACCGCGCCTACCCCCGCCCCGCCCGCGCTCTCGACGCCGTCATGGTCTTCCTGTCCTTCCCGGACTCCGAGCCGGCCGCCGACCCCCGGGAGCTGGCCGCCGACTATTTCCCGGCCACCTCCCGATTCTTCGAGCGTGCGTCCTACGGCCGCTTCACCCTGCGACCGGACATCCAGCGCCGCTGGGTGCGGATGCCGCAGGCGTCGAGCACGTACGGCATACGCCGGGACTGGGACGCCGGCCGCCGCGCCGCCTACCTCCGTGACGCGGTCGCCGCCGCCGACGGCTCGGTGGACTTCAGCCGCTACGACGTCGTCTACCTCGTCGCCGACCCGGACGCGGCCGGCGTCGACTCCGACGCCACCAAGGTCGTCAACCTCGACCGGCCGCTGCACGCCGACGACGCGGACCTCAGCCGGTTCGTCACCGTCTTCGAGCAGAGCCCGCCGGACCGCAACGTGCTGGCCCACGAGACCGGCCACGTCTTCGACCTGCCGGACCTCTACCACCGCCCCCAGGACGGCAAGGGCGACTGGGACACGTACGTGGGCGACTGGGACCTCATGGGCAGCCAGTTCGGCCTGGCCCCCGACCCCTTCGGCTGGCACAAGTGGAAGGTCGGCTGGCTCGGCGACCGGCAGGTGACGTGCGTCTCCCTCAGCCGGGAGCGGCGCTCCTCCGTGCACACCCTGCGGCCGCTGTCCGCCCCCATGGGGCCGGGTGACGGGCGCCGGGCGCGGCTGCTGGTCGTACGCACCGGCCCGCGCAGCGCGCTGGCCGTCGAGGCGCGCGGCGCGGTGGGCAACGATCACGACGTCTGTGCCGAGGGTGTCCTGGTCTACCGCGTGCACAGCGAGACCGCGTCCGGGAGCGGCCCGGTGGAGGTACTGGACGGTCACCCCGGTACCGAGGCGTGTTGGGGGACTTCCGTATTCCCCCGGCTTGCTGATGCGCCGCTCGGCGTAGGCGAAAGCTTGGACGACGCCGAGGACGGGGTGCGGGTGCAGGTGTACGGAAGGTCGCCCTCGGGGGACTGGACGGTGAAGGTGGCGCGGAGCGGCTGAGCGCCGGTGTCCGGGCCCCGGCCTCTCCGCTGCGGCGCTCCCGGCACTCCGGTTTTCCGGTTTTCCGGTTTTCCGGCGCACGAAGAAGGCCCCCACCGAGGTGGGGGCCTTCTTCTGTCGGTGCGCCGCCAGGGACTCGAACCCCGGACCCGCTGATTAAGAGTCAGCTGCTCTAACCAACTGAGCTAGCGGCGCCTGCTGACGTGGAAAACATTAGCATCCTGATCGGGCGGCGCAAAAATCGATTCCGCGGAGCCCGCCTTTCACCGGGGCGTACGGGGCGTGAAGCCTTGGGCGGCCCCGGTTTCCGGGGGTTCCGGGGTGGTGGTGGCGCTGGTCACAGGGGTGGGGGCGGCGGGGACCGGGGTGGCGGGGGACAGGTCGGACGTGGCGGCGGAGGGTGGCGCCGTTCGGGTGGTGGCGGCGGTGATGGTGGTGGCGCGGCGGGTGGCCCGTATGCAGGCCCAGAGGAGGGCGCCGGGGCCGGGGAGCCAGGGGTGGCGTACGTCCGGAGCGACCAGCCAGCGGGAGTCGGTGAGGTCCTGGGGGGTGTGGGCTGTGTGATCGGCGTGGGCCGTGCGGGGGGCGCGGGGGGTGTGCCGGGGCTCCGGGGGTGGCTGGGGCGGCCGGGGCGGGAAGAGGGGCGGGACGGTCACCGCGTCGCCCGGCCCGTGGCAGAGCAGTGGCGGTACGGAGCCGGACCACTCCTCCCAGCCGAGCAGGGCGGGCAGCCGCCGGGCCGTGCCGGGCTCGGTGAACAGCAGGATGCGGCCGCGGTGGGTGGCGACCGGGCCGGAGCCGGGCCCCGCGGTCCATAAGCGGTCCACCAGGTCGCGGCCGAACAGCGCGGGCGCGTTGATCACGTCGAAGACCGTGCCGCACGGGAGGGTGCTCGGGGCGTCCGGGCGCGCCGCCCACCGGGCGTGCACGCTCTCCGGGCTCGGGTCGGCGGAGGCGAGCCAGTCGGCACCGGCGAGGGTGACGTACGCCGCGGTGTGGAACGTGGCGGGGGCGGGACGGCGGGGGTGCTCGGAGGGCCAGTCACTCATGAACCCTGGTTCTACCGGTACGAGGTGTTCCGTTTCTGCAGAATGGCCGAAATCGGGACAGGCCGGGGCGGTGTGGGGTATGTTCCCGCGCCCGCATATGCCAACGACCCATGATCAGCCTGCGGGATCATGGGCCGGGTGAGGGCTGGGGCGCGGGCATCGGCCGGGCACGGGCCCGGGGCCCGCGCACGGGCCGGGAGGCGAACCGTTCAGTCCGTGGCGTCGAGGCGGCTGCCCCCACCGCTGCGCAGCAGGCCACGGCCAAACTCGACCATCTTCGCCGTGTAGTCCTCGGTCCAGTCGGCGCGCTCCGCGATCACGGAGAGCGGCAGCCGGTCGAAACGCCCCGGGTCGGCGAGGTGGGCCGCCGCCATCGCCTGGAACTCCGTGGCCCGGTCCGCCGCCGCACGGAAGGCGAGCGTCAGCTCGGTGGAGCGGGCGAGCAGCTCCTTGGGGTCCTCGATGGACTCCAGGTCGAAGAAGTGCTCGGGGTCGGACGTGGCCTCCGGAGGCTCGAAGAGCAGCGGAGCCGGTTTCAGGCGCCGGGGCGCGGAGGCGGCCCCACGCGGGTCGGAAGCCGGTTGCGGCTCGGACATGTACGTACCTCCTGGATCGTGTGCCGCGTTCCATTGTCCCGCGCCGCGCAAGTGCGCCTGGGGACGCGCCCTTACGGGGGCTCGTCCGCCCACCGAGGGGCGGCGCACCGCATGCCGCGCGCCCCTGTTCCGCGCCCGCACCGCCACCGTACGACCGTACGCGGCGCACGACGGCGGCAATGCGCCGTTCCGGCTGCCGCGCGCCCCCGCTCACGGCCGCCACGCCACCCGGTGCTCGTTCAAGTGCGCCAGGACCGCGTGGTTGGCTTCCCAGCCGTCCGGGAACTTGACCGTGACGCCCAGTTGGACGGGCTCGGCCGAGGGGTGCTCGTCCAGGAGTTCCGGTACGCCCGCGCGGCAGACCACGATGCAGGCGTGCCGGTGGCGCGAGGCCAGCACGCACAGCCGGCCCGTCTCCAGATGGAAGGCGGTCGCGTCGGGGCGGCCGGACAGCGGGTGGAGGAAGACCGTGACGTCGAACTCCCGTCCCTGAAGGCGGTTGGCGGTGTCCACCGCCACCCCGCTCACGCCCAGGCCGGCCAGCGCGGCCCGTACCGCCGCCGCCTGGTCGCGGTGGGCCGTGCCGACCGCGATCCGGCCGGCCGTCAGCGGCGCGGGGCCGGGGCCGCGCTCGCTGGTCGCCACGCCGCCCCGGTCGAGCAGCCGCCGCACCACCCGCGCGATGGCGTGCACCGCCTCCGGGTCCGTACGCGGGGTGTGGCGGGCGGGCAGTTCGAGCAGGCCCCAGCCGGACTCGGCGGCCTCGTCCAGAACGCGGTCCACCCCCGAGCCGTCGGAGGGCACACCGAAGGCGAGCCGCCGGTCGCCGTGGTCCGTACCGCTGCGGAACGGCGTGTACGGGTAGAACGCGTCGGAGACCAGCCGCGCCGCGGAGGCGGGCAGCCGCCACGACACCGGCAACCGGTGCTGCGGCAGGCCGGGATTGTGCGCGAGCAGGGTGGTCACGGCGCTGGCCGACGGGTCGTACGCGAGTCCGGCCCACTGCTCGGCGCCGACCACGCTGAACGGGTCGAGCTGCCCCGGGTCGCCCACGAACAGCGCCCGCTCGAACAGCCCGCCGACGGCGAGCAGCGCGTCCGAGCGCATCTGGTACGCCTCGTCCACGATGGCGTGCTGCCACGGCTCGTCGACCTTCGTGTACGCCCACTTGGCGGCCGTCGAGACGACGATGTCCAGCCCGGCCAGGTCGGCGACTTTGGAGGACGTACGGACGGCGGGCAGCTCCGCGAGCGCCGGGTCGAACGCGCCCGGCTCGCTGCTGTGCAGCCGGCCCACCGGCAGCTCGGGGTCCTTCTCGGCGATGCGCAGCACCAGATCGTCGACCTGCGCGTTGGTCTGCGCGACGATCATCAACGGGCGTCCGGCCGCGGCCAGTTCCCGGGCCGCCCGCACCACCAGCGTGGACTTGCCCGCGCCGGGCGGCGAGTCGACGACGACACCGCGGTGCGAGCCGTGCAGGGTGCTGTGCACGATCGCGTCGGTGGCCTCGGCCGCCGCCGCGCCGGGGTCGAAGGGCGCCGCGCCGTCCGGCCGCCGGGCGGCGGGCACGTCGGGGTGCGCGGGGCGTGCCTCGGTCACAGGAAGTCCTCCGCGGTGACGGGATCGGGCTGGTCCACGGGCCGTACGGCGGCGTCGGCCGCGGGCGGCCCGCCATGCGTCCACGGCGTGTCCTCGGGCTCGGGCAGCTCCGGGCCGCCGCGCGGCTGGTGCTCGAACAGGGTCCAGCACACCCGGTCACCGAGCCCGGGCACGGTCCCGGGCTCCGGGGTCTTGCCGCGTCCCATGCCGCCGGTCAGCCGGATGATCAGGCCGAGCGGACCGTCCGCCGGGGCGACCGACGCGTCCGTCGGAGCGCCTGGGCCGTCCGCCGGACCGTCCGGTCCACCCGTCGAACCGCCCGCCCCGTCCGCAAGCGCGCCCGCCCCCTCCGTCACGTACGCCACGAACTCGGCGGGCTGCGCCTTCCCGTCCGGCAGCGGGCGGTACAGCTTGCCGCCCTCGGCCAGCTGCGGCCGGTCGTCCGTCCAGAGCGTCACCAGCGGGCGCGGCATCGGCCGCTTGCCCTGCGAATACGCCATCTCCACCCCGGTCACGTGACCGGCCAGGGCTTCCCCGGCGAGCCGCCGGCCCGCCATGACCAGCGGGTCGTCCAGCGCCTCCTGCGCGTCCAGCTGCGCCTGGGCGGTCTCCCGGGAGGACAGCTTCCGGGCGGCAGTGATCGCGTCGTCCCGCTTGGGCTGCGGCGGCTCACCGGCCCGTACCCGGTCGCGGTGGGCGGTGTACGACCAGCGGTCGCGCTTCCACCGGTCGGCGACCCGGGCGCCTTCCGGCAGGGCCCGCAGCAGGTCGATGCCGTGCCACACGGCGTCCCAGGCAGGGCGCAGCTGGCTCTCGACCAGCGCGCGGATCTCGTCCTCGGCACCGGGCAGCCCCGCGTCGTAACGGGCCATGGCCGGGGCGAGGCGCTTGTTGTCGAAGGCCGGGTCGGTGGCCGGGCCGGCCGGCGTGCACAGCAGCTGGCCGTCCGCGTCCCGCGCCGTCTCCGCGCGCCGCGCGGCCGTCGCGCCGTGCTCGCCCTCGGGAGGGTCGATCCAGGCGAGCAGCGCGCCCAGGTGCTGGTCCTCCAAATTGCTCTGGCCGGTCGCCCAGTGGCGGGAGAGCAGTCCGGTCATCGGCAGCAGCAGACTCGCGCCCGGCACCCGGGCCCGCTCGCCGAAGTGCGTGAACCAGCGGCCCAGCAGGGGCACATGAGGAGGCGCCGGGTGCGGAGTGTCCGGTTCCTGTTCGGCGGTCCGCCGGAACCGCATGGACCGGCCCAGCAGCCGGACGTACTCCACGCCCGCCGCACTCGGCACGATCACCTGCGGCGCGTCCGCGCACAGCTCGACCTCGACCGGGACCCTCCTGCCCGTCTCCGGGTCGGTCTCCTTGCGCTCCGCCGGCTCGACGGTGTCCGCGTACCCGTCCACGTACGGCAGGACGGTCTCGGCCAGCTCGGCGAGGAAGGCGAACCGCAGATCACGGTCGCGCGGCTGGGGTACCGCGAGCAGCAGCGGCTTCTCGCGGTCGGTGCCGACCAGCGCACCCAGCGGGGCGCCCGCCTCACCCGCGGTGGTCAGCGGGACGAACACCAGCGGACGAGCGGACAGATGCCGGTGCCGGACCGTCGTCAGCGGCTGCGCGCGGCCCGCCGCCACGGCTTCCATCCTGGCGAGCACTTCGGTCAACGACATGCCGGTCCCTCCCCGAAGCCGTCGCGTGCGACGGCAGTGGCCAGCGCCTCGGCGCGCAGGGCCGCCGCCCGGCGCAGCGCCTCTACGGCGGGGACGTCCGTGTCCGGGGCGGGGCCCGTGTCAGGGGAACGGGCGGCCGCGCCCGCAGGTCCGTCCGCCGGGGCCGCCACGCTCTTCGTACGCGCCGCCGCCAGCACCTCCTCGACCGTACGCAGCCCGCCCAGCTCACCGCGCACCCCGCGGCCCAGCGACTCCACGGCGCCCGCCGCACGCGCCCGCTCCCGGCAGTGGAACGCCAGCTCGCAGGCGGCCAGGCACTCCGGCGCGTACGCCGCGTCCACGGATTCGACGGCCTCGGTCAGCTCGGCGGCGGACCGCGTCACCGTCTTCCCGTCGTCCGCGAGCCGCAGATCGAAGGTGGTCCCGGGCGGGAGCTGCCCGGCGATCTCCTCGACCTTGGTGAGGCGCCGCAACTGGCGCTCGGTGGTGGCCAGTTGCTTGCGGATGTCGACGGCCTCGGCGGTGGGGAGGTTCGCGAAGTCCTTCGGGCAGACCAGCAGCACCCGGTCCCGCACCGTCACCGCGCGGCCCGTACTGGCGAGCACCTGCCCGGCCACCCGCCGCAGCGCCAGCACGTACACCGCCGCCTGCCGGGCCGCCGCGCCCACCTTGGCCGGATCGGCGGAACCGTCGATCATCGGGAAGGACTTGATCTCCACGACCGTCCAGCCGCCGTCCGGATGCACCACGACCGCGTCCGGCTCCAGGTAGGCGGGCGACCCGGCCACGTCCAGCATGATCAGAGGGTGGTCCAGCAGCGTCCAGCCGCCGGCGGCCGTCGCCTCGCGCAGCGCCAGGGCCGTACGGGCGGCCCGCCCCTCGGGACCGGCGGCGGACAGGTCGGGTACGGCGACCCCGCCGGGCTCGGGGGCCGCCGCGCCGCCGCCCATGCGCTCGTACAGCAGCCGCATCAGGTCCGTGCCGTCGTCGGCCTTGACGCGGGCCTCGAAGGAGTTGCCCCGGGCCAGCGCGAACTGCGACTGCCCGAAGGGCGCGGGCGACCCGAGGGCGCCCGCGAGCGCCGCCTTGTCCACGCCCGCGCCGTCCAGCAGCGCGCGGCGGCGGCAGCCGGGGTTGGCGGCCAGCGCGGCGAGCGCACGGGCGTCCAGCGGCCGCGGCCGTACGCCGGGGCCGCGCAGCTCACCGAGCCGCTGTCGCAGCCCCGTCGTCGGCTGCGGCAGCGGAGGCGGCTCCGGCGGCCGGTCGGCCGCGGCGGGTCGGCTGTCGCGGAAAACGTTCACCCGCGGAAGTCTGGCATCCGCCACTGACATTCGCGTGCGCCCCTGGCACCCCAGCGGCCGGAAGGTCGCGCGCGGCACCCGCGCGGGGGCCGCCCATGTCTCCGGCAGGGCTGTCCGCACGTGCGCCGAAGCTGTCCGCGTCTCCGACTGGGCTGCCCGTGTCCGCGGGGCTGTCCGCGCCTCCGGCAGGGCTGTCCAGCCTCGCGCCGGTTCCGTCCGCGCCTCCGGCAGTGCCGTCCGCCCCCGCCTCGGAGCCGCCTTCCCGGAACCGCCCCCGCACGCCGTCCGCCAGCCGCAGTGCCGGGCGCGTCAGCAGCAGGCCCACGCCCATCACGGCCGTACCGGCCAGCGCGTCGAGCAGGTAGTGGTTGGCGGTGCCCATCACCACCAGCACGATCAGCAGCGGGTACGCCACCCCCAGGATCCGCGTCACCCGTGACCGGCCGTGCCGCCACAGCACCACGCCGCACCACAGGGCCCACCCCACATGGAGGCTGGGCATCGCCGCGAACTGGTTGGTCATGCCGCCGAGCCCGCGCGGCGCGCTCGCGTCGTCGCCCCACCACCCGTACGAGGAGAACTGCGCCATGGTGTCCGCGAAGCCGCTGCCCGCCTCCAGCAGGCGCGGCGGCGCGGTCGGCAGCAGCGTGAAGCCGATCAGTCCGATGAGGGTGGCCAGCATGAGCCACGTACGGAGCGCCCGGTAGCGGGCGGGGCGCCGGTTCCACAGCCATATGAGGACCATGGGCGTGACCAGGTAGTGCAGCGAGGCGTAGGCGAAGTCGGCGGGGACGCCGAGAGCGGGCGTAGCGGTGAAGAAACGATTCAGCGCACGTTCCGGGTCCAGCCGCAGCAGCTCTTCCCACCGCAGGATCGTCCGGCCGTGCCCCGCGGCGGTGTGCGCGTCACCGCGGGCCACGAGGCGGCCCGCGGAGTAGGCCACGTACACGAGGGCCAGCAGTGGCAGTTCCGTCCACCACCGGAGCCGGCTGCCGGCTGCCGCGGGGCGGCGCGCTACGGCGTCCATCCTGGTCGTTCTCCAACGTGCGGGGCCCGTGGCGGATCGGTCGCGGGCCTGGTGCCAGGGGTGCGGCGCGGTGCGGCACCCGTCGGCGCGGAAAACGCCGACCCTCCACCGTACGCCTTATGTCGCGAAAGTCCCGGCGCGGAGGGGTCCACCCTGGCGTACCGGGGCGATGCGCGATGATGGAACGGACGGCCACCGCCAAAAGGCGACGGGAGCCGGACCCGGATCAGCGCCGATCGGGCACAGACGAGCAGGAACAGCCCCGAAGCGGGCTCCGAAGACGGAAGAGCCGAGCAATCGGCCAGAGGTATTCCCCATGGCACCGCGCATTCTGCTGGCCCGGCACGGGCAGACGGAGTGGTCCCTGTCCGGCAAGCACACCGGACGTACGGACATTCCGCTCCTGGAGGAGGGCCGCCGCGGCGCCAAGCTCCTGGGGGAACGGCTGCACCGCGCGCCCTGGGACGGCCTGCCGGACGTCGAGGTCCGCACCAGCCCCCTGGTGCGCGCCAAGGAGACCTGCGAGCTGGCCGGCTTCGGCGACCGGGCGCAGGACTGGGGCGCCCTCATGGAGGTCGATTACGGCGCGTACGAGGGCCTGACGCCCGCCGACATCAAGGCCGGGCGCCCGGACTGGCTCATCTGGCGCGACGGTGTCCCCGAGGGCGAGACGCTGGCCGAGGTCGCGGCGCGGGCCGACGAGGTCGTGGAGTGGGCGCGCTCGGCCGACCGGGACGTCCTGATCTTCGCGCACGGCCACATCCTGCGCTCCCTGGGAGCCCGCTGGCTCGGCCTCGACGTCTCCTTCGCCGCCCGCATCCGCCTGGAGCCGACGTCCCTGTCGGTCCTGGGCTGGGCATATGGGGAACCGGCCATCGAGCGCTGGAACGACACCGGCCACCTGGGCTGAGACCGGCCCGGCCCGCCTCCTCGGGAGGGGGCTCGGGCCGGCCGGGGCGATGACACCGGCTCTCAGCCCGTAGGCGCGTCCGACCGCTGCCCCGGCCGCGCACCGTACGCCGTCCGCCGCCGGCCCCGGCCGGCCGTGGTCCGCACGGGCGGCCGGGTGGCGGCGTGCCGGTCCAGGAACGCGCCGACCTCGTCGCCCGTGCGTCCCGCGCCGTCGCGGTACGGCCGCAGCGCCCGCGCCGTCGAGTCCAGCATCGTGCGGATACGGGCCGACCGGACGTCCTCCAGGAGGAGCAGGGCCCGCGTCCCGGCCGACGCGGCCTCCTCGGGCGCCCGGCTGAGCGCGAGATCGCCCGCGAGTTCCGCGGTGAACAGGGCGATGTTCCGCGTGAAGTGCGGGTCCTGGAGCGCCACCGCCCGGCGCGCGTGCGTCGCCGCGCGCCCCTGCTCGCCCAGCGCGGACCAGCACTGCGCCTCCAGCCCCGCCAGCTCGGCCTCCCCGTAGAAGGACATCCACTCCGGGTCACTGTCGGACGGCCCCCGGGCGAAGAGCCGCTGCGCCCGAAGGAGCGCCTGCTCGCAGCTCCTGCGGTCGCCCAGCCCCGCCCAGCCGCCCGCCTCACGCAGCGCCAGGAGGGACAGCAGGCGCGCCGATCCCAGCTTCTTCGCGGCCTGTTGGGCGGCCTGCGCGGCGCGTACGGCCTCCCGGGGGCGGTTCGCGTCGCGCGCCAGGAAGGCGGTGTTGCAGAACGCGTGCGCCTCCAGGGCCGCGTCACCGGCGACACGGGCGGTGGCCAGCGCTTCGGCGTAGTGCGACCGGGCGTCGCCGAACCGGCCCGAGTCGTGGGCCAGCCAGCCGACGGAGATGGCCAGTTCGCCCGCTCCTGTGTGCAGGCGGTCGCGGACGGAGCCGCGGTGCACTCCGGCGTCCAGCAGCTCGTACGCGGTCCGCAGCGGCTTCGCGGCGCGCCGGTAGAGGCCCTCGCCGCCGTGCCGGTCGTCGAGCAGCCGGATACGGCGTACCGCCTCCTCCACGGCCGCCGCCTCGGACGCGCCGGCCCGCCCGGGGCCGCCCCCGGGGGCAGGGCCCGGTACGCGGGGCACCGCGTCCGGTACGCCGGACGCGGCCGCGGCCTCCGGGACGAACGGTGGCAGGGCGGTGAGCCCCAGCGCGGCGGCCGGGCCGCCCGTGATGAACGCGCGACGCAGCACGTCGCTCTCCTTGCCGGTCTGGATGTCCGTATCGCGATGCCCGGGCCCGGCCCCGGGCCCCGCCGGGTGCCCGGCGGCCGGCCCGGCGCCTGTCCGTGGTCCGGGAAGCGCCCCGGCGCCCGCCCATGCGCCGGGAAGGGCCCCGGTGTCCGGCCGGGTGCCGGGCAGCGTCCCGGCGTCGCGCCCCGCCTCCGTACCGCCGCCTCCCCGGGCCGTACGGGCCCGCCGCCCGCGCACCGTCTCCCGGGGCGCGAACCCCATGTCCGCGAGCGTGAGCCCGGGGAACATGTGCCGGAAGACCCGTTCGTAGGCGTAGTTCGGACACCGGATCTCCCCGGCCTCGACGCGGCCCACGTACCGGGCGTCGCACGCGACCTGTTCCCCGATCTCGCGCGCGGCGCGGCGCACCGACGCCGCGAACTCGCCCGGCGACAGCCGGCCGCGCAACTGCCGGAAGGCGCGGTTGGGCTGGGCGGGGACGTGGGGGGACGACGCTGGTCTCGCAGCGGGCGACGCCATGGCAGATCCTCCGTGCCGGCTCGGTGCCGGCTCCGTGGCGGTGCCGCGGCCTGGCGGTGCGGCGGGACGACGGTACTAGGTGTGACCGGATCGACACGCACGGTTTGGCTACAAACCGGATATCTCATGCACGATCCGCCATGAAGTGCCATCCTTTGCGGCGGTCTGCCACCGTAGCCGTTGACGTGTCCGGACGTTGAACAGCAGGTAAAGGGAGCGGCGTGTGCAGAGGAGGGGTTTCCGTGCGGGAGTCCGGCATGGCCAACGTCAGGACCGCCGTCAGCGGCGAGGCGGGCGCCGGTGGGGCGGCGCACGGAGGTGCCGTGCGCGCCGTACGCGCGCCGCACGCCAACGGCCGTCCGGGCGGGCACGCTTCGCCGGCCGTGGACCGGCGCTGGCCCTCCGTGGAACACGGCCCGCTCCCCGAGGCGCCCCGGCCCTGTGACCTGGTGACGGTGCCGGCCCGCCAGGGCCTGGAGGCGGTCGACATCCTGCGGCTGCGGGCCGGCGTCGGCCCGGTCCTGCACGACGACGCGTGCGACACCCTCGGCTTCCTGGTACCGCCGGGCACGGCCGACGCCTGGGACCTGCCGGGCAGCGCCTGTACGCAGACGTACGAGCGCGAGGCGCCCGCAGGAGGCGTGCGGAAGGCCGGCGGCGCCCCCGTCGAGCCGCCCGTCACGGGCACCGACTGGCTGGTGTCCCCGGACGGCGCGTGCGGCACGGCCACCGACCCCGTCGTCCTGCGCGAGGCCCTCGGCGAGGCGGCCCGCACGATCGAGGCCGTCGACCGCTGCCGGTGAGGCGGCCGCCCCTCGCGGGCCCGCCGCCGGGGCCAGCGCCCTCCTCGCCCCGCCGCCCACTCTGACCTGCGGCTACGCGGCATACTGGAGGCATGGCGAAGAGCAGGCGCGGCCGGTCCCGTACGGGGCCCGAGGCCGTGGTGGAAACCGTGGACGGCGGCGTCGCCGAACTGCGTCCCGACCGGGACCGGCCGCGCGGCTGGACCCTGCTCGTCGACGGCGCCCCGCAGTCCCACGTGGACCTCGACGACCCGGCGTACCTGGACTTCGCGTACCAGCGCCGCCTCGGGCACATCGTCGACCTCGCCGCGCCGTCGGGCAAGCCCCTCCAGGTGGTGCACCTGGGAGGCGGAGCACTGACGATGGCGCGCTACGTGGCGGCCACCCGCCCGCGCTCCACCCAGCAGGCCGTGGAGATCGACGCGCCGCTGGTGCAACTGGTCCGCCGGGAGCTGCCCTTGGACAGCGGGTGGCGGATCAGGGTGCGCAACGCGGACGCGCGCGCCGGGCTCGCCAAGATCCCGGACGGCTGGGCGGACCTGGTGATCGCGGACGTGTTCCGCGGTGCCCGCACCCCGGCGCACCTGACCAGCGCCGAGTTCGCGGGCGAGGTGGCGCGGGCGCTGCGGCCCGGCGGCTGGTACGCGGCGAACCTCACGGACGGCCCGCCGCTGGCCTTCGTGCGGGCGCAGGTCGCCACGGTCCGTACGGTCTTCCCCGAGCTGTGCCTGACCGCCGACCCGGCCGTCCTCAGAGGCAAGCGTTTCGGCAACGCCGTCCTGCTCGCCGCCGCCGGGCCGCTCCCGGTCGCCGAGCTGACCCGGCGGGCCGCGACCGACCCGCAGCAGGGGCGCGTCGAACACGGGCGCGCGCTCCTGGACTTCACCGGGGGAGCGCAGCCCGTCACGGACGCGACCGCGGTGGACTCGCCGTCCCCGCCGCCTGCCGTCTTCGCATGAGCAGTGTGCGGCCCGGGGCGCCGCTGGTCGACGCGCGCATCATGTCGCGTGGTTGTCCGTCTCGACCGTCGGCGGGTGGCCGTTCCAGGCGCAGATGACCGATGTGTGCCCCGCGCCGCCCCGGAAGTCGACCCGGAGCCACTGGTCCTGCTGCCACACCTGCATCTGCCAGCCCGTGTCCGGGGTGGCCGACACCAACTCGGCGGAGCGGGCGCCCAGGTCGATGACCACCCGCCCGCCCGCGGTGGCGATACTTTTCACCGAGCTGCCCGTCGCGGGCGGGCCGCCGTCTCCGGGTGGCGGGTGCGGGCCGGTGCTCGTGCCTTTTCCGCCACCACCGGACGCGTTGCCGCCGATCTCCTTGGAAGAATCGCCCGGTTTCGCGGACTGTCCGGGGCGGGGGGAGGCCGGTGCGGACGGCTTGGGCCGGTGCGTGGAGGAGGCACGGGGCGAGACCCCGTCGTCGGTTCCGGCGTGTGCGGACGGCGCGTTGTCGGAGAGCGGGAGCGCGCGCGGCGGGTCGTACGCCGTGCCGGCCAGCACGGTGTGCACGCCGTACCACGACAGCGTGACGGCGGCGCCCGTCGCCAGCGTCCAGGCCGCCGTGTGAACCAGTCCTCTGTGCATCTGGCTCATATTGCCCCACGTACGCGGCCGGGTCAGCGGCCGGAGGGCCCGAACGAGGCGGGACGAAGACGGTGTGGCGGGAGATGCCAGGACGGGTCGGATACAGCACGCAACACCGCCCGACAAGCGGTCTGACGGCATGCCCCGCGGTGTCAACCTCAGGCAAAGAAGACCACTCGAATGGCGTACGGTGCCGCCCATGGCAAGTGTGCTCGTGGTCGAGGACGACCAGTTCGTGCGCTCGGCCCTCATCCGGCATCTGACCGAGGCGTCCCACACGGTACGCAGCGTCGGTACGGCCCTGGAGGCGCTGCGCGAGGTGGCCCACGTCGGCTTCGACGTCGTCATCCTGGATCTCGGCCTGCCCGACCTGGACGGGGCGGAGGCCCTGAAGATGCTGCGCGGGATCACCGACGTACCCGTGATCATCGCCACCGCTCGGGACGACGAGGCCGAGATCGTCCGGCTCCTGAACGGCGGCGCCGACGATTACCTGACCAAGCCGTTCTCGGTGGAGCACCTCTCCGCCCGGATGGCCGCCGTGCTGCGCCGTTCCCGGGGCGCCGTCGCGGGCGGCGAACCGCCGTCCCGGGTGCTCCAGGTGGGCGGCCTCAGCATCGACCCGCTGCGCCGCCAGGCCGAACTGGACGGTACGCCGCTCGACCTGACCCGCCGCGAGTTCGACCTGCTCGCCTTCCTCGCCGGCCGCCCGGGCGTCGTCGTACCCCGGAGGGAACTCCTCGCCGAGGTCTGGCAGCAGTCGTACGGCGACGACCAGACCATCGACGTCCACCTCTCCTGGCTGCGCCGCAAACTGGGCGAAACGGCCGCGCGGCCGCGGTATCTGCACACCCTGCGCGGAGTGGGCGTCAAGCTGGAGCCACCGCTGTGACGCCCGACCCGGCCTCGCGCTGCGGAGCGTACGCACGGACCGGGCACTGCCGGGCGCACGCGCCGGAGCCGCCTGCGCGCAACGAGCGCTCGCAGACGTACGCGCCGGAGCGGGCGCCGTGAGATGGGCCCTGGTCAAGGTGTGCCTGGCCGTCACCGCGATGGTCGTGGTGGCCTTCGCCGTACCGCTCGGGCTCGTCGTCAAGGAGATGGCCAAGGACCGCGCGTTCTCCAACGCCGAGAGGCAGGCGGCCACCATCGGCCCCGTTCTTGCCATCACCACCGACCACGCGCAGCTGGAGCGCGCCGTCGCCAGCGCCGAGAGCGGGCCCGGAGGGCGCATCGGCGTCCACGTGCCGGCGGGTGAGAAGGGCGGCGAGCCCGCCGAGATCGGTTCCCGGCGGGCCAGGCCCGAGGACGTCGAGGCCGCGGTGGATCTCGGCCGCGCCTCCATCGCGCCCGTGCCCGGCGGCTCGGTGCTGCTCCAGCCCACCGCCGTGGCCTCCGGCATCGCGGTGGTCGAGGTGTACGTGCCGGACGCCGCGCTGACCAACGGCGTCACCACCTCGTGGGCCCTGCTGGCAGGCGTCGGCCTGGCGCTGATCGTCGGCTCGGTCGCCGTGGCCGACCGCCTCGGCACCCGTATGGTGCGGCCCGCTGAGCGTCTGGCCGGCGCCGCCCACGACCTGGGCAAGGGCAGGCTGGGCGTACGGGTACGGGAGGACGGCCCCCGGGAACTGCGCGCGGCCGCCGCCGCCTTCAACGCGATGGCGGACCAGGTCGTCCAGCTCCTGGCCAACGAACGCGAGCTGGCCGCCGACCTCTCGCACCGCCTGCGCACCCCGCTGACCGTGCTGCGTCTGAACGCCGCCTCGCTCGGCGAGAGCCCCGCGGCCGACCAGACCCGCGAGGCGGTCGCCCAGCTGGAGCGCGAGGTCGACCAGATCATCCGTACCGCGCGGCAGCAGAAGGCGCACGCCCAGCAGGTGGCCGCGGCGATCGGCTGCGACGCGGCCGAGGTGATCCGGGAGCGGATGGACTTCTGGTCGGCGCTCGCCGAGGACGAGGGGCGTACGGTGCGCGTCGCGGGCGCGGACCGGCCGGTACGCGTCCCTGTCGCGCGCCCCGAGCTGGCCGCCGCGCTGGACGCGATGCTCGGCAACGTCTTCCGGCACACCCCCGAGGGCACCGCCTTCGCGGTGGACGTGCACAACGCCGAGGACGCGGTGATCGTGCTGGTGTCGGACGCCGGCCCCGGCATCGACGACCCGGACGCGGCCCTGCGGCGTGGCCACGGGGACGGCGGGGACGGGTCCACCGGGCTCGGCCTGGACATCGTGCGGCGGCTCGCGGAGACGACCGGTGGGGACGTCCGCATCGGCCGGTCCGTTCTGGGCGGCACCGAGGTACGGGTGTGGCTGGCACTGGACGGCGCGCGGAGGGCGCGCGCAGCACGCCGCCGGCACACCGGGCACCGTCTGCGCCGGCGGTTGGGCCGGCGCCTGGGCCGCTCGCGGGGGCGGCGGGCGGCGGGGCGTCCGCAGGCCGGATCCGGCGGGGAGTGAGCGGTCCGGCCGGGGCGCCATGGCAGAGGGGCATCATGGCCGGACGACATGGCGGAGGCCGGGGCGTCACGGCCGGGCCCGGGGCTTTCGGCCGACCGGTCGGCCGTTGTGCTTAACCGGTCCCTTTCGGTCCCTTAAGAGCGCCATAAGGCTTCCATGTGCCGGACTGAAACCGTCATTTGTCCGTTTCCTGATCGCTAGCGTGCGGGACGCACCACCGCACCACCGTCCCCCCTTGACGAACAGGCAGGCACGACATGAGTTCCTCGGCACACCGCCGCCGCAAGAGCCGCAAGGCCAAGCTGATCGGTACGGCAGCGGCGGCCGCGCTGGCCGCGGGCGGCGCCTTCGCCGTCGCCGGCTCGGCGCTGGCCACCAAGGCGCCCGAAGCCGTTCCGGCACCCAGGGCACCCGGCGCCTTCTCCCCGTACATCGACACGTCGCTGTACCCCCCGTACGACATGGCCGACACCGCGAAGAAGACCGGGGTGAAGACCTTCAACCTCGCCTTCGTCACCTCCGGCGGCGGCTGCGAACCGAAGTGGGGCGGCTCGGGCGGCCTGGGCGACGACGCGGTGGCCAAGCAGATACCGGCGCTGCGCAAGGCCGGCGGCGACGTACGGGTCTCCTTCGGCGGCGCCAACGGCTCCGAGCTGGGCCTGGCCTGCAAGTCGGCGGGCGAGCTGGCCACCGCGTACGGCAAGGTCATCGACAAGTTCGCGCTCAAGAAGGTCGACTTCGACATCGAGGGCGGCGCACTGCCGGACGCCGCCGCCAACACCCGCCGAGCGCAGGCCATCGCGCAGCTCCAGAAGAAGCATCCGGGCCTGGACGCCTCCTTCACGCTGCCGGTCATGCCGGAGGGCCTGACGCAGGACGGCGTGAACCTGGTCGCCGACGCCAGGAAGAACGGCGTGAAGATCTCCGCCGTCAACATCATGGCGATGGATTACGGCGCCTCCTACGACGGCGACATGGGCAAGTACGCCATCCAGGCCGCCACCGCGACCCAGGGGCAGCTCAAGAAGACACTAGGCCTCGGTGACGCGGCCGCCTGGAAGGCCGTCGCCGTGACCCCGATGATCGGCGTCAACGACGTACAGAAAGAAATCTTCACGGTCGAGGACGCCAAGGAACTGGTCACGTTCGCACGGTCCAAGCACCTCGGCTGGCTGTCGATGTGGTCCTCCACACGCGACAAGGCGTGCCCGGGCGGCCCGCAGAACTCCGCACAGCCGACGTGCAGTTCGATCGCGCAGAACCCGCTCGACTTCACCAAGGCGCTCGGCGCCTACTAGAGCCGGCCGGAACGACGGACCGGAACCGAACGGAACCACGGACCGGAACCTACCAGCACCGCGGCCAGGAACTGACCGGCCCCACGAACCGGAGCTGACCGGCACCCCGGAGCCACCACCCCCGGGCGGGACACAGCGGCCACCCCCCACCGCTGTGTCCCGCCGCACTCATGAGGCGGTCACATCGGCGCTCAGGGCGGGCAGTTCGTTGGTGCGCGCCACTCCCGCGTACCAGTGGGCGCTCGACTTGGGCGTGCGGCTCTGGGTCGTGAAGTCCACGTACACCGAGCCGAACCGCTTGCTGTAGCCGTACGCCCACTCGAAGTTGTCCATCAGCGACCAGAGGAAATAGCCGCGCAGGTCGGCGCCGTCGGAGACCGCGCGGTGCGCGGCGGCGAGGTGGGCGTGGACGTAGGCGATGCGCTCCGGGTCGTGCACCGAGCCCTCGGCGCCGGGCAGGTCGTCGTAGGCCGCGCCGTTCTCGGTGATGTACAGCGGCAGACCGGGAGCCTCCCGGTGGAAGCGCATGAGCAGGTCGTACAGGCCGGTCGGATCCACCGACCAGCCCATCGCCGTGCGCTCGCCCGGCGGTTGGTGGAAGGCCACCCGGTCGGCGCCCGGCCAGGGCGAGCGGGCGCCGGCGCCGTGCCCGTCGTGCCGCGGCAGCGGGGCGTTGTCAGTGCCGCCTGATACCACTGTGGGTGTGTAGTAGTTGATGCCCAGCGCGTCGAGGGGGTGCTTGATGACGGCGAGATCGCCATCGCGGACGAAGGTCCAGTCGGTGATACGTGCGGTGTCCGCGAGGAGGTCCGCGGGATATGCGCCGCGCAGCAGGGGCCCGGAGAAGATACGCGTGGCCAGCGCGTCGATCCGCCGCTGAGCCTCCAGGTCCTCGGGCGCGTCGGAGCGGGCCCGTACGGCCGCCGGATTGAGACTGATCATGATCCGGCCGCGGGCGGGCAGCGCGGCGCGCAGTGCCTGGGCGGCGAGCCCGTGCGCGAGGTTGAGGTGGTGCGCGGCGCGCAGGGCGGCCTCCGGATCGGTGCGGCCCGGTGCGTGCACCCCCGACCCGTACCCGAGGAACGCGCTGCACCACGGCTCGTTGAGCGTGGTCCACCACTCGACACGGTCACCGAGGGCGTCCGCGACGATCGCCGCGTAGTCGGCGAAGCGCTGCGCGGTGTCCCGGTGCGGCCAGCCGCCTCCGGAGGCGGAGCCGCCGTGGATGTCGGCCTCCAGTTCCTGCGGCAGGTCCCAGTGGTAGAGCGTGAGCACCGGCCGGATGCCGTGGGCGAGCAGGTCGTCGACGAGCCGGCGGTAGAAGTCGAGGCCGCGCTGTACGGCGGGGCCGCGGCCGGTGGGCTGCACCCGCGGCCAGGAGACGGAGAAGCGGTAGGCGCCGAGCCCGAGGGCGGACATCAGCTCCACGTCGTCGTGGCGCCGGTGGAAGTGGTCGACGGCGATGTCACCGGTGTCGCCTCCGGCGACCTTGCCGGGGGTGTGGCTGAAGGTGTCCCAGATCGACGGGGTACGGCCGCCCTCCCGGGCGGCACCCTCGACCTGATAGGCGGCGGTGGCCGCACCCCAGAGGAAACCGGGCGGAAAACGAAGGGGGCTGGACATGGCGGTACTCCCGTTCACGAGGACGCGGCACACGGCGCGGGCCGTGCGGGGCGCGTGGCGCGAGTGGTGCATGTGGTGCGAGTGGTTCGCGGGGACGTTCCGGGCCGTACGCAGCCGCGTGCGGGCCCGGGGGAGCGGTGCGGCGGCCCACCGGTCAGCCCTTGACCGCGCCCTGCATGATCCCCCCGACGATCTGCCTGCCGAACAGCACGAACGCGACGAGCAACGGCAGCGTGCCGAGCAGCGCCCCCGCCATGATCACGGACTGGTCGGGGATGTAGCCGCGGCCGAGGCCGGTCAGCGCGACCTGCACGGTCGGATTGCCGTTCTGTGTCAGCGCGATGATCGGCCAGAAGAAGTCGTTCCACGCCTGGACGAAGGTGAGCAGACCGAGCACCGCCATCGCGGGCCGGGCGGCCGGGAAGACCACGTGCCACACCACGCGCCAGCTGTTCGCGCCGTCCGTGCGCGCCGCCTCGATCAGCTCGGTGGGCAGCGCCTGGAGCAGGTACTGCCGCATGAAGAAGACCCCGAAGGCGCTGACCAGGGTGGGCAGGATGACGGCCTGCAGCTGGTCGGTCCACTCCAGCTCGGCGACGGTCATGAACAGCGGTACGACACTGAGCTGCGGCGGCACCATCATCGTGCCGATCACCAGCAACAGCAGCAGCTTCTTCGCCCGGAAGCGCAGTTTGGCGAACGCGAACCCGGCGACGGTCGAGAAGACCACCGTGCCCGCCGCGATCGTCGTGGCCACCACCGTGGTGTTCAGCAGCGCCGCGCCCATGTTGGCGTCGGACCAGGCCGTACCGAGGTTCTTCAGCAGATTCCCGCCGAACCAGAACGGCGGCGGCGTCTGCGCGAGCCGGGTGTTGTTCCGGGAGGCGGCGACGGCGGTCCACAGCAGCGGGAAGAGCGACCCCGCGGTGAAGAGGATCAGCACCGCACAGGTCACCTTCCCGCCGTGCAGCTGCCGGCCGGCGCGTCGGGCTGTCATGGCTCCTCCTCACTGGCTCGTACGCAGCCGGCGGGCGATCAGCGCGTTGACCGCGGCGATCACCAGCAGGATCAGGAACATCGTCCAGGCGATGGCCGAGGCCCGGCCGAGGTGGAGGTTCACCCACCCCTGCTCGTACAGATACAGGCCCAGCGTCTGGTACTGGTGGTCGGCGCCTCCCGTGGCACCGGCGCTCCCGCTGAACAGCAGCGGTTCGCCGAACAGCTGTGTGGCGCCGATCGTCGAGACGACGCAGGTGAACAGGATCGTCGGCCGCAGCGACGGGATGGTGACGTACCGGAACTGCTGCCAGCGGGAGGCGCCGTCGAGCGCCGCCGACTCGTACAGGTCGTGCGGTATGGCCTGCATGGCGGCGAGGTAGATCAGCGCGTTGTACCCCGTCCACCGCCAGATCACGATCGTGGAGACGGCCAGCTTGGCGCTCCACGAGCCGTTCTCCCAGTCGACGCCGTCCACCCCGACCGTGCTCAGCAGCCAGTTGACCAGCCCGTAGTCGCGCCCGAAGAGCAGCACGAACACCAGCGTCGCGGCGGCCACCGAGGTGGCGTACGGCGTGAGCACCGCCACCCGGAAGAACATCGATCCGCGCAGCCGGTAGTTGAGCAGGTGCGCGAGGCCCAGCGCCATCAGCAGCTGCGGGACGGTCGACAGGACGCCGATGACGAAGGTGTTCCCGAGGGCGTTCCAGAAGAAGTCGTCGCCGAGCAGCCGGGTGAAGTTGCGCAGCCCGGCCCACTCCATGTCGGTGGGCGCGGTCAGCTCCACGCGGTGCAGTGCGGCCCACCCCGTGTAGAGGAGGGGGAAGAGCCCGAAGGCGGCGAAGAAGAGGAAGAAGGGGGCGATGCAGACGTACGGGCTCCAGCGCAGGTCCCGCCGGTAGCGGCGGCTGCGGCGCTCCCGGGCGCGGACGGCGGCGGCACTGTCGGGGCCGGCCGGGCTGCTGGGGCTGCCGGAGCCACCCGGAAGGCCGGCACCGGACCGCCCGGAGGAGCCGGGCCCGGCCGGGTTCTTCCGGCCCGGGCCCGGGGCCGGTGCCGCGCCCGAGGACGCGGAGCGAGGGGTTCGGCCGTCCACGGCTCACTGGTCCAGCGCGTTGTCGATCGATTCGACCGCGGCCTGCCAGCCCTGCTCGGGCGACTTGCCCTGCTGGTCGACCTGGAGGACACCCACATCGGTGATGTTCTGGTTGACGGTGAGGTCCTTCGGGCCGAGCACCTGGTCGGGGATGCCTTCGGCCGCCGCGGCGAAGATCTTGCCGATCGGCGCGTCCCCGAAGTACGGGTGCTTGGCCCCCGACACCGCGGGCAGCCCGTACGCCGTCCGGGCGCTGGGGAAGCTGGCCTGCTGCGTGAAGAGCTTCGCCTGCTGCTCGGGTGCGGTCAGCCAGGCCGCCAGTTTGACCGCCTCGCTCTTGTGCCGGCCCGCCTCCGGTACGGCAAGGAAGGAGCCTCCCCAGTTCCCCGGCTTGGGCGCGGCGGCCACGTCCCACTTGTCGCGGCCGTTGTCCCCCGACTTCTCCTTGATGTAGCCGAGCATCCACGGCGGGCAGGAGACCGTCGCGAAGCGCGCGTTGGCGTACGCCTGGTCCCAGGACTTCTGGAACTGCTGGAGCCGCGCGGTCAGTTTGCCCGTCGCCGCCCGCATCGCCGCGTCCCACGCCTGCCGTACGGACGGGCTGTCCTTGTAGACCAGCTTGCCGTTCCGGTCGTAATAGCGTTCGGCGCTGCTGGAGATCACCGCGTTGTAGACGCCGGAGGCGGAGTCCACGAAGGCGGTGCCCGCCGGGGCCTTGCCCATGTAGCGCTTGCCGACGTCGAGATACTTTCCCCAGTCGCCCGCCCAGAGCTCGGCCACCGCGTTCCGGTCGGTGGGCAGTCCGGCCTTGGCGAAGAGGTCCTTGCGGTAGCAGATCGCCATCGGCCCGATGTCCGTGCCCAGGCCCACGGTCCTGCCGCTCGCGTTCGTCGCCTGCGCCCACTTCCAGGGAATGAAGTCGTCCTTGCGCACGCCCGGCGCCTTCGAGAGGTCGACGAGCTTGCCCGCCTGGGTGGCGGTGACCTCGGCGATGTTGTTGACCTCGACCGCCTGGATGTCGGCGAGCCCGCTGCCCGTGCTCAGGTGGGTGAGCAGCTGCGGGTAGTAGTTCTCGTTCCGCTCGATCGAGGTTTCTTTGATCTTGATGTCCGGGTGCAGTTTCATGTACGCGTCGTAGAGCCCGGCCTGCTTGTAGCCGAAGACGCCGAAGACACCGACCGTCAGGGTGGTCTTCTTCCCGGCGGCGGCCCCCGACGAGCCCGTCGCGCCGGGGGCGTCGCTGTCCTCGGCGCAGCCGCCGAGCAGCGCGGCCCCGAGCACGGCGGCGGCCGTGAGGGCCACCGACCGCCGACGGGTGCCGCGGATCGTCGTTCGCATTGCGTCTCCTCCTGGTGCCCTGCCGACCGTGCGTGCGGGATGTGGGGTGTCCAGTACTGTGGGAGCGCTCCCAGACGTGATGAGGTGAAGGGTCGCGGTTCCCCGGTCCGCATGTCAAGGGATCGCGCGCCAACGCCCGTACGTCAGCTCGTTGTTGAATGTACGGCCAGGACGGCAAGCGGAGGCGGCGATGACACCAGGCGGACGGCGAGGGGGCGGCAGGCCCACACTCGAAGAGGTCGCCGCGCGCGCGGGCGTCGGCCGCGGCACGGTCTCCCGCGTGATCAACGGCTCACCCCGGGTCAGCGAACGGACCCGCACCCTGGTGCAGCAGGCCGTCGCCGACCTCGGCTACGTACCCAACCGCGCCGCCCGCGCCCTCGCGGGCAACCGCGCCGACACGGTCGCCCTGGTCGTCCCGGAGACCGAGACCCGGCTCTTCGCCGAGCCGTACTTCTCCGGCATCCTGCGCGGCGTCAGCGCCGGACTCGCCGACCACGACATGCAGTTGCTGCTCACCCTGATCCGTACGTCCAAGGAGCGGCGCCGCTTCGCGGACTACCTCGCCGCGCACCGCGTCGACGGCGTACTGCTGGTCTCCGTGCACGGTGACGACCCGCTGCCCGACCTGCTGGAGCGGATGGCGATCCCGACCGTCCTCAACGGGCGCCGCACCGCCGGGGAAACGGTTCCGTACGTGGACTCCGACAACACCGGCGGCGCGCAGAGCGCCCTGGAACACCTCATCGGCCGCGGCCGGAGCCAGGTCGCCACCATCGCCGGGCCACTCGACATGTACGTGGCCCACTGCCGCCTCGACGGCTACCGGCAGGCCGTACGCGCCGCCGGCCACCCCGAGGACACCGCACTCGTCGCCCACGGCGACTTCACCGAGGAGGGCGGCCGGCGCGCCATGCGCGAACTGCTCGCCCGCCGCCCCGCCCTGGACGCCGTCTTCTGCGCCTCGGACGTGATGGCTGCGGGCGCCCGGCAGGAGCTGCGCGCGGCAGGCCGCCGCATCCCGGACGACGTGGCCCTGGTCGGCTTCGACGACTCCGCCATCGCCCGGCACATGGACCCGCCGCTCACCAGCGTCCGCCAGCCGATCGAGGAGATGGGCCGGGCGATGGCGGGGCTGTTGATGGAGCAGATCACCGGGGGGACGGGCGGCAGCGGGCCGGAACCGTGTTCCCCGGCGGGCCCGCGCACCCCGCCAGGCACCCCGGCGGCCCCGTCGGGCCACCACCTCGTCCTCCCGACGGAGCTGGTGCGACGGGCGTCGTCCTGAGAGGTACGGGGCCCGACCCCGGCCCCCGGGGCCAGGCCCGCTGTCTTCCTACAGCGCCGGATGCGCGTTCTTCAGCAGCTCCCGGAACTGCGCCGGGAACCAGTGCCCGGACAGCGGCGCGTCCGGCAGCGCACCCGACCGGTGATAGTTGTTGCGCGGATTGCCCTCGTACGTGGGGTCGCACATGCGGTCGAAGCCCTTGCCCTCGTTGTTCGGGATCGCCGAGCTCGCACCGTCCGACTCACCCGGCGGCTTCATCCACACGTACGCGTCGATGCCCGGCGCCGGCGCCGTCCGCGGACGCTCGCCCAGACCCGCGCCCGCCTGGTTGCACCAGTTGCCGACATGCAGCCGCCGGTCGTACCGGCCCCCGTCCACGTACGCATCCACGCTCGTACGCGGCCCGGGCCCCGCGGGCCGCGCGCTGCCGCCCCAGCCGTTGCGCGAGGTGTCGATCAGCATGCCTACGTCCGGACGGAACCCGGCCCGTACCGCCTCCTGCCGGAACGCCTGGGCGAACGACAGCTCATCGGCGTACCGGTTCCAGTCCACCCACTTCGACTCCCGTACCGACCGGCCCGCCACGCTGTCGCCCAGCGCGAAGTTCTCCTCCTTGAGCGCGCTGTAGTTGGCCGTGTTGGTGATGAAGCCGTGCACCTTGTCGACCGTGCTGCCCTCGGCCGTGGCCGCCTGGTGCAGCAGTCGCGCCGACGCGCCGAAGTTGTCGTCCCAGCCGATCCAGCCGTGGTGCCCGGCGTCCACGTAGTTGTAGACGTTGGGGACCGCGCCCAGCTTGTTGAGCGCGTACCCGACGCCCTTGACGTAGTTGCCGTTGGCCAGCATGGTGTCGCACTGCGGCGTGGCGGTGACGCGGCCGCCGGTGTTGGTGACGAGGTTGGGCAGCGAGTCGATCTCGACGGTGGTCACGATCCGCAG
The DNA here is from genome assembly GCF_055573595.1 of Streptomyces sp. NPDC030165. Lineage (NCBI taxonomy): Bacteria > Bacillati > Actinomycetota > Actinomycetes > Kitasatosporales > Streptomycetaceae > Streptomyces > Streptomyces sp. NPDC030165. Next base: position 213,150 of record NZ_JBVIBD010000006.1, on the reverse strand, counting down.
CGACGCGTACTTCGGGTCGGCGAGGACGGCCGCGATGGGGTCGATGTAGCGGGTCTTGTACGCGTCGATCTCCGTCGGGCCCAGTTCGCCGTTGGAGGCGAGCGCTGCGCAGTCCCGCCCCGGCAGGTTGTAGATGACGAGCTGGACGACGAGCGGTCTGCCCGCCGCCTGCCGTGAGGCGGTGTCCAGGTGGCCGCGCAGGCCCATCGTGCCGCCGGTGCCGTTGATCGCCGCGATGCGGTCGAGCCAGACGCCGGTCGGCTGCCCGGCGACCTTGCCGCCACCCGGCTCGGCCGCCGCCTTCGCCGACCACTCCGGGTTCACGTAGACGCCGGCGCCCGCGTACGGGTTGTCGACACGGGCGGCCGCTGCCGCGTGGGCGGTGCCGTGCAGGGTGTCGGCGGTCCCGGCGGCGACCAGCATCGCGCAGGCCGCGAGCGCGGCGGTGCGGGCACGGTGCCGGGCGCCGGAGCGCCAAGTGGTGCTGCCCGGGTCTGGCCGGCGTACGGAAGGCTGTTCAGCGGAACGTCTCATGAGCGGGCCGTCCTTTCTCGGTAGGAATTCCCGTACGTGTCTCGGTGCGGATGCCGGCTACGGGGTCCGCGGTGCCGGGTTCAGGGTGTGCAGATGGTCACGTAGCCCGGCGCCGTACGCGGTGGGTGTCCCGGCGTAGTCGCGGATGAGGGCCGGACCGGCGGCGCAGTCCCAGGTGTTCCAGGTCCAGCCCAGGTACGACGCCCGGCGCCCGTCCAGCCACCGCATGACGCGGTCGGTGAAGGCGTGGGCGCAGGTGTTCTCGCCGATCTCGCCCGCGACGAGCGGTACACGGTCGGCGACCGGCCCCAGCGTGCGGGACCAGCAGCTCTCGTCTGCACAGGCGTTGAAGTTGTACACGTGCCAGGCGGCGGCGAGATTGCCCGCCGGGTCCTTCGGCGCGTACGCGGTCCAGCGGCTGAGGTCGTTGGCGTACGCGAGGCCGCCCACCAGGACCGGGTTGCGGGCGCCGGTGGCCCGTACGGCGTCCACCAGGGTCTGCATCCCGGCGACCTCGTAGCCGATGCCGGGGCAGGTCCCGCCGTCCCGCCAGCAGGTCCACGCCCGCTCGGTGTCCGGTGTCGCGCGGTCCGGGTACGGCTCGTTGAACAGGTCGAACACGACCTCGGGTGTGTTCTTGAAGGTGCCGGCGACCGAGGACCAGAAGGCGGGGGAGTAGCGCCGGTCCGGCATGGGTTTCTGGCAGCCGGCGTGCTCGTCGGCGCAGCCGGCCGAAGGGCCGGTGTAGCGGCCGTGGCTCCAGTGCAGTTCGAGGACCGGGGTCAGGCCGTGGGCCGTCAGGCGCCGTACGTAGTCGCGTACGGCGGAGGTGTAGGCGGTGCCCGCGTACCGGGGGTCGATGTTGGCCGTGCCGAGCCAGCACTCCTCGTTGAGCGGGACGCGGACGGTGTTGGCGCGCCAGCCCGCGATGGCCGCGACGGAGGCGTCGTCCACCGGGCCGTCGAAGATGCCGCGGCCCTGTACGCACGAGTACTCGGCGCCGGAACGGTTCACCCCGAGCAGGCGGTGCGGGGCGCCGGCGCGGTCGACGAAACGATTCCCCTCGACGTGCAGCTGCGGCGGCGCGGCCGGGGGAGCGGGGACTGGGGAAGCGGGAACGGGAGCAGCGGCCGTGGCCGGGGCGGGCGGGGACGCGCCCGGCAGGGCGAGCACCGCGGTCACCGCCAGGGCGTACAGGCGTAACGGTCTGCGCATGGAGCGACTCCTCGGGTCGTACGCGGGCACCGCGGCCCGCGACGGATGGAATCGCTCCCACTGGTTGCACGGAGGCTAGCGCCATCGCGTGGGGATTAACAGCGGAGTTGCGTAAATCCCGACACGGAAACCCGCGTCGGGTGCGCGACCGGCCCCCTTGACGGAGCGCCCGCCCGCCTCAATCCTTGGGAGCGCTCCCACTGGTTGCCCACGAAATACCCGGCGCGCGCCTTCCGCCCGGCGCGCCCGGCCCCGGTCTGTCCCTCAGGACGGGCCGCGTACCTCCGTACGGAAGGAGATCGGCGTACTGCCCGTGCGGTGCTGGAAGAACTTCGCGAAGTTCGCGGCGTCCGCGAAGCCGAGGCGTACGGCGATCCGCGCGGCGGTCTGGTCCCCGTGGGCCAGCAGCCGCTTGGCCTCCAGCACCACGCGGCGGTCGATGAACTCCTTCGCGCCCAAGCCGGTGGCGGCGGCGGTCGCGCGGGAGAGGGTGCGGGGCGAGTAGCCGAGCGCCCGCGCGTAGTCCTCGACGCGGCGGCTGCGGGTGAAGCCGCGTTCCACCGCGTCGCGGAAGCGGAGAAAGGTTTCGCTCGCCTCACAGACACCGTCGTCGCCGCCCTCGACACTGCTCGCCGTACGGCGATCCGCGCGGCCCTCGTCACGGCCCGCCGCACGGCCATCGCCACCACCGCCCGCCGCACGGCCGTCGCCCGCATCCCGATTCCGTACGCCCCCGCCCCGTGCGCCCCCATGTGCACTCCCGCCCCGTACGCCCCCACCCCACCCCTCCGCCCGCCCACCCTGCGCGGACAGGCGGGCAGCTCGCAGGACCAGTACGGCCAGCAGATGGCGCAGCACCTCGATGTGCGTCTCCAGGGGCAGGCCGCGCAGCGCCCTGAACTCCTCGTGGAGGTGGCGCAGCGCACTCTCCACCGCCTGCGCCTCCTCCCCCTCCGGGTGGTGCACCGCGGGGCCGAACCAGTCCTCCAAGCGGGCCGCGGCCGCCGTCACCGGATCGAGGAAGCCGGATTCGAAGAGCACCAGCCGTCCCTCCGCTCCGGTCAAGTCGCCGAAGTGATGAACCTGTCCCGGACGCACCCACATCCAGTCATTCGCGGACAGCTCATACTTTCGGAAGTCCACGGCGTGCTGGAGGCGCCCGCTGTCCACCACGAGCAGATGATGGAAGTCCGGACGGTGCGGTACGGCGAGCGCGCAGGCGTCGGCGCGGTCGCGCAGCTCGGCGAGGGTCAGCACCTCCACCCCGGCCGGCCGCCCGGCCGGTGCCGTGAAGGCGACCTCCGGGATGCTCTCCCCGGCGCCCTGCGCAGCGTGTCGTTTTTTCACCATCGTTGGTCCCGTGCCTACCCCGGTATGCCGTGTTCGCGCCCCTAGCGTGGAAGGCGTCAGCGTGGCTGATGACGGAAAAAGGAAAGCCAGAGTATGCCCCGGCAGGGGCGCAGGGAGTACCGCCATGTCCAAGATCGCCATTTTCGGAGCCAACGGCACCATCGGCAGCCGTGTCCTCGACGAGGCGCTGCGCCGGGGCCACCAGGTCACCGCGGTCGTCCGCGACCCCGCGAAGATCACCAAGACCGACCCGAACCTGACCGTGACCACCGGCGACATCCTCGACCCGGCCTCCGTCGCGGCCGTGGCCCAGGGGCAGGACGTGCTGGTCAGCGCGGTGGGCGGCGGCGACGGCCCGGGTCACATCGCGACGATCAAGCCCGCGGCCGAGGCGCTGGTCGCGGGCCTGCGCAGCCTCGGCGAGGCCGCGCCCCGGCTGATCACCGTCGGCGGCGCCGGCTCGCTGCGTACGCCGGACGGCAAGCAGGTCTGGGACGCGGAGGGCCTGCCGGAGTTCCTGCTGCAGATCATGCACGCGCACGGCGACGCGCTGGACTTCTACCGCACCGTCACGGACGTGCGCTGGACCAACGTGAGCCCGGCCGCCCTGATCGAGCCCGGGGAGCGTACGGGCAGCTACCGCACCGCCCTGGACGACCTGGTCGCCGACGCGGACGGCACCAGCCGGATCACGGCCGAGGACTACGCCGTCGCCCTCCTGGACGAGGCCGAGAAGCCGCAGCACGTCGGGCAGCGCTTCACCGTCGGCTACTGAGCCGGGCGGCTGGGCGGCCGGGCGGTTCGGTGAGTCCGGGGGGCGCCCGTGGCGCCCCGGAGGGTCTTGGAGTCTGGAGGCCCGCCCGCAGCGACGCCCGTAGCGACCCGAAGGCGCGTTGGTCCGGAGATCCGCCCGTAGCGCCCCGAAGGCCCACCGAGCCCGGGGGCCGCTGAGCACGCGGCAGGCCCGCCCGTACCTTCCCGGAGACCCGGCCGAGTCCGACGGGCGCCCGCGCTCCAGCCGTGCCCCCATCGGGCACGGCTGGACTTCCGGGCGTACACCCCGGCCCTGCCGGACTCCTGCGCGTACGTCCCGGCTCTGCCGGACTCCCGCGCGGGCGTCCCGGCCCCGCCGCGTCCGCAGGACCGGGAACACTGCACCCACTGCCGACCGGCCCCCACCCGCCGCCGGGCCGGACCCCTCCACCCGCCACCGGGCCGGGATCGCCCCCACCCCACAACCGCAAACACCCCAACGAGTAGGGGGCGCAGAGGGTGTTCCGGCTAGGGGGCATACTCGTTTGGGTGGGGAACGGGAAGTTGACCCACGAAACCCTAGGAACCAAACAAACGCTCTCCAAG
>NZ_JBVIBD010000006.1:0-208682 GCF_055573595.1 Streptomyces sp. NPDC030165 | reverse complement strand
GCGGGCCCCCCCCACCCACCAGGGGGCAGGGATCCCCCCCACCCAAAACCCAAAACCCCCCAAACAGGCAGGCCCCCCGGACCTTTCCCCCTCCGGGTCCCCTACTCGTTGGGGTGAGTAACGGGACTTGAACCCGCGACATCCTGGACCACAACCAGGTGCTCTACCAGCTGAGCTATACCCACCATGACCGGTGCTGTGTGGTGTCTTGTTCCCCACCGGCTGAGAAAAAGTGTACAGGGTCTGGAGGGGTGCTCGCTCCCGGCTTCTGGTCAGGCCGGGAGCGAGCTACGTCACTCCGGGTCCGCGGGCAGGACGTGCCTGGCCGCGATCTGCTTCGCGGTGTCCGAGTCCGGGCCGGGCTGCGGCACGAAGACCGCCTCCCGGTAGTAGCGGAGTTCCGCGATGGATTCACGGATGTCCGCCAGCGCCCGGTGGTTCCCGTTCTTCTCCGGACTGTTGAAGTACGCCCTCGGGTACCAGCGCCGGGCCAGTTCCTTCACGGACGACACGTCCACGATCCGGTAGTGCAGGTGGCTCTCCAGCTCCGGCATGTCGCGGAGCAGGAAGCCCCGGTCGGTGCCGACGGAGTTGCCGCACAGCGGTGCCCGGCCGGGTTCCGGTACGTGCTGCTTGAGGTACTGGAGCACCTGTTCCTGCGCGTCCTCCAGGGTGGTGCCGCTGTCCAGCTCGGCCAGCAGCCCGGAGGAGGTGTGCATCTGGCGCACGACCTCGGGCATGGTGGTCAGGGCCTCGGCCGGGGGGCGGATCACGATGTCCACCCCGTCGCCCAGGACATTCAGCTCCGAGTCGGTGACCAGGGCGGCCACCTCGATGAGCGCGTCGTTCGCCAGCGAGAGCCCGGTCATCTCGCAGTCGATCCACACCATGCGATCGTTCATACGCCTCACCCTACGGGGCGCTCCCGCTGACTGGGCAGCACCGGGCGGCCGGCCGGCCTTCCGGTGGGCTGCTCCGGAAGCCGCGGCGCATAGGCGTCGGATTCCGGTTTGCCCGGTTCGGTGGGTACGAGTGCCGTGGCCTGGCTGTGCACCGGCTGCGAGTGGCCCGCCGTACTGTGCCCCGGCTGGCCGCCCGACCCGTGTCCGCCCGGACCGTGCCCGCCGTGCGAGCCCTGGGGGTGCCCGCCCGGACCGTGCCCGCTCTGCGGGTGGCCCTGCGTGTGCCCGCCCGGGCCGAGACTCCCTTGGGCATGCGTCGCCTGGCTGTGCGACGCCTGCCCGTGGTGCAGCGGGCCGTGGCCCCCCGGCAGATGGCCCGCCGCGGCCGCGGCGAACCGGTCCGCACCGGCACCGGGGCGCTCACCGCGCTCCGGACGGTCCGACCGGGTGGCCTGCTCGGGTACCCCGTTCTGCGGCCTGCGCGCGCGGTACGCCGCGCGGTAGGCCGCGGGCGAGGCGCCCAACTGCCTCCGGAAGTGGCCGCGCAAGGCGACCGGCGACCGGAAGCCGCAGCGTCCGGCGACCTCGTCCACGGAGTAGTCCGAGGTCTCCAGCAGCCGCTGTGCCTGCAGGACGCGCTGGGTGATCAGCCACTGCAGTGGAGCGCTCCCGGTCAGGGACCGGAAACGGCGGTCGAAGGTGCGGCGGCTCATGTAGGCGCGGGCCGCCAGCGTCTCCACGTCGAACTGCTCGTGGAGGTGCTCCAGCGCCCAGGCCACGACCTCGGCGAGCGGGTCCGCACCGATCTCCTCCGGTAATGACCTGTCCAGGTACCTCTGGTGCCCCAGGTCCGACGCGGTGCGCCGGGGCGGGACCACCAGCCGCCGGGCGAGCGCGTTGGCCGCGTCCGCCCCGTGGTCGGTACGGACGATGTGCAGGCACAGATCGATGCCGGCGGCGGTCCCCGCGGAGGTCAGCACGTCGCCGTCGTCGACGAAGAGCTCGCGGGGATCGACATGGACGGACGGATAACGCTTGGCGAGCGTCGGCGCGTACATCCAGTGGGTGGTCGCGGGGCGGCCGTCGAGGAGCCCTGCGGCGGCGAGCACGAAGGCCCCCGTGCAGAGCCCGACGATGCGGGCCCCTTCTTCGTGTGCCCGGCGCAGCGCGTCCAGCGCGGCCGGTGGTGGTGCCTGTGTGATGGACCGCCAGGCCGGCACGACGACCGTGCCCGCGCGGGCGATCGCCTCCAGCCCGTAGGGGGCCGACAGTTCGAGCCCCCCGGTGGTGCGCAAAGGCGCATCTTCGCCCGCGCACACAAGTAGTCGGTACCGCGGAACACCCGCGTCCTGGCGGTCGATGCCGAAGACCGAGAGCGGAATGGAGCTCTCGAAAATCGGGCCGCCACTGAAGAGGAGCACCGCGACTATTTCGCGGCGTCGTCGGGCGGCGAGCTTGCGTGCGGCATCTGGTACGGCAGCGGAGTCCTGGCTCATGGCACTTAAGCCCCCCTCGGTCGTCTCGCCCTCTCGGTCCTGCACTGTTCCCCCGCCGTGATTGCCAAGATCGAATCTACTGCGTCCCGTGAGGATGGAGTGCCAAGTTCACCACCCGCTCGTATGTCGATATGGCAACTTGGCGCGAAGCATTCGATCACGAAGCGTTCCACTCGTCGGGCCTGCTGGGAAGTACGCCTCTCGCCTCTGCCCGTAAGCCGTAGGGCGCAACCACGCCCCGCGGTCCTTTCCTCCCAGCTCAGGCCCAGGTTGTGGGTCGCTTTTGCCAAGAGATGCACCTGGGCACGAAGTTGGCCGAAAACGAACCTGGGCAGGCTTGCGAGCGCGTCATTCCTCCGGCGTACGCCCCTCGGAGCGGCGTCCTCCGCGGTGGGCTCCGGTCCCGGTACGGCTGTGCCGGCCGCGGTGCGGGGCGATCTCGTCGGGCGACGGCCGGGCGGCGGTGCGCTCGGACTGGCGCAGCAGGGCCCGGCAGGCGCCGGTGACCGCCGCCAGTCCCACGGCGGTGCCGAGCGCCCCGGCGGCGGACGCGCCGCACAGGACGAGGACGAGGGGCACCACGGCGCAGCTGAACGCCGCCCAGCGGACGAGATCGCTCACCGGATCGGCTGATGTGTTCGACGGACCGGGCACGGCGTACTCCCTCCAGGCAGGCTGGTACTACAACGGCCGCGGGGGGCCATGAGTCACCGCGATGGGTACGTACGGGGGCAGGCCGGGGCATTGCCATCCGGGCCACGCTCCGGCATGCTCCGGGGAATGTTCGAGCGGTACCCCGCCCGTGTGGCCGCGGGGGTCCGCCCCCGTCTCAGGGGTCCGCCGTCCGCGCGGGGCTCTGGGCAGCGGGGGGCCGGCGCCGTACTCTTGGGGTAAGGCATTGGGAAGATGATTCCCGGTCGTGTTGTTCCCCTTTGAACTATGGGGTCGACCTCTCGATCAAGCCAGCTCAGTCAACTGCCGGATCAAGTCAATCGCCGCTCCCCGTCCGCCCTCCGCAAGGACCTCCTTCGCCGAGACACCATGGCCGGTCACGAAATCCCCGAACCCGCGGACCGCAAGCAGGTCGCCGATCCGATGGCTGACCTCCGAGCGGCGGATCAGACACGCCACTCCTGCGACCCCGCCTTCCGGCACGGCGTCGTGATCGGCTTCGACGGCTCGACGTCGAGCGAGCGGGCGTTGGCGTATGCAATCGGTATGGCGCGGCGCTCCGGCTCGGGCCTGATCATCGTCCATGTGGCCAACCGGCTGCCCACGACGGTCTGGGCGGGCTGTGAGCCCCCGGTCTTCGTGGACGTGCCGGACCACCGTACGGAAGTGCTGGGGCTGGAGCTCGCCTGCGCCGACCACCTCTCGGAGATCCCGTGGATCCTCGTGGAGCGCGGCGGCGACATCTGCCACGAGCTGGAAGAGGTCGGCCATGAGTACGAGGCCGACGCGATCGTCGTCGGCTCGACGCACGGCATCGTGGGCCGGATCTTCGGCTCGGTCGCGGGACGGCTGGCCCGGCGGGCGCAGCGGCCCGTGGTCGTCATCCCCTGACCGGCGCGGCCCGCCCCGTACGAGGCTCCCTGCGCGCCGTAGGGTTTTCCGCGCGCCCGCCCGTACGGCGCCGCGTCTGCCACCCATCGCCTGCGCGACTTCACCCCCGGCCCGGGTGCCGCCCCTGACTCCCCGTGACCTCATGAGGCGTGAGGTGAAGGAGCGTCACCAGCGCAGCGTTCAACCGCAGTCGGCATATTTACCGGCCCGTAGAGGTGGAATGCGCGGTGCTTGAGGGTAGAAATCCGATCAAGAGGGACGCGAACGGAGCGTGAACGGCCGGAAGGCCGGGTGCGGCCGGCGTCGCTCCCGGGGCGCGCGGGCGTCCGGCGGACGGGGCGGTCCGCCACCCGGCTCCCCGGCCGTCAACAACGTGCTGCCGCCCGGGAGGTGACGGTTCCCGGAAGGCGGCCACCGCCGGCGTAAGGGCGACGCCGGCGAACAGGGGAGGCGGGGCCTCGCGCGTATGGTGGCACGCGCGGGGTCCCGCCTCCCGCCCCTTCGAGGGACGCATCGCCCGTCCGGGCGGCCCCCCGTAGGCCGCCCGCCTGCGGACCAATGCCTGTGGCCGCGGGGGTGGACAGGACCCCCGCGGCCCGTCGGGCGACTGCTCGCCCGAGCGACCACCCGCCTTGGGCGACCACCGCCCAGGAGCGACTGCTCGCCGTCGATCGCCTACTCGACCGTGACCGACTTCGCCAGGTTGCGCGGCTTGTCGATGTCCCGGCCCATGGCCAGGGCCACGTGGTAGGCCAGCAGCTGGAGCGGGATGCCCATCAGGATCGGGTCCAGCTCGTTCTCGTTCTTCGGCACGATGATGGTGTGGTCGGCCTTGTCCTGCTTCTGGTGCGCGACGGCCAGGATGCGGCCGCTGCGGGCCTTGATCTCCTCCATCGCGGCGCGGTTCTTCTCCAGCAGGTCGTCGTCCGGGACGATCGCCACGGTCGGCATGGCCGGCTCGATGAGGGCCAGCGGGCCGTGCTTGAGCTCGGACGCCGGGTACGCCTCGGCGTGGATGTAGGAGATCTCCTTGAGCTTGAGGGAGGCCTCGCGGGCGACGGGGTAGCCGCGCACCCGGCCGATGAACATCATCGACCTGGCCTCCGCGTACTCGGCCGCCAGCTTCTTGACCTCGTCCTCCATCTCCAGGATCTCCTGGATCTGGCCGGGCAGCTTGCGCAGGCCCTCGATGATCCGCTTGCCGTCGGCGACGGACAGGTCGCGGATGCGGCCCAGGTGCAGCGCGAGCAGCCCGAAGGCGACCACGGTGTTGGTGAAGCACTTGGTGGAGACCACGCAGACCTCGGGTCCTGCGTGCACGTACACGCCGCCGTGGGTCTCCCGGGCGATTGCCGAGCCGACCACGTTGACCACGCCCAGGACGCGCGCGCCCTTGCGCTTGAGCTCCTGCACGGCGGCCAGCACGTCGTAGGTCTCACCGGACTGGGAGACCGCGATGTAGAGGGTGTCGGGGTCCACGACCGGGTTGCGGTAGCGGAACTCGGAGGCCGGCTCGGCGTCCGAGGGGATACGGGCCAGCTCCTCGATCATCTGCGCGCCGATCTGGCCCGCGTGGTACGAGGTGCCGCAGCCCAGGATCTTGACCCGGCGGATGGCGCGCGCCTCGCGGGGGTCCAGGTTCAGGCCGCCCAGGTGCACGGTGGAGAAGCGGTCGTCGATGCGCCCGCGCAGCACGCGGTCCACCGCGTCGGCCTGCTCGCTGATCTCCTTGTGCATGTACGTGTCGTGGCCGCCCATGTCGTACGACTCGGCCTCCCACTCCACGGTGGTCGGCTGGGCGGAGGTGTGCGAGCCCTCGGTGGTGTACGTGCGGTAGTCGTCGGCCTTGATGGTGGCCATCTCACCGTCGTCGAGGGTGACGACCTGGCGGGTGTGCGAGACCAGCGCGGCTACGTCGGAGGAGACGAACATCTCCTTCTCGCCGATGCCCAGGACGACCGGCGAGCCGTTGCGGGCCACGACGATGCGCTCGGGGAAGTCGGCGTGCAGCACGGCGATGCCGTACGTGCCCTCGATGACCCGCAGGGCCTCGCGGACCTGCTCCTCCAGGGTCGGGGCCTGGGAGCGGCCGATCAGGTGGGCCAGCACCTCGGTGTCGGTCTCCGAGGCGAACTCCACGCCGTCGGCGGTGAGCTTGGCGCGCAGCTCGTCGGCGTTGTCGATGATGCCGTTGTGGACGACGGCGACCTTGCCCTCGGCGTCCACGTGCGGGTGCGCGTTCTCGTCGGTCGGGGCGCCGTGGGTGGCCCAGCGGGTGTGCGCGATGCCGGCGGTTCCCGCGAAGCGCTTGGGCAGGCGGGACTCCAGCTCGCGTACGCGGCCCTTGGCCTTGGCGGTCTTCAGGCCGCCGGCGGCCTTGCCGGTGCCCTTGGCGTGAATGGCGATACCTGCGGAGTCGTACCCGCGGTACTCCAGACGCTGCAGTCCTTCGAGGAGCAGCGGAGCCACGTCCCGCTTACCGATGTAGCCGACGATGCCGCACATGTGGTGACCCTCCCGGTCAGGCAGTTGGACAGGTGGCGCGCGTTGCGGCGCGCGCCGGGGTGCTCGGCCGCTTCAGCCGTAGACGAGGCGGCGCAGCTGGCGCGCCGAGAGCTCGGGCGGGCGGACCGCGCGGTGCGGCAGCTCCTGGCCGATGCGTTCGAAGATCGCCTCGTTGCGCAGTCCCTGCGACTGCAGCTCCCGGTGGCGTCTGCGGACGTAGTCCTCGGTCGTCTCGTCGAAGTACGCGAGGACGTCGAGCACCACCCGGGCGGCCTCGCCGCGCTGTAGCGGCGTGCTGCGCACCAGGTGGTCGACGAGGTCCTCATGGGGCGAACGGCGATCGAGCACCCGATGAATACTGATGGGTCGCTCCGACTTACGCAAGAAACCTGCCCGATATCGGGCAAGCGACACGCCGGATGGAGCCAGACGTGGCCCCCGCCTTGACCACTAGGGGGGTGAGCGGTACTCAATGTTGACGTTCGGTTGCTCCATGCCACGTACGACGTCCACGCACGGCCCTGCACGATGAGCCCACCGAAGGGAATCTCGTGAGACGAAGCAGACTGTTCTGCTCGCTGCTGCTGGTCGCGGCGGCCGGCCTGTCGACGGCCGGGGCGCGGTCCGCCGCGGACGCGCCCGGCCCGTCCGCCCGCCACGCCAAGCCGATAGCCCTCGACCAGGTCATCCCGGCGCCTGCCTCCGTCAAGCCCGGCAAGGACCCCTACACGATCGGCGACCGGACCCGGATCCGGGTGCCCGGCGCGTCCGGCGAGGTCCGGCGGGTGGCCGGCTACCTGGCGAACGTCCTGCGCCCGTCCACCGGCTACCCTCTGCCGATCACCGGCAAGGACGGCCGGGACGGCATCGTGCTGCGCCTGGGCGGCAAGGACACCAAGAAGCTCGGCGCCGAGGGCTACCGCCTCACCTCCACCCGGCACGCGGTGACGATCAGCGCCGCCCGGCCCGCCGGTCTCTTCCATGGCGTGCAGACCCTGCGCCAGCTGCTGCCGCCGTCCGTCGAGAAGCGCACCAAGCAGCACAGCCACTGGAAGGTCGCCGGCGGCACCATCTCCGACACCCCGCGCTACGGATACCGCGGCGGGATGATCGATGTGTCACGGCACTTCTTCACGGTCGAGCAGCTGAAGCGTTACATCGATCAGCTTGCGCTGTACAAGTACAACAAGCTGCATCTGCACCTCACCGACGACCAGGGCTGGCGGCTGCAGATCAACTCCTGGCCGCGCCTCGCCAGCTACGGCGGCAGCACCCAGGTCGGCGGCGGCCCCGGCGGCTACTACACCAAGGCGCAGTACCGCGAGATCCTGCGGTACGCCGCCAGCCGCTACATGGAGGTCATCCCCGAGATCGACACCCCGGGGCACACCCAGGCCGCGCTCGCCTCGTACGCGAAGCTGAACTGCAACAACATCGCGCCTCCCATCTACACGGGCGTCGAGGTCGGCTTCAGCTCGCTGTGCGTGCCCAAGAAGGTGACGTACGAGTTCCTGGACGACGTCTTCCGTGAGGTCGCGGCGCTGACCCCCGGCCCGTACCTGCACATCGGCGGCGACGAGGCGTACTCCACCAGCCACGCCGACTACATGACCTTCATGAACAAGGTCCAGCCGCTGGTGACCAAGCACAAGAAGAAGGTCATAGGGTGGCACCAGATGACCGCCGTCACGCCCGCCAAGGGTGCCGCGGTGCAGTACTGGGGCTACGACAAGACCCCCGCGAAGGAGCGGGCGCAGGTCGTGGCGGCCGCCAAGAAGGGCACCGGGCTCATCCTGTCGCCGGCCGACCGGTCCTACCTCGACATGAAGTACACCAAGGACACCAAGCTGGGTAAGGCGTGGGCCGGGTACGTCGAGGTCCAGCGGTCCTACGACTGGGACCCCGCGACGTACCTCAAGGGCGCGCCGCAGAAGTCGATCATGGGTGTCGAGGCGCCCATCTGGACGGAGACCCTCTCCACCGACCAGCACCTCGACTACATGACCTTCCCGCGGATGCCCGGCATCGCCGAGCTGGGCTGGTCGCCGCGGTCCACCCACGACTGGAACGCCTACAAGCACCGGCTGGCGTCCCAGGCGCCCCGCTGGGAGGCCATGGGCTTCGATTACTACAAGTCCCCGCAGGTGCCGTGGCGGACGAAGAAGTGACCTGAGGACGGCGACGACGACAGCAGGGCGGGACCGGAGCGCCGGTCCCGCCCTGTGCCGTACGGGAAAGCTGTACGAGTGCCCTGCGCGGCGCCCTACACGCCCAGTTCGCGCGCGATCAGCAGCCGCTGCACCTCGCTGGTCCCCTCGCCGATCTCCAGGATCTTGGAGTCGCGCCACATCCGGGCGACCGGGTACTCGTTCATGAAGCCGTAGCCGCCGTGGATCTGGGTGGCCTCGCGGGCGTTGTCCACCGCGATCTCGGAGGAGTACAGCTTGGCGAGCGCCGCCTCCTTCTTGAAGGGCTCGCCGTGCACCAGGCGGGACGCGGCGTCGCGCCAGGCCAGCCGGGAGGTGTGGGCGCGCATCTCCATGTCGGCCAGCTTGAACTGGATGGCCTGGTTGTGGCCGATCGGCCGCCCGAAGGCGTGCCGGTCCCTGGCGTACCGGACGGACTCGTCCACACAGCCCTGCGCGAGGCCGGTGGCCAGCGCCGCGATGGCGATCCGGCCCTCGTCCAGGATGCGCAGGAACTGGGCGTAGCCGCGGCCCTCCGTGCCGAGGAGGTTGCCGGCCGGGACCCGTACGTCGGAGAAGGACAGTTCACGGGTGTCCGAGGCGTTCCATCCGACCTTCGAGTAGGGGGCGCCCACGGTGAAGCCGGGGGTGCCGGACGGCACGATGATCGAGGAGATCAGCGGGCTGCCGTCGTCCTTGCGGCCGGTGACGGCGGTGACCGTGACCAGGCCGGTGATGTCCGTGCCGGAGTTGGTGATGAAGCACTTGCTGCCGTTGATCACCCAGTGGTCGCCGTCCCGGACCGCCGTCGTACGGGTGGCGCCCGCGTCCGAGCCGCCGTCCGGCTCGGTCAGGCCGAAGGCGCCGAGCACCTCGCCCGTACACATACGGGGCAGCCACTCCTGCTTCTGCTCCTCGGTGCCGAAGTGGTAGACGGGCATGGCGCCGAGCGAGACGCCCGCCTCCAGGGTGATCGCCACGGAGGAGTCGACGCGGGCCAGCTCCTCCAGGGCGACGCCGAGGGCGAGGTAGTCGCCGCCCATGCCGCCGTACTCCTCGGGGAAGGGCAGGCCGAACAGCCCCATCCGGCCCATTTCCCGCACGATCTCGTACGGGAACTCGTGGTGCTCGTAGAACTCGCCGATCTTGGGGGCGACCACGTCGTGGGCGAACGCCTCGACCGTGCGCCGCAGCTCTTCGAGTTCGGGGGACAGGCGGTGGTCCAGGGACATCGTTCACTCCTTGTGGGAGAGGGCACGGACGGTGCGGGACGGGCTCGGACGGCCCAGCTGTCCGGCCATCCACCCGCTCGTGGCGGTGAGCCGGCCCAGATCGACCCCGGTCTCGATACCGAGGCCGTGCAGCATCCACACCAGGTCTTCGGTGGCGAGGTTGCCGGTGGCGCTCTTGGCGTACGGGCAGCCGCCGAGGCCGCCCGCCGACGCGTCGACGGTGGTGACGCCGTGCTGGAGCGCGGCGAGGGTGTTGGCCAGCGCCTGGCCGTACGTGTCGTGGAAGTGCACGCCGAGGCGGTCGGTGGGCACGCCCGCCTCGTTCAGCGCGGCGAGCAGCGCCTGGACGTGTCCTGGGGTGGCCACGCCGATGGTGTCGCCCAGGCTCAGCTCGTCGCAGCCCATGTCGAGCAGGGCGCGGCAGACCCGGACGACCTGCGCGATGGGCACCGGGCCTTCCCAGGGGTCGCCGAAGCACATGGAGAGGTAGCCGCGGACGTGCGCCTGCTCCTCCTTCGCGCGGGCGACCACCGGAGTGAACATCGCCAGCGACTCTTCGACCGTACGGTTGAGGTTGGCCTTGGCGAAGGACTCCGTGGCGCTGCCGAAGACCGCGATGCGGCGGGCGCCGAGGGCCAGCGCGCGGTCCAGGCCGCGGTCGTTGGGGACCAGGACGGGCAGTCGCGCGTCGAGGCCGTCCAGCATCGGGTAGAGCCGCTCGGCGTCGGCGAGCTGCGGCACCCACTTGGGGTGCACGAAGCTGGTCGCCTCCACCGTGCTCAGCCCGGCGTCCACCAGGCGGCGGACGAACTCGGCCTTGACTTCGGTGGGCACGACGGCGGACTCGTTCTGCAGGCCGTCGCGGGCGCCGACCTCGTGGATACGGACCCGGGCGGGCAGACCGGGGGCCGGGACGGGCATCGGAAGTCCGGGGGTGGTCATGTCGCTGCCTCCTCGGTCGGGCCGGATGCCGGGTCCTGTGGCGCGCTGTCGTGCGGGTCGACGACGGCGAGCACCTGGTCCATGGCGACGGTGCTGCCGGGGGAGACGCCCAGCTCGCTGACCGTGCCGGCGTGCGGCGCGGAGATGACGTGTTCCATTTTCATCGCCTCGACGACCAGCAGCCCCTGTCCGGCGGCCACTTCGTCGCCGACGGCCACTTTGACGACGGTGACCGTGCCGGGCATCGGCGCGGTCAGCGCGTCCATGCCGTGGGCTCCGGCGGCGCCGCGCAGCGTCTCGGCGACCGGGTCGTGGTCGGTGACGTGCCAGGTGTCGCCGTCGCGGCCGAGCCAGTCGCCGGCCCGGTGGAAGGTGTGCACGACACCGTCGACGGTGACGCGGACCCGGTCGGCCGTGACGTGGCCGGTGCCGGTGGCGGCCACCGGGTCGTGGCCGGGGATCCTGACGTGGTGGGCGAGGGGCGCCGGGCGGCCGCCGATCCGCCAGCCGTCCGGTACGGCGAACGGGTCCACCCAGCCGCCGTCCGCCACCGGCTCCAGCGCCGCGTTCCGTACGGCCGCGGCCGCCGCGTACACCTCGGCGGGCACCTCCCGCGGCACCAGCGCGTCCATCTCGCGTTCGACCAGCCCGGTGTCCAGCTCGCCCGCCTCGACGGCCGGGTGGGCCAGCAGGCGGCGCAGGAAGCCGGTGTTGGTGGGGACGCCGAGCACAACCGTTTCGGCGAGCGCGGCGCGCAGCCTGCGCAGCGCGGTCGCGCGGTCCGGGCCGTACGCGATGACCTTGGAGAGCATCGGATCGTACAGGCTGCCGACCTCCGTGCCCTCGGCCAGGCCGGAGTCCGTGCGCACCCCGTCGCCCTGCGGCTCGGCGAGCGCCAGGACCGTACCGCCGGACGGCAGGAAGCCCCGCGCGCCCTCCTTGACGGAGACCGTCTCGGCGCAGATCCGGGCCTCGACGGCGTGCCCGGTCAGCCGGACGCCGTCCTGCCCGAACGCCAGCGGCTCCCCGGCGGCGATCCGCAGCTGCCACTCGACCAGGTCGAGGCCGGTGACGAACTCGGTGACCGGGTGCTCGACTTGGAGGCGGGTGTTCATCTCCATGAAGAAGTACGACGCGGGGTCGTCGCCCGGCACGATGAACTCGACCGTGCCCGCGCCGCGGTAGCCGCACGAGCGCGCGGCCTGGACGGCGGCCTCGCCCATCGCGGCACGCGTCGCCTCGTCCAGCAGGACGGACGGCGCCTCCTCGATCACCTTCTGGTGGCGGCGCTGGAGCGAGCACTCGCGCTCGCCGAGGTGCACGACGTTGCCGTGGCCGTCCGCCAGGACCTGGATCTCGATGTGCCGGGGACGGTCCACCCAGCGCTCCACCAGCAGCGTGTCGTCACCGAAGGAGCCGCGTGCCTCGCGCCGGGCGGCGGCGATCTCGTCGGCGAGCAGCGCCTCGTCCCGCACCAGCCGCATGCCCTTGCCGCCGCCGCCCGCGGACGGTTTCAGCAGTACGGGCATGCCGATCTCGCGAGCGGCGTCGGCCAGTTGGGCGTCGCTCAGGCCGCTCCCGGAGGAGCCGGGCACGACCGGCACACCGGCCGCCCGTACCGTCTCCTTCGCGCGGATCTTGTCGCCCATCAGCTCGATGGCCTCGGCGGACGGACCGATGAAGACCAGTCCGGCCTCCGCGCAGGCCGCCGCGAACGCGGTGTTCTCGGCGAGGAAGCCGTACCCCGGGTGCACGGCCTGCGCGCCGCTGCGCCGCGCGGCCTCGATCAGGCGGCCCGCGTGCAGATAGCTCTCGGTGGACGGTGGCGGGCCGATCCGTACCGCCGTGTCGGCCTCGCGGACATGGCGGGCGTCGGCGTCCGCGTCGCTGAAGACGGCGACCGAACGGACGCCGAGCGCGCGCAGCGTCCGGATGACGCGGACGGCGATCTCGCCCCGGTTGGCGACCAGGACGGTGTCGAACATGCTCATCTGTTCCTTCACTCCCCGCACTCCCCTCACATCCGGAAGACGCCGTAGCCCGGTTCGCCCAGCGGCGCGTTGCCGCACGCCGTCAGGGCCAGTCCCAGCACCCGGCGGGTGTCCAGCGGGTCGATGACCCCGTCGTCCCACAGCCGGGCGGTCGCGTAGTAGGCGCTGCCCTGCGTCTCGTACTGCTCGCGGACCGGGGCCTTGAAGGCGGCCTCCTCCTCGGCGCTCCACTCCTCGCCGCGCGCCTCCATCTGGTCGCGCTTGACGGTCGCGAGGACGGACGCGGCCTGCTCGCCGCCCATCACCGAGATCTTCGCGTTCGGCCACATCCACAGGAAGCGCGGCGAATAGGCGCGGCCGCACATCGAGTAGTTGCCCGCGCCGTACGAACCGCCGATCACGACGGTCAGCTTGGGGACGCGGGTGCAGGCCACCGCCGTGACCATCTTCGCCCCGTGCTTGGCGATGCCGCCCGCCTCGTAGTCGCGGCCGACCATGAAGCCGGAGATGTTCTGGAGGAAGACCAGCGGGATGCCGCGCTGGTCGCACAGTTCGATGAAGTGCGCGCCCTTCTGGGCGGATTCGGAGAACAGGATGCCGTTGTTGGCGACGATGCCGACCGGGTGGCCGTGGATGTGCGCGAAACCGGTGACCAGCGTCGTGCCGTACTCGGCCTTGAACTCGGCGAAGCGGGAGCCGTCCACGACACGCGCGATGACCTCGCGTACGTCGTAGGGCGTACGGGAGTCGGCGGGCACCGCGCCGTACAGCCCGGCCGGATCCACCTTGGGCTCCTCGGCGGGCCGCACCGTCCAGGGCAGCGGGCCGCGGCCGCCGAGCGTGGAGACGATGGTGCGCACGATGCGCAGCGCGTGCGCGTCGTCCTCGGCGAGGTGGTCGGTGACGCCGGACGTACGGGAGTGCACCTCGCCGCCGCCCAGCTCCTCGGCCGTGACGACCTCGCCGGTCGCGGCCTTCACCAGCGGCGGCCCGCCCAGGAAGATCGTGCCCTGGTTGCGCACGATCACGGCCTCGTCGCTCATCGCCGGTACGTACGCGCCGCCCGCCGTGCAGGAGCCGAGGACCGCCGCGATCTGCGGAATGCCCGCGCCGGACATCCGGGCCTGGTTGTAGAAGATCCGCCCGAAGTGCTCGCGGTCGGGGAAGACCTCGTCCTGCATCGGCAGGAAGGCGCCGCCCGAGTCGACCAGGTACAGGCACGGCAGACGGTTCTCCAGCGCCACCTCCTGGGCGCGCAGGTGCTTCTTGACCGTCATCGGGTAGTACGTGCCGCCCTTGACCGTCGCGTCATTGGCGATGATGACCGTCTCGCGGCCGGAGACCCGCCCGACGCCCGCGATCACGCCGGCGGCCGGCGCGGCCCCGCCGTACATCCCCTCCGCCGCCAGCGGCGCCAGCTCCAGGAACGGCGAGCCGGGGTCCAGGAGGGCGTCCACCCGGTCGCGGGGCAGCAGCTTGCCGCGCGCCGTGTGCCGGGCCCTGGCCTTCTCGCCGCCGCCCAGGCGGGCCGCGGCGAGCCGGGCCCGCAGGTCCTCGGCCAGCTCCTGGTGCGCGGCCTCGTTGGCGCGCCAGGTGTCCGAGGCCGGATCGGCCGTGGTGTCGAGCACCGGGGCCTGCTGCGCCGGGGCCTGCTGCATCGGATCCATCAGCACCGGACCTCCGTCTCCGTCGGCTCCATCGCCACCGGCTCCATCGCTACGGCCTCTCTCGTACGGCTGCCGCGGACGCCGGGGATCGCCCGGCGGTTAATGGGCGTTAACTTCATTTCCCTCAGGTTAACGACCACTAACCCACCTGTCTACAATTACTTGTATGAGCAGCACACACGCCCCGGCAGCCACCAGCCGACGCGAGCAGATCCTCAAGGAGGCGGCCCGCCTCTTCGCCGAGCGCGGGTTCCACGGCGTCGGTGTGGACGAGATCGGCGCCGCCGTCGGTATCTCCGGGCCCGGCCTCTACCGGCACTTCGCCGGCAAGGACGCGATGCTCGCCGAGCTGCTCGTCGGCATCAGCGAACGGCTCCTGGAGGGCGGCCGGATCCGCGCCGCCTCCGGTGGCGGGAGCCCCGCCGCGGCGCTGGACGCCCTGATCGAGGGGCACATCGACTTCGCCCTCGACGACCGCCCGCTGATCACCGTCCACGACCGCGAACTGGACCGGCTGCGCGAGGCCGACCGCAAGCGGGTGCGCCGCCTCCAGCGCGAGTACGTGGAGCTGTGGGTGCAAGTGGTGCGCGAGGTGTACCCGGCGTGCACCGAGGCGGACGCGCGGGCCTCCGTGCACGCCGTCTTCGGCCTGCTCAACTCGACCCCGCACCTCAGCCGTCCGGGCGCCCTCCCGGGTCGTACGGAGATGTCGGCGCTGCTGCACCGGCTGGCGCGGGGGGCGTTCGCGGCGGTGGCCGCGGACGGGGGTGCCGGTGGGGGCGCGAGCGGGGGTACGGACGGGGTCGCGCGTGGGGCCGGGGCCCCCTCCGGCCTCTCGGGCGCCTCTGGACAGTCTCGCTGACCGGCGGGTAGCTTTCGGCTGAGCAAGCGCTTAGTCGAAGGGTCGGTGGTGGCCGGCCGGCGGACCTGAGGAGGCGGCGGATGCGTCGTACGGTGTTCAACGAGGATCACGAGGCGTTCCGGGAGACCATCCGCGACTTCATCGCCGCCGAGGTCGTGCCCGTCTACGACGAGTGGATGCAGGCCGGACAGGCCCCCCGCGACTTCTACAAGAAACTCGGCGAACTGGGCGTCTTCGGCATCGAGGTCCCGGAGGAGTACGGCGGCGCCGGCGAGGCCAGCTTCAAGTTCAACGCCGTCATCACCGAGGAGTGCGCCCGGGCCGGCGTCAGCTTCGGCGGATCCGGCGTGCACACCGCACTGTGCCTGCCGTACTTCCTCAAGTACGCCACCGAGGAGCAGAAGCGGCGCTGGCTGCCGCCCTTCGTCTCCGGCGACATGATGACCGCCATCGCCATGACCGAGCCCGGCACCGGCTCCGACCTGGCCGGCATGCGCACCACCGCCAAGCTCTCCGAGGACGGCACCCACTACGTCCTCAACGGCGCCAAGACCTTCATCACCGGTGGCGTCCTCGCCGACCGCGTCATCGTCTGCGCCCGCACCGCGCCCCCGACACCGGAAGACCGCCGCGGCGGCATCACCCTCCTGGTCGTCGACACCACCTCCGAGGGCTACGCCGTCGGCCGCAAGCTGGAGAAGCTCGGCCTGAAGAGCTCCGACACCGCCGAACTGTCCTTCACCGACGTCAAGGTGCCCGTCGAGGACCGCCTCGGCGAAGAGGGCAAGGCGTTCTCCTACCTCGGCCAGAACCTCCCGCAGGAACGTCTCGGCATCGCCGTCGGCGCCTACGCCCAGGCCGCCGCCGCGGTCCGCTTCGCCAAGGAGTACGTCCAGGAGCGCGAGGTCTTCGGCAAGTCCGTCGCCTCCTTCCAGAACACCAAGTTCGTCCTCGCGGACTGCAAGTCCGAGGTGGACGCCATGCAGGCCGTCGTCGACCGCGCCCTCGACGCCCACGACGCGGGCGAACTGACCGCCGCCGACGCCGCCTCCGCCAAGCTCTTCACCACCGAGCGCGCCGCCGTCGTCATCGACAAGTGCCTCCAGCTGCACGGCGGCTACGGCTACATGCAGGAGTACCCGATCTCCCGCCTGTACGCCGACACCCGCGTCACCCGCATCTACGGCGGCACCAGCGAGGTCATGCGCTCCATTGTCGCCAAGTCCATGGGCCTGTGAGTCCGTACGTCCGGACTCCGCGCCCTGCGGCCGGCCTCCCGCACGAGTCCTGCGCCCCGCACGAGTGAAAGCCGTACGCGCGTGAACGACGCCCTCACCGCCCTGCTCGAACAGCTCGACCTGGAGCGCATCGAGCAGGACATCTTCCGTGGCACCAGCCGCCCCTCCGTCGTGCCCCGGGTCTTCGGCGGCCAGGTCGCCGCCCAGGCTCTGGTCGCCGCCGGACGCACCGTCCCCGAAGACCGCCCCCCGCACTCCCTGCACGCCTACTTCCTGCGCCCCGGCGACCCCGGCGCGCCCATCGTCTACACCGTCGACCGCATCCGCGACGGCCGGTCCTTCACCACCCGCCGCGTCGTCGCCGTCCAGCACGGCCAGCCGGTCTTCCACCTCTCCGCCTCCTTCCAGGTGCACGAAGAGGGCATGGAGCACCAGGAGCCGATGCCGTCCGCACCGGACCCGCTGACCCTGCCGACCGCCGCCGAGATGCTGCCCCGCTACGCCGACCGCTTCCGCGAACCGGGCGTCGTCCAGCGGCTCCTGGAGGCGCGGGCCGCCGTCGACCTGCGCTACGTGGACGCGCCGCCCTTCGGCACCGCCGGCGAGCCGCGCGAACCGCGCTCCCAGGTCTGGTTCCGTACGCACGGCAAGCTGGACGGCGACATCGACCAGCCCCTGCTGCACATCTGCCTGGTCACCTACGTCTCCGACATGACCCTGCTGGACTCGGTCCTGCTCGCCCACGGGCGCGGTGGCTGGGCCGTCGGCGACGTGGTCGGCGCGAGCCTGGACCACGCCATGTGGTTCCACCGGCCGCTGCGCGCCGACACATGGCTGCTGTACGACCAGGAGTCGCCCACCGCGCAGGGCGGGCGGGGGCTGGGCAAGGGCCGTATCTTCACGGCGGACGGGCAGCTGGCGGTGTCGGTGATCCAGGAGGGGGTCATCCGGGTGCCGCGGGAGTGAGGGGCTTTTGGTGTGAGATGCCCGTCGTGTGCGCATACTGGATCTTCATGGATGCCTCCAGCAGCTCCGTACAACCGCCCGACGCGTCTGACCCGTCCGGCCCGCCTCATGCGCCTGACCCACCTGGCCCGACTGGCTCGTCCGACCCGCCCGACCCGCCCGACCCGCCCGACCCGTCCAGCTCGTTCAGCCCTTCCGTCCCGCCCGACCCGTCCGCCACGCCCGATGCGTCTGTCCCGTCCGCCCCGGACGAAAGCACCGGCACCGTCCTGGTCGCCGCCGCCGCGAACCTCGGTATTGCCGCGGCCAAGGCTGTCGCCGGTGCCGTCAGCGGCTCCAGCGCGATGCTCTCCGAGGCGGCCCACTCCACCGCCGACACCGTCACCGAACTCCTCCTGCTGACCGCCCTCAAACGCAGCGGAAAACCGGCCGACGAGGACCACCCGCTCGGCCACGGCGGTGAGCGCTACGTATGGGCGCTGCTCGCCTCCGTCGCCACCTTCGTCGGCGGTGCGGTCTTCGCGATCCGCGACGGAATCCACACCCTCACCCACGGCGAGGACCCGGGAAATCCGCTCCTGTCCTACGTCGTCCTCGCCCTCGCCTTCCTCCTGGAAGGCACCTCGCTCCTCAAAGGCGTACGCCAGGCACGCGGCGAGGCGGCCCGCTTCGGCGTCTCCCTGCACCGGTACATGGCGCACACCCCCGACACCGCCGTGAAGGCCGTCGTTCTGGAGGACTCCGCCGCCCTCGCGGGCCTGCTGCTGGCCGCGGGCGGGCTGCTCGGCGGGCAGCTCACCGGCTCCGGCGCCTGGGACGGCGCCGCGTCGATCTGTATCGGACTGCTGCTCGTGTACGTGGCCTGGGTGCTCGGCCGCAGCAACGCGCAGCTCCTGATCGGCCGCCCGCTGCCCCCGCCGATGCGGGCCGCCGTACGGGCGGAACTGTGCGCGGTGCCGCACGTCGTGGACGTACTGGAACTGGTCACCCTCGTCCAGGGGCCGCGGGAGGTGCTGATCGCCGCGAAGATCGACTTCCGGGACGTGGCCACGGCCGAGGAGATCGAATGGGCCTGCGAGGACGCGGAACAGCGGCTGCGCGCACGCTTCCCGGCGATCCGGCGGGTGTTCCTGGACCCGACACCGGGCGCCTACCAGGAGCGGCCGGGAGCGGCGGGCGGTGCCCAGGGCGGGACGGAGGGCGGGGCGGAGGGCGGGGCGGAGGGCGGGGCGGAGGGCTAGCCTCCGGCCCGGTCGTCTCCAGCGGCCCGGACCGGAAGCCTTCGGCCCTCAGTCCGTCAGGCCCGCTGCGCCCAGCAGGTACGCCGTCAGCGGGTCGTAGTGGCGCGGGCTCAGCACGTGGTCGTCCAGCGGGATCGTGACCTGGAGGGTGCCCTCCGCCTCGCCGAGGAACAGCGCCGGGTCGTTGCAGTCCGCGAACCCGATCGCGTCGAGACCGCGCTGGCCCGCGCACCCGGCCCAGCCGTGGTCGGCCATGACGAGATCCGGCAGCCCCTCGCCCGCCCGCTCCAGACCGTCCAGTACGGCGGTCATCGGTGCGGGGGAGTGGGTGTGCCACAGCGTCGCGCCGCGCTCCAGCATCGCCACGTCGGCGAACTGGAACACCATCCCCTCGTCCGCATACAGCCCGTCCGGTACGACGACGATGTCGCAGCCCCGCGCGCGCAGCGCCTCGGCGGTGGCCCGGTGCACGTCCAGCAGCCCGCCCGGATGCCCGGTCGCGAACAGTACGCGCTCCCGGCCGGCGGCGGCCTTGCGCAGCCGGGCGGCCGCACGGTCCAGCGCGTCCACCGTCAGCTCGGGATCGATGGTGTCCTGGCCCATCCGGTGGCGGGTGTCGTCGATGACGCCGCACCGCTCGGCCATCACCGCGAGCACGTCCTGCTCGTCGGTCCAGCGGTCCCCGAGTTCGAGGCCGAGCCAGTAGTGACGGTCTCCGTTGGCCAGCTTGCGGTAGTGGTCGAGGTTGTTCTCGCGGGGAGTGGCGACCTCACCGGCGATCCGGGTCCGTACGAGATGGTCGACGAGTTCGGTGCGGCTGGGAACAGGCGGCAGTATCGGCATGGGGTCATTGTCCCTTGAAGCACCGCCCCATGGACGTGATGTCCATCGACCGGCGCCACATCATCACAAATGTCCATGGGCACCCCGGCCGCAGCTGCCTACGCTCAGCCCCATGACCACCGCATCCGCCGCATTCGGCGCCTCCCAGGAACCCGTCGGCCCCGTCGACTCCTCCCGCGTCCCCCGCTACGCGGGCCCGGCGACCTTCGCCCGGCTGCCCCGCCTCGACCAGGTGGGCACGGCCGACGTCGCGGTGGTCGGCGTCCCCTTCGACACCGGCGTCTCCTACCGCCCCGGCGCCCGCTTCGGCGGCAACGCCATCCGCGAGGCGTCGCGCCTGCTGCGCCCGTACAACCCGGCCCAGGACGCGTCCCCCTTCGCGCTCGCGCAGGTCGCCGACGCCGGCGACATAGCCGCCAACCCCTTCAACATCAACGAGGCCGTCGAGACCATCGAGGCCGCGGCCGACGACCTCCTGGACACCGGCGCCCGCCTGATGACGCTGGGCGGCGACCACACCATCGCGCTGCCCCTGCTGCGCTCCATGGCCAAGAAGCACGGCCCGGTCGCCCTGCTCCACTTCGACGCGCACCTGGACACCTGGGACACCTACTTCGGTGCCGAGTACACCCACGGCACGCCGTTCCGCCGCGCCGTCGAGGAAGGCATCCTCGACACCTCCGCCCTCTCCCACGTCGGCACCCGCGGTCCCCTCTACGGCAAGAAGGACCTCGACGACGACGAGAAGATGGGCTTCGGCATCGTCACGTCCGCCGACGTCATGCGCCGCGGCGTCGACGAGGTGGCCGACCAGCTCCGTCAGCGCATCGGCGACCGCCCCCTGTACATATCCATCGACATCGACGTCCTGGACCCGGCCCACGCCCCCGGTACCGGCACCCCGGAGGCCGGCGGCCTCACCTCCCGCGAACTCCTGGAGATCCTGCGCGGCCTGGCCTCCTGCAACCTGGTCTCCGCCGACCTGGTGGAGGTCGCCCCCGCGTACGACCACGCGGAGATCACGTCGGTGGCCGCCTCCCACACGGCATACGAACTGACGACGATCATGTCCCGGCAGATCGCGGCGTCCAAGGGCTGAGCAAGGGGCGGGCATGCCGTCAGGCCACCCGGGTGCGTACGCCATACGGACTCGGGTGCCAATTCCGTACGGGCGATGGCCAACGCTTCTTCGGCGTTGGCCGGCACCGTTCGGGCGGGGTGACTCACCCCACGTCGCAACCGTTCATCCGGTTCTCCTCGTGGTTCCCCCGCGATTTCCCCCGGTGACGGCTCCCGGCCCAGTGGCAGATTCCGCCGGTCCAGGCCCACACGCGAGGGCATCGAGACAGGCGCGGACGGGCGGAGTTTCCGTACGAGGGCGCCAGGCCGCCTGCACGTGCCGGCGCAGCGGCGGATCCGTCGGTACGCAGCGGACGCCCGCCGGTATCCGCTGCCGAGCCGCGTCCGGTATGAGCGCGGCGGTCAGACCGGCTGCCACCAGCGTGAGTTGGGTTGCGTGGTCACCGATGCTGTAACGAATCTCCGGCTCGACACCGTACGTACGCAGAGCCTGTACGAGCGCTTCGCGCGGTTCGGCCCCCGGCGGGCAGGCCGCCCAGGGGACACCGCCGAGGTCGGCGAGCCGCAGGACGGGCCGGCCGCCGAGCGGATGGTCCGCGTGCAGTGCCACCTGCGCCTCCTCCGTGACGACCGTGCGGACGGCGACGCCTTCCGGAAGGTGCCGCGGCCGGTTCGACCAGTTCTCGATGAGAAGCAGGTCGACTTCGCCGTTCAGCAGCGCGGGGAGCAGGTCGGCCACCTCGCCGTCACGCACCGACGGGGTGAGCCGCGGATGGCGCGCGGCGAGGGCGGCCAGCGCGGCAGGCAGCAGGGTGCGGATGGCGCTGCCCACGGCGCCGATCCGTAGCGGCCCCAGGACTTCCGTACCCAGGGCGGCCAGGTCCCGCTCAGCGGCCGCCAGTTGTGCCATGACCGCGGCCGCGTGATCCGCCAGCACACGGCCGGCGTGCGTCAGCCGTATGCTGCGGCCCTCCGGCTCCAAGAGGCGGTGTCCGCACTCCCGCTCCAACTTGCTGAGCTGCTGACTCATACCGGACGGCGTGATGTGCAGGGCCTCCGCGGCACGGGCGATGGACCCGTGGGTGTCCACCGCGGCCAAGGCACGCAAGCGCTCCAAGTTGATCATAGGCACAGGTTCAGGCTAGCGATGCGTAAGCAGAGGTACCGAGTTGTGGTGACTGAACGTCGCTTTTGTTGATGAGTGGTGGGGGTCAAGGTGGAGAAATGACGGTTCGAAGCGACGCGTCTCGGCAGGGCGCCTCCCGCGATGTGGCCACACCCCCGAGCGGCGCCCCCAGCAGACCAGAACCCAAAACCAAACCCGGAACCAAAGCCATATCCATGGTGCTCGCGGGCAGTCTCTGCATCTCCGCGTCCGCCGTCTTCGTCGAACTGTCCGGTACGAGCGCGGGGACGGCGGCCTTCTTCCGCTGCGCCATCGCGCTGATCGTGCTGGTGCCGCCCACGTTCGCGGAACGACGGGCGGCCGGACGGCGAGCGTGGCGACTGCTACGCCTGGACCTGGCCGCGGGCCTGCTGCTCGGCATCGACTTCGTCTTCTGGGCGGCGGCGGTCCACAACGTCGGAGCGTCAGTCGCCACCGTGATCCTCAACGTTCAGGTTGTCATTTTCCCGCTGCTGGCGAGGCTCTTCACCGGTACTCCCGTGTCACGGCGATTCGTTGCCGCTGCTCCCGTCATGTTGCTGGGAGTCGCACTGGCCAGTGGAGCCGTCGGCGCTCCGGCGCGCGGCAGCGACCCCGCGGCGGGCGCGGCGTTCGGTCTGATCGCCGGCTTCGCGTACGCGGGGTACCTCTTTCTGATGCGTCTCGGCGGCGGACAGGGTCACACTGTCGGCCCCGTGTGCACGTCCACCGCGGCCGCCGCAGGCGCTGCCGCGCTGCTCGGCGGAGTGTGGACAGGCATCGACCTGTCCCTCGACGGACGCGCCTGGGCCTGGCTGACCGTACTGGCCCTCGTCGGGCAGGTGCTCGCCTGGCTGCTGCTGACGCCCGCACTCCCACGCCTGGCACCCAACATCGGTGCCGCGCTCCTGCTCCTCCAGCCGGTCATGGCGATCGGCCTCGGATTGGTGATCGGAGAACGACCCACCGTATCCCAATTGGCAGGCTGCGTGCTGGTCGTCCTGGTGGTGTGGGGCGTGGGGCGTCGGCCCGAGAACGTCGAGTGTGCGCGGGGCGAGGCTCGGACGAGTGGTTCCGCAGTGGCCAGGCGCTCGCAGGCACAACGTATCCAGCGGTCCTCGAATTCGTAGTTACGGCGGGATGGGGCATGGGACTGCTCGATGACCTTTGGAAGGCCGAAGACATGCCGTTCCGCGACGGGTTGTGCCGGCCGGACGACACCGCCTCGGAGCTGCATGTGGACGGCCCGGGGGCGTACCGCCCGGACGCCGGGCAGCCGATTCCCTTCCGTATCGGAGCGCCGTTCGGTGTGGAGCAGGCCCTTGAGGAGTACGGCGTCGACGAGGCGGACACCTATTTCACCCGCGCCCCCCAGGGCCCCCACAGCACCGTCAGCCGCCGCGCCCGCTCACGCCGTCGCCGGTGGCGGCGGCCACGGAACGTCAGCCAGCGCGGGAATCAACGTCTCCTCCTCATGGTCGAGATGGGCCCGCAATTCGTCGGACATCCGCTCCAGGTCGGTGAGGAAACGTTTCGGGTCGGCGTCGCCGATGTCCGCGAGGAGGGCGAGCAGGTCGTTCTGGATACGGGCGATCGTCCGGTGCTCCTCCTGGAGCCGGTCGAGGGCAGGGCGGAGTTCGGGGTGGTGGCGGGCGACGGCGGGGAAAATGTGCGCGCTCTCGCCGGTGTGATGGAACTCCAGGCTCTGGCAGAACGCCAGGCAGTGCTGCCGGATCTGCAGCCCGAGCCCCGGCGCCGGCGGCGCACCCGGGCCCTGGTGGGCCGCCCGTGCCGCGAGGTGGGCCTCGGCCTCGTCGCGTACGTGCCGCAACTGCGCGCGCAGCCACGTGTGGACCTGTACGAGTTTGTCGGCGAAAGAGGTGACCGCACTCGGCATCTCCCCGTCCGACGGCACGTACTCGGGCTCGCCGGGCTCCAGCACCACGACCGGTAGTGTGCGGGTCGTCCTGGCCTGGTAGTCGCCGTACCCGGGAGCGACACTCACCACCCGCGCGAACAGCCGGTCGCGACGCTCGCCCTCGGTGGGCACCGCGATCGCCTCGTACGCCTCGGTACCGAACTCCACCTGCACCTGCGGGTGTGCGAGCAGATTGCGGTACCAGTCGGGGTGGTCGGGCGCGCCTAGATTCGATCCGACGACGAGCAGCAGGTCGCCGTCGCGGACGCACCCGAGAGGCACGGTGTGCGGCATTCCGGATACGGCGCCGGTGGTGGTCAACAGAAGAAGGTCACTGCCCTCGAACGGGCCACCGACTTTTCCACCGTTGGCACGGAACTCCTCGATGACGGATTGGTTGAAGGATCGGGACATGCTGATGTCGCTCTCCGGAATCGTGCACCACGGGCCGGCCGCCTCGACAGGCGCTGCCTCGGAGGCGCGCCACCTCGAAGGCAGCCGCAACCGCGGTGAGGTGAAAAGAAAGAAAGGTGGGTGCGGCGGGGAGCGCGCCCTCGCGGCGCGCGACAGTCACCGCACGCAAGCCTCGCCCTCATCCCCGCCCGGGGCCGGGAGAGTCACACCAGAACACGAACAGGAACCGGAAGACCGAGCGAAAGACCGTGCGTGCGATACGCCGCTGCGCGCACTCGGCGCGCGAAGATCAGGTCCGGCCTGCGGAGTATGAACTCATGACGTAGTCCCTGAAGAAAGGTGTGTCGCCCGACTGCCGGCCGGCCCACTGCTCTTTGGCTGACGCCACGCGCACACGCGTTTCATTAGATCCATTGGCGGACGGCTCGTCAACCGGGTGACGCCGACGCTTTCCCGTACTCCGGTTGCCACATCGCGTCCTGCACCGCTTGTACGACATCGTCGGGTGCCACGCGCGCGACCCCTTCGTCAACGGCGGCCCGTACCACCGCGACCGCGACGGCAGCCGAAGAAGCCCGCAGATTCTCCACCTGTGGCAGCAGCGGCGCTCCCGGCCCGCCGCCGTCAACCTGGGCGGCGACCGCGTCGGCAGCGGCCAGCAGCATCCCGGGCGTCAACCGCTCTGCGCGCGACACCACCACGCCCAGGCCGAGCCCCGGGTAGACGAGAGCGTTGTTGGCCTGGCCGATGACGTGCCGGACGCCGTCGATCTCCACGGGATCCACCGGGATACCGGCCGTAGTCAGAGCCTTGCCGTCGGTCCAGCGGAGCAGGTCCGCCGGCATCGCCTCGATCTTCTCGGTCGGGTTGGAGAGCGGAAAGATGACGGGCCGCTCGACGTGCCGGGCCATTTCCCGCACGACCTGCCGGGTAAAGGCATCACGTACGGTCGAGGTGCCGACAAGAACGGTCGGCCGCACGTTCCGTACGGTCGTCAGCAGACCGATGCCGTTCTGCGTGTCGACGTCACCTCGGGCTTCGGTGCCGTCTCGCCCATCGCTGCCGTCCCGCCCACCGTTGCCGTCCCGCCCACCGGTGCCGTGCCCACCGTTGCCGTCTCGTCCGCCGGTGCCGTCCTGTGCGTCCGTGGTGCTTCGCGGCCCGATTGCGTCTTGCGCGTCATCCTCACCCTCCCGCCAGTCCTCGACCTCCTCCCTGGGCCGGGCGTACCCGCGCTGGTAGTCGCGCAGGCCGTCCATGTCGTCCAGCAGCAGCCCCGGCCGGTCGACGAGCCAGATACGGCGGGTGGCGTCTTCGCTGTTCAGGCCGTCGCGGACCATGGCCTCGCGAAGCTGGTCGGCGATGCCCACGCCGGCCGTCCCGGCCCCGAACACCACGACGCGCTGCTCGCGGAACGGCGACCCGGTGACCTTCAGCGCGGACCGGACGGCGGCGAGCGTGATGGCGCCGGTGCCCTGCATGTCGTCGTTGAACATGCGGTACCGCTCGCCGTACCGTTCCAGGAAGCGCCGTGCGTTGCCCGCGCCGAAATCCTCGAAATGCAGGAGCGTGTCCGGGTACAGCGTCGAGACCGTGTCCAGGTACGCGGCGACGAAGGCGTCGTACCGTTCGCCGCGCGCCCGGCTGTGCCGTACACCGAGGTACAGCGGATCGTTGAGCAGCGTCTTGTTGTCCGTGCCGACGTCCAGGACCACCGGCAGGCAGCGGGCGGGGTCGATGCCCGCGGCCGCCGTGTACACCGCGAGTTTCCCCACCGCGATCTGGATGCCGTGCACACCCCAGTCGCCGATACCGAGGATCTGCTCGGCGTCGGTGACCACCACCAGGTCCACCTCGTCCGGCGCGAGGTCCAGTTCCTCGAACGAACGGCGCAGGTCCTGCGGCCGGTCGATGGACAGGAAGACGCCGCGCGGACGCCGGTACTCATGGCTGTACGTCTTGATCGCCTCGCCCACGGTCGGGTCGTAGACGATGGGCAGCAGCTCGGCCAGGTGGTCGGTGAGCAGCCGGTAGTACAGCACCTCGTTGCGGTCGTGCAGCTGCTCGAGATCGATGTACGCGGCCAGGTCCCCGGGCTGGCGGCGCAGCTGCTCGTACGCGCGCCGCGCCTGCTGGTCCAGAGTGAGCACCGCGTCGGGCAGTCGGCCTACGAGGTCGAGGCGGTCACGTTCGGCGGCGGTGAAAGCGGTTCCGCGATTGGTCAGCGGATCGTTCATCACTCGTGGCGACAACCTGCCCATATCCGTGCACCCAGCTTCCGCGTCCCCCGCTCACCGCTGCCGTCCGTACGCTCCTCCGCCACTCAGCCACGCAGCCTCGTCCCTCCAACGCTGCCTCGTCCGTCGCCCGTCCGGCCAGTTTCACGCGAGAGCCCCGCCCCCGCATCCGGTGGACACGGGGACGGGGCTCCGTCCGAAACATTTACGCGTCAGCGTTGTCAATCCGGGCGCATGGGGCTGACCCGGCCCTGAACCAACCGCGACAGGGACGCGTGCACGTCCTCCACCGAACGGTGCGGCTGGAACGACAGCCAGTCCAGCGCCGCCACGAGCACCATGCCGAGAAGGGCGGAGGCCGTCAGAGGAACGTCGAGTTCCTCGCTCAGCTCGCCGACGGCGATGGCGTCCCGCAGTACGGCCTCGACGACGGCGACCGCCCGGCCCCGTACGGACTGGAGGGTCGGCTGCCAGACCCGGTTCGTACGCCACAGTTCCGCGACGTACAGCTGGGTCAGGGAGGGCGAGCCGGCGATGAAGTCCAGGCCCGCCCGGATCATCGCGTCCAGCGCGTCGACCCGGGTGCCGCCGTCCGCCCGTACCGCCCGGTCGGCGGCGTCCTGGAGGGAGGCGGCGAGCAGGTCGACGCCGTCCCG
Source organism: Streptomyces sp. NPDC030165 (assembly GCF_055573595.1). Classification (NCBI taxonomy): domain Bacteria; kingdom Bacillati; phylum Actinomycetota; class Actinomycetes; order Kitasatosporales; family Streptomycetaceae; genus Streptomyces; species Streptomyces sp. NPDC030165. The sequence goes on along the minus strand of NZ_JBVIBD010000006.1, from coordinate 181,599 downwards.
CAGCAGCTCTTCGTAGAGAACGTTCTTGCTGGCGAAGTTGTAGTAGACCGTTCCCTTGGCGACGCCGGCGCGCTCGGCGATCTCGTCCACCGTGGTGGCGGAGAAGCCCTGCTCGGCGATGAGCGTGACCGCGGCGTCGAACAGCTTGCGCCGGGTGGCGCCGCGGCGGGGCCCGTGGGCCGGAGCGACGGCTCGGGGCCCGGCGCCGGGGGCGGCGCCGCGAACGACGCCGCCTCCGTGCCCGCCGAGGCGCGCGGTCCGCACGCTCACAGGCTCAGTTCCGGGTGCAGGTCCTTCATCCGCACGACCTGCCGGCTGCGCGCGGTCAGCGACGTGAGCGCCAGCGCGCCGACCGTGAACGCGGCCAGGACGATGGAGCCCTGCCACACGATCCCCAGGTCACCGCCGGTGATGAGCCGGCGCAGGCCGTCCACCACGTAACTCATCGGCAGGAACGGGTGGATCAGACCGAAGAATCCGGGACTGGTCTGCACCGGGTACGTACCGCCCGCCGACGTCAGCTGAAGCATCAGCACGACGAGCGTCAGTACGCGGCCCGCCGGGCCGAACTGCGCGCCGAAGAACTGGATGATCGCGGTGAACGCGGCCGTCGCCAGCAACAGGAAGCCGATGGTGGCACCCGCGCGCTCCATCTCCAGGCCGAGACCCCAGTGCAGTACGGCCATCAGGGCCAGCACCTGCACCACGCCGATCGCGAAGGCCGGCAGCCAGGACCCGAGCGCGATCCGCCAGCCCGGCGCCCCCGCGGCGAGCGCGCGCTTGCCGAGCGGCGCGAGCAGCATGTACGCGACCATCGCGCCGACCCACAGGGACAGCGGAATGAAGTACGGGGCGAGCCCGGTGCCGTAGTTGGGCGCCTTGTGCATCGACTTCGACGCCAGCTCGACCGGGTTGGACATGACGTCGGTACGCGCGTCGCGGTCCTTCTTGTCGTAGTCCGGGATCTTGTCCACGCCGCTGTTCAGGCCGCCGGCCAGCTGGTTGGAACCGTCCTTGAGCTTGTAGATGCCGCCCTTGAGGTCGAGCGCGCCGTCCTCCAACTGCCCGAGGCCGTCACCGATCTTGCCGGAGCCGTCCTTGGCGTCGCCGAGCTTGTCATGCAGCTGACCGGCGCCGTTGGCGAGGTCCCCGGCACCGTTGGCGAGCTTTCCACTGCCGTCGGCAAGCTTGCCCGTACCGTTCGCCAGCCTTCCGCTGCCGTCGGCGAGCGCGTTGATGCCCTGGGCGAACTGCCCGGCTCCCTGAGAGACCTTCTGAGCGCCGGCGTTGAGTTCGTTGATCTGACGGATCGCGTTCTCGGCGTTGCCGGCGATGCCCGGGGCCTTGTCGGCGACCATCTGGGCGCCCTGGTGCAGCTCGCCGAGCTTCGTACGGAGGTGCTGGAGGTCCAGCTTGGCTATGACTCCGTCAACCTTTTCCGCCGCATCGGCGGCGATGGCGGTGCCCGCCGCGATGCCCTTCAGCTTCGCGCAGTCGGCCTTGCCGGTGGAGGCGCCACCGCAGCTCTCCTGGTAGAGGGACTTGGCGTCCTCGGCGTTCTTCCGTGCCTCGGCGGCAGCCTTGGCGGAGTTCCCCGGCAGCTTGCCGAGGTCGTCGTTGAGGGCCTTGCTCAGATCGGCGACGACGCGAGCCTTGTCGGCGATCTCCTTGCTGTGGGCCTTCAGGAAAGGCAGATCCTGCTTGGCGATGCCGTTGACCTTGTCGGCGAGCTGCTTGGTGCCCGCAGCCACCTGGCCGGCGCCGTCGCTGAGCTGCTTGCCCTTCGCGCTGGCGGTGGCGAGGCCCGCGTTGAGGTCCTTGGCCCCCTTGTTCGCCGCACCCGCGCCCTGGCTCAGTTCACCGGTCTTGTCGCGCAGCGTCCCCGCGCCCTTGCTCAGGTCACCGGACCCCTTGTCCAGCTTCCCCAGCCCGTCCGTCAGCTCGCCGTTCTTGTCCTTGGCGGTGCCGAGGCCGTCGGCGAGCTTGTCCGTGCCGTCCTTGGCCTTGCCCAGGCCGTCGTCGAGCTTGCCGGCGCCGTCCGCGGCCTTCGCGGTCTGGTCGTGCAGATCCGAGAACGACACAAAGATCTTGTCGAAGAACTCCCGGGACGACTTCGCCGAGGTCTTCGCGCGGATCTCCGAGAAGATCGTCTTGGAGATCGAGCCGACGATGTAGTTGTTCGCGTCGTTCGTGCGGACCTGGAGCGCGCCCGTCTCCGGGTGGTCGCCCGAGCTGGAGGCGATCCGTTCGCTGAAGTCTTCCGGGACGGTCAGGGAGAGGTAGTACGTACCGTTCTCGACGCCCTTCGCGGCGTCGGCGGAGCTGACCTCCTCCCAGTTGAACGTGTTGCTGTCCTTGACGTTCTTGACGAGTTGGTCGCCCGCCTGGATCTTCTTGCCGTCGGCGGTGGCGCCCTTGTCGTCGTTGACGAGCGCGACCGGGATCTTGTCCAGGTTCGCGTACGGGTCCCAGAACGAGCACAGGTACAGCGCCCCGTACAGCAGCGGGATCAGCATCAGGGCGACGAGGCCCAGCCGGGGGAGCTTGCCCCTGCCGAAGCGCTTGAGCTCAAGCGCGGCGAGCTTCGGCGAGCGCATGGGCTGCTTCCTCCTCGTGGATGTCGGTCGTACCGGACGTGCCGGTGGTCGAAGTGGCGGGGGCGGACGCGGCGGCGGGCGCCTTCGTGCCGGGCTGCGCGGCCGCCGGGGCAGTACGGACGACGATCGCGTCGGCCGGGGCGGTGCTGGCCGCTGCCACCACCGTCGTGCCGCTCAGGGCCAGGTCCCGCAGCATCTGCCAGACCTGGGAACGCTCGTCCTCGGAGAGCTTGAGGTCGACGTCGTCGATGGCCACCAGCCGCGGGCCGTGCATGACGGCCAGGGCGATCGAGAGCCGCAGCGCCTCGATGCGCTCCAGGTCCCGTACGGCCGTACGCAGCCCCTTGGGCAGGGTGGCGGGGTCGAGGCCGACGGCGGTCAGCGCCGCCTCGACGCGGGCCTTCGTCGCCTCCTTGTAGCGGCGGCCCCAGGGCAGCCGGGCACCGAGCGAACCGGTGATCCGGCGCCCCAACAGGGCCTGTTCCTCCAGGTGTTCACCGGCGGTCAGGGCCGGTTCCAGGTCGGCGATCCCGGGGACGTGCGCGATGGCCGTGAGGCTGCGCACCGTACCCATGCGCTTGGGGAGGGGGAAGCCGGCGACCGTGGCGTGGCCCTCGGCGAGCTGCATACGGCCGGTGAGTGCCAGCAGGAGGCAGGTGCGGCCGGAGCCCGAGGGTCCTTCGAGGGCGATCAGCGAACCCGGGTCCGCGGTGATGTGGACGTCTCTGAACGCCCATCCCCGCGGGCCTTTTACTCCGATTCCCCTGGCGTTGACCGCCGCCCCCTGGCGGGTGGTGTCCACGGCCCCTCCTTTGTTCTGACTGGTCAGTCTAAAAGTGTGCCGTATGGAGCGGCCTATTGACCAATCAGCACGCGATCCTGTGAACTCCGTCATGTGGCGGGTGGGGCGCTCCGATGCTTTTGGGGCGTTTGTTGGTGATGTTCTCGGTGTGGTTCGTGGTGCTGTGCGCGCGGCCGCATCGGTGACACTTGCGACGGAGACCGATGACTCACTCGGCCAAACTGATCGCCCCGCTCCTCGCGGGGGCCCTCGTCACGACGCTGCCACCGGCATCGGCGTCGGCATCCACCCGGACGGCGCAGGCCTCGACGGCGGCGACCGCGTCGACCGCCTCCACGGCGGCGTCCTCAGGGGCGGCGCAGTCGGGCACGCAGTCCGCCCAGTCGCCCAGCGCCTCCTGCGCGCCGCAGGACCTGGAACGTCTCAGCGCGAAGCTGCCCGAGCGGAAACGTTCTGGCGTGCAGCCCTCGGGGACGGAGGTTTCCGCCGCAAAGCCGTCCGGGCTCTCCGGGCCCTCCGGACCCTCAGATCCTTCCCGGCCCTCCGAATCCTCCGAATCCTCCGAGGCGAAACGTCCCGCCACGGACGACGGCGACGGCTGGACCCCCACCGCCACCCGCATCGACCCGAAGGACGGCCACCACGCCTTCGTCGGCAACGGCTACCTCGGCCAGCGCATAGCCCCCAACGGCACCGGCTACTCGGCCCCCGGCGAGACGACCGGCTGGCCGCTGAAGACGCCGCGCTACGACGGTTCCTTCGTCTCCGGCCTGTACGCACGCGGCCCGGAGAAGCTGGAGGGCCGCCAGGCCATCGCCGCGCTGCCGACCTGGACCGGCCTCGACGTCACCGCCGCCGGCGGCCGCCCGCAGACCTTCGACTCGTCGACCCCTGCGGGCCGCATATCGAACTACCGCCAGACGCAGTTCATCCGTTGCGGCCTGGTCCGTACGTCGCTGACGTGGACGGCCGGCGACGGCCGCGCCACCGACCTCGTGTACGACGTCCTCGCCGACCGCACCAGCGCGCACAACGGCGCCGTACGGCTGCGCATGACGCCGCACTGGGGCGGCCAGGCCACCGTCACCGACCGCCTCGACGGGCGCGGCGCGCGCCGTATGACGCAGACCGGCGGTGGCGCGCGGCCGGGCGGCCGGACGATGGACGTGACCTTCCGTACGGACGGCACGCATACGGACGGCGCGCTCGCCTCAGCCCTGCGCCCTGGCTCGCAGATCCGCTCACAGCACGCCACGACGCGGCGCGCGGGAGCGGCGAAGGATCTGAGCAACCAGCAGAGCGTCACGTTCCCCGTACAGGCCGGACGCTCTTACGAGCTCACCAAGTACGTGGGCGTCGACACCGCCCTCACCTCCCGTACTCCGCGCGCCGCCGCGACCGCCGCTGCGCAGCGGGCCGCGGACCGGGGCTGGCACGCGCTGTACCGGAAGCACGCCGCCGCCTGGCAGAAGCTGTGGCGCAGCGACGTCGAGGTGAAGGGGCGCGGGCAGCGGGAATTGCAGTCGTGGGTGCGCGCGGCGCAGTACGGGCTGCTGTCCAGCACCCGCGCCGGCAGCAGCAATAGCATCAGCCCGGCCGGTCTGACCAGCGACAACTACGCGGGCGAGATTTTCTGGGACGCCGAGACCTGGATGTACCCGGGCTTGCTGGCCGCCCACCCCGGGCTGGCCAAGTCCGTCGTGGACTACCGCTACAAGACCCGGGCCGGGGCCGCCGCCAACGCAAAGAAACTGGGCTACAAGGGACTGTTCTACCCGTGGACCAGCGGCAGCAAGGGCGACCTCTGGAACGAGTGCCACAGCTGGGACCCGCCGCACTGCAAGACCCAGAACCATTTGATGGGCGACGTTTCCCTGGCCGCCTGGCAGTACTACCTCGCCACCAAGGACACCACCTGGCTGCGCGAACGCGGCTGGCCGGTGATGAAGGGCATCGCGGAATTCTGGGCGTCCCGCGTCACCCGTAACACCGACGGCAGCTACTCGATCAAAAATGTGGCCGGACCGGACGAATACAGCAACGGCGTGAACGACGGCGTCTTCACCAACGCCGGCGCGGTCACCGCGCTGCGCAACGCCGGACGCGCCGCCGCGCTCCTCGGGCAGTCGGCCCCCGCCGCCTGGAAGGACATCGCCGACCGCATCCGCATCCCGTACGACGCGAAGAACAACGTCTTCAAGCAGTACGACGGCTACAAGAACACGATGATCAAACAGGCCGACACCGTGCTGCTCATGTATCCGCTGGAATGGCCGATGTCGCAGCGCGACAAGGTCGGCACGCTGGACCACTACGCCGGGCTCACCGACCCGGACGGCCCGGCCATGACCGACTCGGTGCACGCCGTCGCCGCCGCCGGAGCCGGTGAGCCGGGCTGCTCGACGTACACGTACATGATGCGTTCCATCAAGCCGTTCGTCCGGGGCGCCTTCCACCAGTTCTCCGAGGCGCGCGGCGACAAGGCGGGCGCCGGTGACCCGCACGCCGGATCGCCCGCGCAGGACTTCCTCACCGGCAAGGGCGGTTTCCTGCAGACCTTCACCAACGGTCTGACCGGACTGCGGATCCGCGAGGACCGCGTGCACCTGGACCCGATGCTGCCGCCGCAGCTGTCCGACGGCGTCACGCTGCGCGGGCTGCGCTGGCAGGGACGTACGTACGACGTGGAGATCGGCGCGCACGGCACGACGGTGCGGCTGACGGCCGGCGCGCCGATGCGCGTCGAGTCGCCGGAGGGCGAGCGGGTGGTGAGCCGCGGTGTACCGCTGACGCTCAAGACCCGCCGTCCCGACCTCGCGGCGACGGACAACGCGGCCCGGTGCACGACGGCGCGGGCCACATCGCAGGAGCCCGGTATGTACGCGGGCGCCGCGGTGGACGGCAACGCGGCCACCTCCTGGGTGCCGGACGGCCCCGACGGCACCCTGACCGTCGACCTCGGAAAGCCCTCGCGCATCGGGCAGATCACCCCGCGCTGGAAGGGCGGCGAGCCCGCCTCGTACGTGGCGCAGGTCTCGGCGGACGGTAAGCACTGGTACGGCACCGGGTACGACGGGCATACGACGGCCCGCTACGTACGGCTCACGGTGCGCGGCGCGGAGGCGGCGAAGGGCGGGCAGCGTCCCGGACTCGCGGAGCTGACGGTGCGGAAGGCCGCGGACCCGGCGTCGGGGAAGTAGCCGAAGTAGCCCCGAGGCGGTTCGAAGTCTCCCTCGCCGGCTTCTCGTCGGCTTCTGCCGGAACGGCCCGGACCGACGACGTTTGCGATCCGGGCCGTCTGAGCCTCTGGGCCGTCCGAACGGTCTGGACAGACTGGGCCGTCTGAACAGTCTGAGCCGTTCTTTCTTGACACAGTCAATGATCTGGTCACTGGTCTGGACCGATAGTGACCATTCCGTCCCCGGAATGAGACATCTGTGACCGCTTCCGTCACATAGTGTCCGGACACGCACGGTGTGTCTGACCTGGGAGGGAACTGTGCGTACGGGTGTGAAGTGCGTGGTCGGCGGAGTGTTCGCCGCGATGATGGGCGTGGCCGGTGTGGGGGCGTACAACGTCTACGAGGCGTTCGCCGGCGGCTCCGACGGGACCGGGACAACGTCCGGCACGAACGCGTCCAGACGGACCGGGCCACCGAGCGAGGAAGAAGTGCGCGACACCGCGCGCGACTTCCTCGCGGCCTGGAGCAAGGGCGACACGGAGGCCGCCGCCCTCCTCACGGACAATGCCGCGGGCGCGCGCCAGGCGCTGACCGGATTCCATGACGACGCGCGGGTGTCGAAGGTGACGTTCGAGGCCGGGCGGAGCAGCGGCGCGAAGGTCCCCTTCCACGTCACCGCCGAACTGTCGCTGGGCAAGGGCGGGGCGGAACATTCGACGTGGTCGTACGATTCCGCGCTGCGCGTCGTACGCGGCAAGACCACCGGCAAGGCGCTCGTCGACTGGCAGCCGGCCGTGGTCCACCCCGCCCTGCGGCGCGGCGAGAGCCTGCAGACCGGTTCCGGCGGCGCGCCGCCCGTCAAGGCGGTCGACCGTAACGGCACCGCCCTGGACGCCGCGGAACTCCCGTCGCTCGGAGCCGTCCTGCCCGCCCTCCGGGAGAGCTATGGAGAGAAGGCGGGCGGCGTCCAGGGCATCGAGGTTCGCGTCATGAGCGAGGGCGGCGAGCCGGGCAAGACGCTGCACACCATCGTCAAGGGCCGGGAAGGAACGCTTCGGACGACGCTGGACGCGAATGTGCAGCGGGCGGCCGAGGCGGCGGTCAAGGATTACCGCGAGGCGTCGGTCGTCGTGGTCAAGCCGGGCAGCGGGGACATCCTCGCGGTGGCCAATCACCGTACGGACCAGTTCAACGCGGCCTTCCAGGGCCGGCTGGCGCCCGGCTCCACGATGAAGGTCGTGACCGCCGCGATGCTGATGGAGAAAGGTTTCGTCTCCGCGGGCAAGAGCGTGGAGTGCCCCCAGTACGCCTCGGCGGGCGGGCGATCGTTCCACAACCAGGGCATGTTCTCGATCAGCGGCGGTACGTTCTCCGACAGCTTCGCGCGCTCCTGCAACACCGCCTTCATCGGCTTCAACGACCGCATCTCGGGCACGGACCTGAGCAGCGAGGCCGTCGACGTCTTCGGACTCGGCAAGGACTGGAAGGTCGGAATCCCCACGTTCGACGGCAGCGTGCCGCCGAGCGACGGCGCGGACACCCCGGCGGCGCTCATCGGCCAGGGCCGCATCCAGGCCAACCCGCTGAACATGGCGTCCGTCGCCGCCACCGCCAAGGCCGGTTATTTCTCGCAGCCCATCCTGGTCTCGCCGGAGCTGGACGACCGGCAGGTCGCCCACGCGAGCCGCGCCCTGCCCTCCTCGGTCGCCACGCAGCTGCGGGCCATGATGCGGCGTACGGCCGTGAGCGGCACCGGCGCGCGGGCGATGGCCGGCCTCAGCGGTGACATCGGCGCGAAGACCGGCTCGGCGGAGGCCGACGGCCAGGGCGACGCCAACAGTTGGTTCCTCGGTTACCGCAACGACGCCGCGGCGGCCGCCGTTGTCCAGCAGGGTGGCCACGGCGGCGACGCGGCGGGACCGATTGTCCGAAGGGTGCTCGCGGCGCGCCGCTGAGGGGAAGGGTCGACACTGGGGCGTGCCCGCGTCGGGCCGGCCCGCATCCCGGGGCGCGCCTGCCCCCGGGCGTCGACGAACGGGAGGACCCCTCGTGCGCGTACGTTCCGCGGTTGTCCGAGTCACCGCAGCAGTACTGGCCGCCGGCTGTCTCGCGGCGTGCGCCGAGGGGGCGCCGGCGGCGGCTCCGGACCCGGCGGCTTCGACCGCCGCGGACCCGGCAGCACCGGCCACTGCGGACCGGACCGCTTCGGCCGGCACCGGCCCGGGAGCGTCAGCAGGAACGCCCGCCGCCTCCGCACGGACGAACAACAGCGGTGTTCCTTCGGTCACTGGCAGCCGCTCAACGGGTCAGAACGACCGCCCTCCGGCCACTGGCGGTCATTCCTGCTCTCCTTCCGTCTCCATCGACCGCTACTCCGACGCCCTGGACAAAACCACCTATCAGGGCACCTTCGTCGGCAACCTCTCCGCACTCGCCCGCGACACCGACGGCTCCCTCGCCTCCCTCTCCGACCGTTCCGTGCGCATCGGCCTGGACGGACGCAGCCACCGGCCGGTACGGGCGGACAAGATCACCGACGAGCAGGGCGCCGTCCTCGACGCCGAGGGCCTGGCCGTCGAACCGGGCGGAAACTACCTCGTCTCCTCCGAGGACGAGCCGGCCGTGCGGCGTTTCGACCGTTCCCACCGGCTTGTCGGACGGCTGCCGCTTCCTGGCGCGCTGCGCGTCGCGCCGGCCGGCCGCGCCCAGGCGAACCAGACCTTCGAGGGCCTCACGCTCGTACCCGACGGCGGCACGCTGACCGCCGCCATGGAGGGGCAGCTCACCGGCGACGGCAAGGACACCGCCGGCCGGCCGCTGCTGCGCTTCCAGACCTGGCAGCGGCAGGGCAACGGGTCCCGCCCCGTGCCATACCGGCTGAGCAGGCAGTACGCGTACCCGGTGGACGCCGGACTGGGCGTCTCCGAGGTCGCCGCCCTCCCTGACGGGCGGCTGCTCGTCCTGGAACGCGGCTTCACTGCCGGCGTCGGCAACACCGTGCGCCTCTACCTCGCCGATCCGCGCCGAGCCAGTGACGTCCGCCGCGTCACCGAGCTGCCGGGCGGCAAGACCGTACGTCCCGCTCACAAAATGCTCCTCGCCGACCTCGGCGCCTGTCCCTCCCTGGGCGCCCCCGCCCGCCAGCCGCAGGCCAATCCGCTGCTGGACAACATCGAGGGCATGACGATCACCGGCCGCGCGCCCGGCGGACGGCTGCGCCTCCTCCTGGTCAGCGACGACAACGAGAGCCCGAAGCAAACTACGCGCCTGTACAGCCTGACGGTGCGCCCCGGCAGCCGCTGAGAGCCCGCCGAGAGCCCGCCCGAAGCCTGGGACCGGACATTCGCCGCTTTCCCGCGGCGCCGCCCCGGAATGTTGCGGCGGGATGAAATCCGCTGCCCACGGCGTTGGTGCCTCCTGGTGAACGACGAGATGCGGGAGGCAGTGCGTGACGGGGACGGGGACCGATCCATCGAGACAGGGCGGCTGGGCACGGCGGCTGACGCGCCTGTGCTGGCAGTACAAGAAGGACGTACTGCTCGCACTCGGCTCGTCACTCGCCGGGATGGGCGTGATGGCCCTCGTCCCGCTCATCCCGAAGCTGATCATCGACGATGTGATCGTCAGCCATGAGCGCCCGCTCGCGCCGTGGGCGACCCTGCTGGTCGTCGCCGCGCTCGCCGTCTACGCGCTGACGTACGTACGCCGCTACTACGGCGGGCGGCTGGCGCTCGACGTACAGCACGACCTGCGCACCCGGATGTTCCGGTCGATAGCGAGGCTGGACGGGCACCGACAGGACGAGCTGAGCACCGGACAGGTCGTCGGCCGCGCCACCAGTGACCTGCAGCTCATCCAGAGCTTGCTGTTCATGCTGCCGATGATGATCGGGAACGTACTGCTCTTCGCGATCTCGCTGGTCGTGATGGTGGTGCTGTCGCCGCTGCTCACCGTCGTGGCACTCGCCGTGGCCCCCGCCCTGTGGTTCATCGCCCAGCGCAGCCGCAAGCGCCTGTACCCCGCTACCTGGTCCGCGCAGGGGCAGGCCGCCGCCGTCGCGGGGGTCGTCGATGGCGCGGTCTCCGGCGTCCGCGTCGTCAAGGGCTTCGGCCAGGAGGAGCAGGAGACCGGCAAGCTGCGTACGGCCGGCCGCCGCCTCTTCGCCGGCCGGCTCCGTACCGTACGGCTCAACGCCCGCTACACCCCCGCCCTCCAGGCCGTGCCCTCCCTCGGACAGGTCGCGATGCTGGCGCTCGGCGGCTGGCTGGCCACCAATGGGCAGATCACCCTCGGTACGTTCGTCGCCTTCTCCACCTATCTCGCGCAGCTCGTCGCGCCCGTGCGGATGCTCGCGATGATGCTGACCGTCGGACAGCAGGCGCGGGCCGGCGTGGAGCGGGTCTTCGAACTCGTCGACACCGAGCCGATGATCGAGGAGCGCCAGGACGCGCTCGAACTGCCCGCCGACGCGCCGGCCACCGTCGAGTTCGAGCACGTCTCGTTCGGTTACGGCAACGGGCGGCCCGTCCTGGAAGACTTCTCGCTGCGCATCGAGCCCGGCGAGACCGTAGCCGTCGTCGGTACGTCCGGCAGCGGAAAGTCCACCGTCTCGCTCCTGCTGCCCCGTTTCTACGACGTGACCGAGGGCCGGGTCCTGGTGGGCGGTCACGACGTACGCGACCTCAGCCTCACCTCGCTGCGCGCGGCCATCGGCCTCGTACCGGAGAACAGCTTCCTGTTCTCCGACTCCCTGCGCGACAACATCGCCTACGGAACCCCGGACGCCACCGACGAGCAGATACGTATCGCCGCGCGTGCCGCACAGGCCGACGGCTTCATATCCGCCCTGCCGGACGGATACGACACCGAGGTCGGCGAGCAGGGCCTGACCCTGTCCGGCGGCCAGCGCCAGCGGGTAGCACTGGCGCGCGCGATCCTCACCGACCCACGGCTGCTCGTCCTGGACGACGCGACCTCCGCCGTCGACGCCCGCGTGGAACACGAGATCCACGAGGCGCTGCGCGGCGTGATGGCGGGCCGTACGACACTGCTGATCGCCCACCGCGCCTCCACCCTCGCCCTCGCCGACCGCGTCGCAGTCCTGGACGGCGGCCGGCTGGTCGACATCGGCACGCGCGAAGAGCTGGAGAGCCGCTGCGAGCTGTACCGCCGACTGCTGACCGACCCGGATGAGCTGGGCGGGACGGGCGAGCTGGGCGCGGCCGACGAACTGGGCGGGGCCGGACGCGGCCCGGCGGGCGCGGACGGGGGACCCGCCGAATCCGCCCGGTCCGGCGCCGCGCCGGCCACCGCCGGCTCCGGCACCGCCCCGTCCCCAGCCATCCCCGACCAGCGCGTCAACGGCGTCACCCCCCATCTGTGGAAACGCGCCGACAAGGAAGCCGGCAAGGAAGCCGACGCGGTCTCCGGCACGGCCGCCGGTGCCGCCGACGCCGCCCCCGGCATGTCCGCCACCCCCGAACTCCTCGCCCAGGTCGCCGCGCTCCCGCCCGCGACCGACACCCCGGACATCGACGAGGAGCGGGCCGCCCGACCCGAGAAGTCCTACGGGCTGCGCCGGCTCCTGCACGGTTTCGGCGGCCCGCTGGCCGTCGCCCTCGCCCTGGTCGCCGTGGACGCCGTGGCCGGGCTGCTGCTTCCGGTCCTCATCCGGCACGGCATCGACGACGGCGTACGGCGCGCGCAACTGGCGGGTGTCTGGACGGCGGCCGGCCTCGCCCTGTTCGTCGTACTCGCCCAGTGGGCGGCCCAGATCGGCTCGAACCGCATGACGGGCCGCACCGGCGAACGCGTCCTGTACTCACTGCGCGTCAAGATCTTCGCGCAGCTCCAGCGCCTCGGCCTCGATTATTACGAGCGCGAGCTGACCGGCAAGATCATGACCCGTATGACGACGGACGTGGACGCCCTGTCCTCGTTCCTGCAGACCGGCCTGGTCACCGCCGTCGTCTCCGTACTGACGTTCTTCGGGATCCTCGTCGCCCTCCTGGTCATCGACGTCCAACTGGCGCTGGTCGTCTTCGCCACCCTCCCGCCGCTGATCATCGGCACGTACTTCTTCCGCAAGCAGAGCGTGAAGGCGTACGAACTCGCCCGCGAACGCATCAGCGTCGTCAACGGCGACCTCCAGGAGAGCGTCGCCGGACTGCGGATCGTGCAGGCCTTCCGCCGCGAACGCAGCGGCGCCGACCGGTTCGCGGAACGCAGCCACGCCTACCGCGCGGCCCGCGTCCGAGGCCAGTTCCTGATCTCGGTCTACTTCCCGTTCGTCCAACTGCTGTCCTCCGTCGCCGCGGCGCTCGTCCTGATCATCGGCGCCGGCCGGGTCGGCGAGGGCACCCTCACGGCGGGCGCACTGGTCGCGTACCTGCTCTACATCGACCTGTTCTTCGCCCCTGTACAGCAGCTCTCACAGGTCTTCGACGGCTACCAGCAGGCCGCCGTCTCGCTCGGCCGCATCCAGGAACTGCTGCGCGAACCGACCACCACGCCCCAGGCCGAAAAGCCGCGCGCGGTACGCGACCTGGCAGGCGAGATCACCTTCGAGGACGTGCACTTCCGGTACGGAGAGGCGGGCGCCTCTCTCGACCCCGGTCACGACTCCGCCGGTTCGCGCGATTCCCGCAACTCCGACGTGACGGCGCTCTCCGGCATCGACCTGACCATCCCCGCCGGGCAGACCGTCGCCTTCGTCGGCGAGACCGGCGCGGGCAAGTCGACGCTGGTCAAGCTGGTGGCACGGTTCTACGACCCGACCTCGGGCAGCGTCCGCGTCGACGGTAGGGACCTGCGCGAACTGGACCTCACCGGCTACCGGCACCGCCTCGGCGTCGTACCGCAGGAGTCCTACCTGTTCCCCGGTACGGTCCGCGACGCCATCGCCTACGGGCGGCCGGACGCCACGGACGCCGAGGTGGAGGCAGCGGCCCGGGCGGTCGGCGCGCACGACATGATCGCCGGGCTCGACGGCGGCTACCTCCACGAGGTCGCCGAACGCGGCCGCAACCTCTCCGCCGGCCAGCGCCAGCTGCTCGCGCTCGCCCGCGCCGAACTCGTCGACCCCGACATCCTGTTGCTCGACGAGGCGACCGCCGCTCTCGACCTGGCCACCGAATCCGCCGTCAACGAGGCCACGGACCGGCTGTCCGGACGCCGTACGACGCTCGTCGTCGCGCACCGCCTGACCACGGCGGCCCGCGCCGACCGGGTCGTGGTCCTCGCTCACGGCCGGGTCGTCGAGGACGGTACCCACACCCAACTCCTGGCCAGAGGCGGCCGCTACGCCGAGCTGTGGCGGACTTTCACGGGCGAGGAGGAATCGGTCGCGGCCTGAACGACCGCCGCGACGCTTCGCGCACCAGGCGCCGCGGGAACCGGCGGTCGGCCGTCACGACGGCCGGCCGCCGGCCGCCGGGACGACGTACCACCGGATCTTTGTGAAAAGAAGGGGCTGGTGGGACGGTTGCCGCGCCGATAGGTTCACCCCGACCTTTGCTGTCCCAAGGGGAGGGTGCAATGCGCAAGGCCATCAGATGCCTGCTGTCATTCGCGGTGCTCATAGGCACGGCGAGTGCGGGCACGGCGTCGGCGACCGCGGCCACCGCCGCCACGCCGAAGGCGACCGACATCAAGGACCGGATCCTGGCGATCCCGGGCATGAGTCTCGTCCAGGAGAAGCCGGTCGACGGCTACCGCTTCTTCGTCCTGAACTACACCCAGCCGATCGACCACCAGCACCCCGCCAAGGGGACCTTCCAGCAGCGGCTGACCCTGCTGCACAAGTCCGTCGACCGGCCCACGGTCTTCTTCACCTCCGGCTACAACGTCAGTACGGAGGTACGGCGCAGCGAGCCGACGCAGATCATCGACGGCAACCAGGTGTCGATGGAGTACCGGTACTTCACACCGTCGCGGCCGCAGCCCGCCGACTGGAAGAAGCTCAACATCCGGCAGGCGGCCAACGACCAGCACCGCATCTTCAAGGCGCTGCACCGGATCTACGACCAGAACTGGATATCCACCGGCGGCAGCAAGGGCGGCATGACCGCCACGTACTACCGCCGCTTCTTCCCGGACGACATGGACGGCACGGTCGCCTACGTCGCGCCGAACGACGTGAACAACAAGGAGGACTCGGCGTACGACCGGTTCTTCCGCACCGTCGGCACCGCCCAGTGCCGTGCCGACCTCGCGACGCTGGAGCGCGAGGCGCTGCTGCGCCGCGGCGAGATGGTCAACCGCTACTCGAAGTGGGCGCAGGCGAACAAGAAGACGTTCAAGGTCGTCGGCAACGTCGACAAGGCGTACGAGGTCCTCGTCACCGACCTGGTGTTCGGCTTCTGGCAGTACCAGCCGGCCGCCACCGCCTGCGCCGAGGTGCCCAAGAAGACCGCCACCACGGACGAACTGTGGAAATGGGTCGACAAGATCGGCGGCTTCGACAGCTACACCGACCAGGGCCTTGAGACCAACATGCCGTACTACTACCAGGCCGGCACCCAGCTCGGTGAGCCCGGCTACAAGTACGACCACCTCAAGGACCAGCTGCGCTACCCGGGCATCAACAACTCCCGGACCTTCGTGCCGCGTGACATCCCCATGACGTTCGAGAAGAACGCGATGCGCGACGTGGACCGGTGGGTGCGCCACCACGCCGAGCGCATGATGTTCGTCAACGGCGAGTGGGACCCGTGGAGCTCCGAGCCGTTCCGGCTGGGTTCCGGCTCCGAGGACTCGTACGTCTACAAGGTCCCCGGCGGCAACCACGGCTCGAACATCGCGAAGCTGCGGGAGGCCGACCGCAAGAAGGCGACCGAGGCGCTGCTCGAATGGGCGGACGTCGACGCTCCGAAGGGCGCCGAGTCCGCGCCGCTGGCTCCGTACGACAAGAAGCTGGACAAGCGGGACGACACGCACCTGCAGATGCTGCGTCCGTGACGCGCAACGGCTGACGGCCCGGCCTGACCGCCGGAACCGCCGGCCGGACCCGGCCCGCAGGACCACGCTCGTCCTCGGGCCGGCCGGATCACAGGCGGCGGGCGCACCCGACCGGTGCCCCGCCGCCGAGCTGTACGTACAGGTCCGTGTCGGCCGGGCAGACGGCACGGGCGCGGACCGCCGCCGTCACTATGAACACAGGTGCGTCAATCCCCGTACCGTTGCAGGCGGTCTCCTTCACCTCGCCCTGCCGCGACGGGCGGACGCAGTCCCCGACAATGGTGCGCGGTCCACCGCCACCGCCCGGGACGCCGGGATGCGGCGCCTCCAGGTTGCGCATACAGGCGTACCCCTGAGGCACCGCGCCGTCGCCGTTCTCGTCGGAGTCCGGCCGGCGTTCGCTGATGTGCAGGACGAAGTCCGTACGCTCCGGGCACAGCGGGCCCTGCGCCCGAGGGCCGTCGTACCGGGCGAGCACCAGCGCCGCGGCCTTCTCGCTGCGGCAGGACACCTGGTGGAAGACGGTACGCCCGCGAGTGCTGCACGTACCGGGGGTGAGAAACGTGGCCATGGGAGACGGGGACGCGGTAGCCGCACCACCGTTCCCGTCCGCGGGCGCGCCATTGCCACCGCCATCGCCCTCACGCTGACAGGCGGACAACGCCACGAGCAGCAGAGCCACCGCCACACAGCCCAACGCGCCGCCACCGTGCCCTCCGACCCCGCGCATCGCGGCCCCCCTGCGTTCCCCGGTGCGTGCACACCAGCGTGACCCGCCCATTCGGGCGCACGCCAGGCGTAACGGGCGCATTGCGCAAGAGGTACGGGGTGCGCAGTAGGCACAACTGCGGGGCCGGCGGTACATGAGCCGAACGGGGGCTGCCGGGGGGCTGTCAGGGGTTGTACGGGAATTCGCGAGGCTGGACCGTACGGGACTTTGGACGCCGGAGCCCGAAGCCCCGTACGGATGGGTGCGAACCGCCGCAGTGCGGATGGGCGCGACCCGCCACCGTGCGGATGTATGCGACCGCCCACTGTACGAATGCGTGCGACCGGCCACTGCCGGCCCACGGATCAATAGGACAAGCCGTGCCCGACCGGGTAGAGCACAGTGCCCGGCGCATCAGTACGCATCACCGGTACCGGCAGCTTCCCCTCCGGGTCGCGGCGCCCGGCGATCACTCGGGCCGCGGCCCGCAGCTCCACGTCCGTCCAGGAGTAAGTGGCCAGCGCCGCCCGTACGCCCGTCAACTGCGCGATGTCATACGGATTACGCACGGCCACCTGCACGACCGGCTTGCCGGTGCCCAGCAACGCGTCGACCAGGGCGCGCTGCGACGAGGCCGCCGTGACGTTGTACGTCGCCACGACCGCCGCGTCCTGGGCGCGGAGCGCCGCGACCGCCCGGTCGATCAGTTCCTGGGTGGGCGCGGTGCCGGTGGAGAGCGCGGTGGCTGTGAACCCCAGCTGATTGAAGGTTTCTGCGAGCACCTTCGTGGGCGGGCCCCCGGTTCCGGAGGGCGAGGCCGGGTCGGCACCGGCCACCAGCAGTCGGCGTTGCGCACGGCGGGACAACGGCAGCAGCCCGCCGTCGTTGACGAGGAGCGTGGTGGTGCGGTCGGCGATCCGGTCCGCCGTGGCGAGATGCCGCCGCGTGCCGACGGAACGTTCCACCGCGCGGTGCGTCGTGTACGGATCGTCGAACAGCCCGCGCCGCTCCTTGAGCACCAGGATGCGGATCAGCTTCTCGTCGACGGCGCGCTCGGTCAGCTCGCCCGTGCGTACCGCCTTGACCACGCTCGCGAAGGCGACGGCGATGTCCGGCGGATTGAGCAACTGGTCGACACCCGCCTTGAGCGCGAGCACCGGCACCCGGGCGTCACCGTACTTCGTCCGTACGCCCTGCATGCCGAGCGAGTCGGTCACCACCACCCCGTCGAATCCGAGACGTTCGCGCAGGATGCCGGTGAGGATCGGCCGGGACAGCGTGGCCGGGTCCTCACTCGCGTCGAAGGCGGGCACGACGATGTGCGCCGTCATGATCGAATCGATGCCGGCCTCGATGGCGGCCCGGAACGGCGGGGCGTCCAGCCGCTCCCACTCCTCGGCGGTGTGACGGATGTAGGGCAGGCCGACGTGGCTGTCGGTGTCGGTGTCGCCGTGCCCCGGGAAGTGCTTGGCCGTCGCGGCCACCCCCGCACGCTGGTACCCGCCTGCCTGCGCGGTGACCATACGCGCCACCGCCTTCGGGTCGGACCCGAAGGAACGTACGCCGATCACGGGATTCGCGGGATTGACGTTCACGTCGGCCACCGGCGCGTAGTCTTGCCGGATGCCCATCGCGTACAGCTCCTCGCCCGCGATCCGTCCGGCCGTGCGGACGTCCTCGCGTGAACGGCCGGCGCCCAGCGCCATCGCGCCGGGAAAGAGCGTCGCGGGCGCGCCGATGCGTGCCACTATCCCGTGCTCCTGGTCGGTGGAGATCAACAGCGGTACGGGGACACGCTGGGCGGCAGCGGCACGTTGGATGCCGTTGGAGAGATCGGCGATCTGGCGCGGCTCGCGGGTGTTGTGCGCCCAGCCGAAGTAGATGATGCCGCCGAGGTGATACTTGGCTACCAGTTCGGCGGCATTGGAGACACCCATCTCCTTGCGGTTCGCCTCGGCGTCGGCCGGGTCCGGATCGGTCGCGGAGTGACCGTAGACCCGCATCACGAACAACTGCCCGACTTTTTCCTCCAGATTCATCCGGGAAATGAGCCGGGCCGCACGTGCGCGAGCATCGGTGGCCACGGCGGCACGCGGGCCGGAAGGGACGGCGTGAACGGCGCCGCCGCCCATACCCATGGCACAGGCGGCGGCCGCGGCGGTGGTCAGGACGGTACGTCTGGAGTGCATCTGCGCTCCTTCCGGAGAGCTTCCTCGCCGAGTGCTGCCCCGGCGGTCTGAAGGAAACTTCCAAGAAGTCACGAGTAGTCGGAAAAGTATTGCCGGTCAATGCTCGGCGGCTCTGCCAGTCGGGGGACGGGGCGGCACTGAGGGCGGAGAAAGCGGCCGGGAGAAGGTGATGAGGCGGGTGCGCGGAGACCGGCGCGCTCGGGTGCGGACGGCTCGGAGCGGCCGGGCGCGGACGGCCTGGCGGAGGGCTCGGACATGGATGGCCCGGACGCGGACGGTACGGGAAATGTGATCCGCCACCGGCGCGTTTGGAGGGGGTGCACCGGTGGCGGGTGCTGCCGGCCGCAGGCGGCGGAGAGGGTGGTCAGCAACGCAGCCAGCAGCGAGGCCGACACCGCACTGCGGGGTCACACAGCACACCGTTTTGACGGTCGGCGGCCCGGGTGGGTTCCCGGGTTCGGCGGGAATACGGGAAATGGTACGGATGTGAGGGGATGTGCTCCTGAGGCGGCCACGGTGTGGTGCAGAAACGTTTCTGAAGTGGGGCGCGGCGGACTGACGCTACGTACGTCGGCGTCGTGACACGTGGACGTAGGTGCCCCGCGCTCGTGGCGCAACGAAGTACGCGGACGCCCCGGAGTCCCGCGCTTCTCAGGACGCAGCCGACGCCACCAACCGCTCCAGGTGCTCACGCCCCGCGCTGAGCAGCCCGGGAAGGGAAGCGGCGCGCGGATACCACCGCTTCTCGTACTCCCAGCACAGCCAGCCGTCCCACTGCGCGCGAGTGAGCACATCAATGCAGTCGGCCAACGGAACCGCGCCGGCGCCGAGCGGCAGGGGAGTGCTGTCCTCGGTCGAGGCCACGTCCTTGACCTGCACGAACCCGAGATACGGAGCGAGCGCCGCGAACGTGTCGGCCGGCGCCTCCCCGCCGGCCCACGGGTGAAGTACATCCCAGAGCGCACCGATGTGCCGGTGCCCCACGGGCCCCACGACCCGCGCCGCGTCGGCTCCGCGCGGGTGCGAGTCATGCGTCTCCAGGAGAACGCGTACATCCCGCTCCGCCGCGAACGGCGCAACCGCGGCCAGGTGCCGCGCCGCGTCCGCGTCGGCCTCCACGGCGGGCCGGTCACCGCCACCGGGGAACACGCGCACGAATCTCGCACCCAGATCCGATGCGAGCACGACCAGCTCGGTCAGCTCCGCCGCCAGCTCCTCCTCACCGCGTTCGTCATGTGCCGCGGCCACCCGCGCGTATCCGGACACCGCCAGAATCTCCACCCCGGCGTCGGCGAACTGCTGACGTACCGCGGCACGTTCGCGCAGCCCGATGCGCGGCTGTACCTGCTCCTCGGGGTGGGCCCGCAGCTCCACCCCGTCGAATCCGGCGCCGGCCGCCAGCTGCACGACCTCGCCCACCGGCATCCCGGGCACTCCGAGTGTCGAGAACGCATATCGCATATCGCTCATGAGAACCATGTGAACACAGATCAGAGCGGCAAACGCCAGTCCTGTCCGACGAGCTCCCGGCCGAAACTGTGATGCGGCTTCTCGGCGGTCAGCACGAAGCCCGCGCGCTCGTACAGGACGCGCGACGCGCTCAGTACGGAGTTCGTCCGCAGAACCAGTTCGCGGTAGCCGGTTTCGCGGGCGAATTCGACGCACGCGGTCACGAGCGCCCGGCCGACGCCGTGCCCGCGCGCTTCCGGCTCGACCAGGAGCAGACGCAGCCGGGCCGTACGCGGCGGCGTTTCGTCCGCCGGCTCGTGCGCCGTGTCGATCTCGTCCCGTACGCACATGACGGCGCCCACCCGTTCGCCGTCCAGCTCGGCGATCCAGGTGCGGTCCCAGCGCGGGTCGTATCGCTCGGCGTATTCGGCGACGATACGGGCCACCAATGCCTCATAGCTGAGGTCGAAGCCGTACTCCCGCGCATACAGGACGGCGTTGCGCTGCACCATCCAGCCGAGATCGCCGGGCTCGGGGACGCGCAACCGCATGACCGGTTCCGGGCGTTCCGCCGCGTCGCCGAGCAGTTCCCGCACGGTCGCCATCGACTCCGCGAGCCGCGCGCGCTCGCGGCGGGAGAGACGGTTGAGGAGCGACCCCGCGGAGTCGCACGAACGTTCCTCCAGAAGGTTTGCGGTGGCTCGGCCGTCCTCGGTGAGCGTGATGCGCTGCCGTCGCCCGTCCCGCTCCGAGGGGCCGCGGGTGATCAGGCCGCCCTCCTCGAACCTGGTGAGCAGCCGGCTGAGGTAGCCGGCGTCCAGGGAGAGCGACGTACGCAGGTCGGCGGCGTCCAGGCGGTGGGCGTGTGCGAGCTCGTACAGGACCCGGGCCTCGGTGAAGGTGTACGGGGTGTAGAGGTGGCGGCCGTAATCGAGCGCGCCGATGAGGTTCGTGTAGAAGCGGTTGAACCTGCGGATTTCCTGGACCTCGTGGGCCGTCATGGCGCATTCCGCCTTACCTTTGACCCAGTCAAGGTTGACTGCGTCAAGAATACGGCACGGATGTCGACTCCCGCACCATCAACTCGGCTCGGATCGCGGCGACTTCTCCCGGTGGCGGCGCCTCCCGTCCCATCGCCAGCCGTCCGGCCCGCGCGCCGGCTTCCTGGAGCGGCAGCCGTACGGTGGTGAGCGCTGGAGCCGCGTCCGCGCTGAACGGAAGATCGTCGAAGCCCGCCACGGAGACGTCGGCGGGTATCCGCAGGCCGTGGTCGCGCAGGGCGGCGCACACTCCCAGGGCAGCGGTGTCGTTGGCCGCGATGACGGCTGTCAAGGAAGGGTCTCGGCGGAGCAGTTCCTGCGCGGCGTCGTAACCGGCGGCGCGGTCGTAAGCGCCGTGGACGGTGCGGTGGGCCGGGTCAGGAATGCCGTGCCCGGCGAGGGCGGCACGGTGGCCCTCCAGACGGTGACGGGTGGTGGTGCGGCCGGCCGGGCCGGCGACGTATCCGATGTTCCGATGGCCGAGCGAGACCAGGTGCTCGGTCAACCGCCGGGCTCCGCCACGGTTGTCAAAAGTGAGAGTGACGGGGGAGAGAGCGGCAGGGCCGGCCGGAGCGGTGGCGCGGGGATGAGAGCGTTCCGCAGCAGTGCGCGTCTGAGGAACCAGGCCGTCCTCACGCACGCCGGCTTCTGGCCTGACAGGCGGGCGGCCGCACAGCACCACTCGGGTGCCGGATGCGGCAAGCCGTGACAGCGCCGCGGCCACAGCTTCAGCGTGACCGGCGTCCTCCACCGCGCCGCCGGTCAGGACGACCGCGGCCGCGCGCTGACGCCGGAGCAGCGTCAGGTAGGTGAGTTCGCGCTCCGGGGAGCCGCCGGTGTTGCACACGACGGCCAGTTTTTCGTCGGCCGGCACCAGCCCGTACGAACTGCCCGGACCGCGGCGCGTATCGCCGTCACCCGTCCGGGTGGCCGGTCCGTCGGCCGTCCGCCTGCCCGCCCCGCCACTCACCTCGGACTGCACGGCCGAGGCGATGATCCCGAAGAACGGGTCGGCGATGTCGTTGACGAGAATGCCCACCAGGTCCGAGGTGGCGGCGGCCAGCGCGCTGGCCGGGCCGTTGACCACGTACTCCAAGTCTGTCACGGCGCGCAGCACACGGGCGCGGGTGCTTTCGGCGACCGGATAGTTGCCGTTCAGTACGCGTGAAACGGTCGCCGTGGAAACCCGCGCCCGCGCCGCAACATCCGCCAGCGTCACTGCCATCGCTCGCCCCGCCCCTGTCGTGCCTCTTGTCCTTGCCTCGCGCCGCAGGCTAGCTTCTCCCGCGATGGAAAGCGCTTACTACACGTTTCTGGTCCGCGCTCGCCGTCGGCTTGGCCACCGTCGTCATGAACTGTCGACCGCTGTCCTCCGCAACCGCTGTCCTCCGCTTGCTGCGCGCGCCGACGCTCGCGCCGCGCCCGCCACGCGAGCCGCATTCTCCAGAAGGAAGGGCCGGACCGTGACACGTACGACCGTACGCATCGCCATGAACGGCGTGACCGGACGCATGGGCTACCGCCAGCACCTGGTCCGATCCATCCTCGCGCTACGGGAACAGGGTGGCCTGGACCTCGGCGACGGCACGGTGATCTGGCCCGAGCCGATCCTCGTGGGCCGCGCCGAACACAAACTGCGGACGCTTGCCGAACGCCACAACCTGGAGCACTGGAGCACCGACCTGGACGCGGTGCTCGCGGACGACGGCGTCGACCTCTATTTCGACGCGCAGGTCACCGCCGCGCGCGAGGACGCAGCGAAGAAAGCGATTGCTGCCGGGAAGCACCTGTACTGCGAGAAACCGACCGCCACCACTCTCGACAGCGCGCTGGAACTGGCTCGCCTGGCCGACGAAGCCGGCGTCAGACACGGCGTCGTACAGGACAAGATCTTCCTGCCCGGTCTGCTCAAACTGCGCCGCCTGGTCGAAGGAGGCTTCTTCGGACGCATCCTGTCCGTGCGCGGCGAGTTCGGCTACTGGGTCTTCGAAGGCGACTGGCAGCCGGCGCAGCGCCCGTCCTGGAACTACCGCACCGAGGACGGCGGTGGCATCGCGGCCGACATGTTCCCCCACTGGGAGTACGTCCTGCACGAACTCTTCGGCCGCGTACGGACCGTACAGGCCCAGGTCACCACACACGTACCGCGCCGCTGGGACGAGAACGGCAAGCCGTACGAGGCCACCGCGGACGACGCCGCGTACGGGATCTTCCAGCTGGACGGCGGCATCGTCGCGCAGATCAACTCCTCCTGGGCGGTGCGGGTCCACCGCGACGAACTGGTCGAGTTCCAGGTGGACGGTACGGAAGGCTCCGCCGTCGCGGGACTGCGCAAGTGCCGCATCCAGCACCGCGCCGCTACTCCCAAGCCCGTCTGGAACCCGGACGTCCCCGCGACCGAACCGTTCCGCGACCAGTGGCACGAGGTCCCGGACAACGCGGACTTCGGCAACGGCTTCAAGGCACAGTGGGAGCTGTTCCTGCGCCATGTCGTACGGGACGATCCCTGGCGATGGGACCTGGCAGCGGGCGCGCGCGGTGTCCAGCTCGCCGAATTGGGGCTGAAGTCGTCCGCTGAGGGCCGCCGCCTGGACGTGCCGGAGCTGGGGCGATGAGCGGGCAGGGGAGTGGGGCGGGCGGCATGCCTCCGTACGGGAACGGGCGCAGGCCCGGGGCGGCGTCCGCGGCGGGCCGTGGAACCGGTGCTGCCTTCACCTCCCGTACCGTCTTCGCCGCTGCTCACGTGGTCGCCGATCCCTTCGCCGACGCGAGTCCCGACGGCCCCGCCGCCATCGACTGGGACGCCACCCTGGCTTTCCGCCGCCACCTGTGGTCGCACGGCCTGGGCGTGGCCGAGGCCATGGACACCGCGCAGCGCGGCATGGGCCTGGACTGGTCCTCGGCGGCCGAGCTGATCCGCCGCTCCGCCGCCGAGGCTGCGGCGGTGGGCGGGCGCATCGCCTGCGGAGTCGGTACGGATCAGCTGAGCGCGCCTGCGGTGAGCCTGGCCGATGTCCGGGCCGCTTACGAGGAGCAGCTTTCCTTCGTGGAGGGCGTCGGCGCCCAGGCCATCGTCATGGCCTCCCGGCAGCTCGCCGCGACAGCCGCGGGCCCGGAGCCGTACGTGGAAATCTACGGGCACCTGCTGCGCCAGGCTGCCGAGCCGGTGATCCTTCACTGGCTCGGCCCGGTGTTCGATCCCGCTCTGCAGGGCTACTGGGGCAGTACGGGCCTGGACACCGCGACCGAGACGTTTCTGCAGATCATCGCCGAGCACCCCGGAAAGGTGGACGGCGTGAAGGTGTCGTTGCTCGACGCCGACCGTGAAGTGCAGCTGCGCCGACGCCTCCCGGAGGGAGTGCGCTGCTACACAGGTGACGACTTCCACTACCCCGAGCTGATCGCCGGCGACGCACACGGGTTCAGCGACGCCCTGCTGGGCATTTTCGACCCCCTCGCCCCGTTGGCGGCCGATGCCGTACGCCTTCTGGACAGCGGCGACACGGCCGGTTTCCGCAAGGTGCTGGACCCGACCGTCGAGCTCTCACGCCACCTCTTCCAGGCACCGACGCGCTACTACAAGACCGGTATTGTCCTGCTGGCCTGGCTCGCGGGCCATCAGTCGCACTTCACGATGGTCGGCGGCCTCCAGTCGGCACGCTCGCTGCCGCATCTGAAGCGGGCGTACGAACTGGCCGACGGCCTGCGGCTGTTCCCGGATCCGGACCTGGCGTCGGCCCGCGTGCGTCAACTCGGTGCGGTTTTCGGGGGCGCGGCATGAGCAGCAGCGCCGTGCCAACCCTTCAGGGAGAGTCTGACGCCCTGTTCTCGCGCCTCAGCCTCAATCAGCAGACCGTCAAGCAATGGTCCCTCTCCGAGCTCGTCGACGGCTGTACAAAGGCGGGAGTACGCGGCGTCGGTCTCTGGCGCGCTCCGGTGCAGGAGTACGGAGTGGCCGCCGCCGCCCGGCTCGTACGGGATGCGGACATGTCCGTCACCAGCCTCTGCCGCGGTGGATTCTTCACCGCCATCGACCCCAAAGAGCGCGCGGACGCTCTGGCCGACAACCGGGCCGCCATCGAGGAAGCCGCCACGCTGGGGACCGACACTCTCGTCCTGGTCTCCGGCGGGTTGCCGCCGGGCAGCCGCGACCTGCAGGGCGCCCGTGAGCGAGTCGCCGACGCGTTGGGCGAACTCGCCCCGTACGCCGCCGATGCGGGGGTGCGCCTGGCCATCGAACCGCTCCACCCCATGTTCGCGGCGGATCGCTGCGTCGTCTCGACCCTCGCCCAAGCCCTGGCGCTCGCCGAGCGGTTCCCGGCGGAGCGGGTGGGCGTGGTCGTGGACACCTATCACCTGTGGTGGGACGACACGATCGGCTCGCAGATCGGCCGCGCGGGCGCCACAGGCCGCATCGCGGCCTTCCAGCTCGCCGACTGGGTGACGCCGCTACCCGCCGGCGTACTGCTCGGCCGCGGCCAACTCGGCGACGGAGCGGTGGATCTGCCCTGGTTCCTGGAGCAGGTGGATGCCGCCGGCTATCGAGGCCCTGTCGAAGTGGAGATCTTCAATCCGGCGCTGTGGGAGCGGCCGGGAGCAGAGGTGCTGGCCGAAGTCGTCGAGCGGTTCACCACCCACGTCATGCACGCCAGGTAACGATGAAATAACTCAGCGGATCCGTGCAACCGTTCCCGGGCCGGGCGGGTCGTACTTGTCGTCAGGCTCCCGAGGGGAGAGGGAACCGGGGGGATCCGAGGGGGGATCAGGGGGCCGAACGGAGGGGGAATCGAGGGGCCCGGTCGTCGGACCGGGCCCCTCGAAGTGTCTGCGGCGAGGGCCGTGAACCGGTGGCGGAGTCCGTCGCGGCGCTTGCCGAAGCCGTGGCAAAGCGGTCACCGGGCCGCCTCGCAGAGCCTCCCGACCGAGTTATCCACAGGCCCGAACGCGATGTCGGAGCCCGGCGGTACCGTCGGTTCATGTTCATTCCAGCCGTGGTCGAAGGGGTCCTGGAGCGGATCACCTACGCCAATGAGGAGAGCGGTTACACGGTCGCCCGTGTGGACACGGGCGGCTCCGGCGATCTCCTCACTGTCGTCGGTTCGCTGCTGGGCGCACAGCCGGGGGAGTCGCTGCGGCTGGAGGGCCGTTGGGCCTCCCACCCGCAGTACGGACGGCAGTTCGTCGTCGAGAACTACACCACCGTCCTGCCCGCCACGATCCAGGGCATACGCCGCTACCTCGGCTCCGGCCTCATCAAGGGCATCGGCCCGGTCATGGCCGACCGCATCACCGGACACTTCGGTCTGGACACCCTCGACATCATCGAGAAGGCGCCGAAACGCCTCGTCGAGGTGCCCGGACTCGGTCCGAAACGCACGAAGCTGATCGGTGACGCCTGGGAAGAGCAGAAGGCCATCAAGGAGGTCATGATCTTCCTTCAGGGGGTGGGCGTCACCACCTCCATCGCGGTGCGCATCTACAAGAAGTACGGCGACTCCTCGATCTCCGTCGTCAAGAACCAGCCCTACCGCCTCGCCGCCGACGTCTGGGGCATCGGCTTCCTGACCGCCGACCGCATCGCGCAGGCCGTCGGCATCCCGCACGACAGTCCGGACCGGGTCAAGGCGGGCCTGCAGTACGCGCTGTCGCAGTCGACGGAGCAAGGGCACTGCTACCTGCCGGAGGAGGAGCTGATCGCCGCGTCGGTCAAGTTGCTCCAGGTCGACACGGGGCTGGTCATCGACTGCCTGGGGGAGCTGGCGGAGGATCCGGAAGGAGTGATCCGCGAGGCCGTGCCGTCCCCGGAGGGCGGCAAGCCGATAGCCGCGATCTACCTGGTCCCGTTCCACCGGGCCGAGACCTCCCTCGCGGCGCAGCTGCTGCGGCTGCTGCGGACGCAGGAGGACCGGATGCCGTCGTTCCGGACCGTGGCGTGGGACAGGGCGCTGGCCTGGCTGGCCAATCGGACGGGAGCCACGCTGGCGCCCGAGCAGGAGGCCGCCGTACGGCTGGCGCTCACCGAGAAGGTCTCGGTGCTCACCGGCGGGCCCGGATGCGGCAAGTCCTTCACGGTCCGCTCGATCGTGGAGCTGGCCCGTGCGAAGAAGGCCAAGGTGGTGCTCGCGGCCCCCACGGGCCGGGCCGCCAAACGGCTTTCGGAGCTCACCGGCGTCGAGGCGTCCACGGTGCACCGGCTGCTGGAGCTCAAACCGGGCGGGGACGCCGCGTACGACAGGGACCGGCCGCTCGATGCCGACCTGGTGGTGGTCGACGAGGCGTCCATGCTCGACCTGCTGCTCGCCAACAAGCTCGTCAAGGCGGTGCCGCCGGGTGCCCACCTCCTCCTGGTGGGGGACGTGGACCAGCTTCCCTCGGTGGGGGCGGGCGAGGTGCTGCGGGATCTGCTCGCCGAGAACTGCCCGGTCCCGGCCGTACGGCTGACCCGGATCTTCCGCCAGGCGCAGCACTCCGGCGTGGTCACCAACGCCCACCGCATCAACGAAGGAGTGCTGCCGATCGTCGAGGGGATGACCGATTTCTACCTCTTCGTCGAGGAGGACTCCGAGGGGGCCGGCCGGGTCACGGTCGACGTGGTCGCACGCCGTATCCCCGCGAAGTTCGGCCTGGACCCGCGGCGGGACGTCCAGGTGCTCACCCCCATGCACCGCGGTCCGGCCGGCGCCGGCACGCTGAACGGCCTCCTCCAGCAGGCCCTCACCCCGCCGCGGCCCGAAGCACCGGAGCGGCGCTCGGGTGGCCGGGTGTTCCGGGAGGGCGACAAGGTGACGCAGATCCGCAACAACTACGAGAAGGGCCACAACGGCGTCTTCAACGGCACGGTCGGCGTCGTCACCAAGATCAACCGGGACGAGCAGTGGCTGACGGTGCTCACGGACGAGGACGAGGAGATCTCGTACGATTTCGACGAGCTGGACGAGCTGGCGCACGCCTATGCGGTGACCATCCACCGCTCTCAGGGCAGCGAGTATCCGGCGGTGGTGATTCCGGTCACCACCGGCGCCTGGATGATGCTGCAGAGGAACCTGCTCTATACCGCCGTCACGCGGGCAAAGAAGCTGGTGGTACTGGTCGGCTCCCGCAAGGCTTTGGGGCAGGCTGTACGCACCGTGTCCGCGGGTCGAAGGTGGACCGCGCTGCGTCACCGACTCGTCGGTGCGGTGCGTGGTCACCTCTTCCCCAATCGGGGCGAAGGGGAGCAGGATGGGCAGCCGGAGCGGCACTGAGTGCCGTCCGCAGGCCCTATGGCCGACCCCGAGTGCACAGCCAAGGTCCAAATGGGGGAAGGTATAGGCAGTCAGGGCACCTCGAAGAAGAGGCACAACGTCGGTGAGGGATGACGTGAGCGACAACTCTGTAGTACTGCGTTACGGGGACGGCGAATACAGCTACCCGGTCGTCGACAGCAGCGTCGGCGACAAGGGCTTCGACATCTCGAAGCTGCGCGCCCAGACCGGTCTGGTGACCCTGGATTCCGGTTATGGCAACACTGCCGCGTACAAATCCGCGATCACCTATCTGGACGGTGAGAACGGCGTTCTTCGGTACCGCGGCTACCCGATCGAGCAGCTCGCAGAGCGCAGCACGTTCGTCGAGACCGCCTATCTGCTGATCAACGGTGAGCTGCCCACCGTCGACCAGCTGGCGAACTTCAAGCAGGACATCACCTACCACACCCTGCTGCACGAGGACGTCAAGCGGTTCTTCGACGGCTTCCCGCGGGACGCCCACCCGATGGCGATGCTGTCCTCCGTGGTCAGCGCGCTGTCGACGTTCTACCAGGACAGCCACAACCCGTTCGACGAGCGGCAGCGCCACATCTCGACGATCCGGCTGCTGGCCAAGCTTCCGACGATCGCTGCGTACGCGTACAAGAAGTCGGTCGGCCACCCGGTGGTCTACCCGCGCAACGACCTCGGCTACGTCGAGAACTTCCTGCGCATGACCTTCTCCGTGCCGGCCGCCGAGTACGATCTCGACCCGGTCGTGGTCAGCGCCCTGGACAAGCTGCTCATCCTGCACGCGGACCACGAGCAGAACTGCTCGACCTCCACCGTGCGCCTGGTCGGCTCCTCGCAGGCGAACCTGTTCGCCTCGATCTCGGCCGGCATCAACGCGCTGTGGGGCCCGCTGCACGGCGGCGCCAACCAGTCGGTGCTGGAGATGCTGGAGGGCATCCAGCGCGACGGCGGTGACGTCGACTCCTTCATCCGCAAGGTGAAGAACAAGGAAGACGGCGTGAAGCTCATGGGCTTCGGGCACCGCGTCTACAAGAACTTCGACCCCCGCGCGAAGATCATCAAGGCGGCGGCGCACGACGTCCTCTCGGCCCTCGGCAAGAGCGACGAGCTGCTGGACATCGCGCTCAAGCTGGAGGAGCACGCGCTCTCCGACGACTACTTCGTCTCGCGCAAGCTCTACCCGAACGTGGACTTCTACACCGGTCTGATCTACCGGGCCATGGGCTTCCCGACCGAGATGTTCACCGTGCTCTTCGCGCTCGGCCGACTGCCCGGCTGGATCGCCCAGTGGCACGAGATGATCAAGGAGCCGGGTTCCCGTATCGGCCGCCCGCGCCAGATCTACACCGGGGTCGTCGAGCGCGACTTCGTCCCGGTCGAGGAGCGCTGAGCGACTCCGTCCTTCGGGACAGCTGCTGACCGGCCGGCCGCCCGCGTGGCGGCCCGGGCCGGTCCGTCCAGCAGAAAGCGCCCCGCCTCCAGATCCCCCCACGGGTCCGGAGCGCGGGGCGCTTCCCTTGTTCCCCGGGTCGGATTCCCCCCACGGGATCCGTCCGGGCGCTTCATGGTGGTGCCGCGATCTGCCGGGACGCGCACGTACGGGAGGGCCGCTCAAAGCTCCCCGGGCACGTCGCCCCGGCCACGCGTTGCCGGGCGTGGTCCCCCAAGACCAGCCTGGCCGTTGCGGTACAGGCCCCGCCGAGGTGCCTGCACCGCACGGTTAGACTCGCGACCCCCCACAATGGTTACGTTCCAAACGATGTGATCTGGGTCTCTTGCCATAACTGGGCGAATGCGGTCAAGGGCCTCGATCTGGAGATCGAGGCCCGTCCGTATGGGTGTTGTGTCAGTTGTAGGGAACTCGTGAAGGCGAAAAAAATCCGCGCCGACCACATCCATCAGCGGAAGTGTCGCAACCGAAGGCTGTTGCTGACCACGAAGACCGACGAAAAGGCCATCGCCGCCCCCGCGATCATCGGATTGAGCAGACCGGCCGCCGCCAGCGGAACCGCCGCGACGTTGTAGCCGAAGGCCCAGAAGAGATTTCCCTTGATCGTGGCGAGCGTCCGTCGGGCGAGCCGGATGGCGTCCGGCGCGACCCGCAGATCGCCGCGTACGAGGGTGAGGTCACCGGCCTCGATGGCCGCGTCCGTGCCGGTGCCCATCGCCAGGCCCAGGTCGGCGGCGGCCAGGGCGGCCGCGTCGTTGACGCCGTCGCCGACCATCGCCACGCTGCGACCCTCGCCACGCAGCCGCTCGACCACCGCGACCTTGTCCTCGGGCAGCACCTCCGCGATCACCTCGCCGATGCCCACTTCGGCTGCCACGGCGTCGGCCACCGCCTGGTTGTCCCCGGTCAGCAGCACCGGCGACAGCCCCAGCGCGCACAGCCGGCGTACCGCCTCGGCGCTGCCATCCTTGACGGTGTCGGCAACCGACAGCAGGCCGCGTGGTCGCCCGTCCCAGGCGACGAGTACGGCGGTCCGTCCCCCGGCCTCGGCGGCGTCCCTGGCGGCGGCCAGCGCCTCCGGAAGGCCATTGGCGCCGGCCGTCGCCCCACCTCCGGTGTCCTCGCGCAGCAGCCGCTCGCGCCCGACGAGGACGTGACGGCCTTCCACCATGCCGCGCACGCCGAGGCCCGCCACGTTTTCGAAGCGTTCCGGCTCCGGAAGCACGCCCAGGCGCTCGCGCGCCGCCTCCGCGACGGCGCGCGCGATCGGATGTTCCGAGGCGTGTTCCAGCGCGCCGGCCAGCCGCAGCAGCTCGTCCTCCGTGACGCCCGGCGCCGGCACGGCCTCGTACAGGCTCATGCGTCCCGCGGTCACCGTGCCGGTCTTGTCCAGCACGACGGTGTCGATACGGCGGGTGGTCTCCAGGACCTCGGGCCCCTTGATGAGGATGCCGAGCTGGGCGCCTCGGCCCGTGCCGACCATCAGGGCGGTGGGCGTCGCCAGTCCGAGAGCGCAGGGGCAGGCGATGATCAGTACGGCGACGGCCGCCGTGAACGACGCGGTCGCATCGCCGGTCGCCAGCAGCCACCCGGCCAGGGTGCCGAAAGCCACCAGCAGTACGACGGGGACGAAGACGGCGGAAACCCGGTCGGCGAGCCGCTGCACCGCGGCCTTGCCGCTCTGCGCGTCCTCGACCAGTGCCGCGATCCGCGCCAGTCGCGTGTCGCCGCCGACCCGGGTGGCTTCGACCACCAGCCGGCCGCTGGTGTTCACCGTCGCACCCGTCACGCTGTCACCGGAAGCCACGTCGACCGGCACCGATTCACCGGTCAGCATCGAAGCGTCCACGGCGGAAGAGCCCTCGACGACCGTGCCGTCCGTGGCGATCTTCTCTCCGGGGCGTACGACGAACCGGTCGCCGACGGCCAGCTGCTCCACCGGTACGCGCACCTCGCGCCCGTCCCGCAGCACCGCCACGTCTTTCGCGCCCAGTTCCATCAGCGCGCGCAGCGCCGCGCCGGCCTTCCGCTTGGAGCGTGCCTCCAGGTAGCGGCCGAGCAGCAGGAACGCCGTCACCCCGGCCGCGGCCTCCAGGTAGATGGCCGACGATCCCTCCGTACGGGTCACGGTGAAGTCGAATCCGTGCCGCATGCCGGGCACCCCCGCGTCACCGAAGAACAGCGCCCACAGGGACCAGCCGAAGGCGGCGAGCGTCCCGATGGACACCAGGGTGTCCATCGTGGCGGCGCCGTGCCGCAGATTCGTCCAGGCGGCCCGGTGGAAGGGGTACGCGCCCCAGACCACGACGGGCGCGGCCAGCGTCAGGCACAGCCACTGCCAGTTGGTGAACTGGAGCGAGGCGACCATCGACAACAGGACGACAGGAACGGCCAGCGCGGCGGAAATGATCAGCCGCTGACGCAGTTCGGTCAGCTCCTGGTCGCGCGCGTCGGCGTCGTCGTCCGCGGCGGGCGGGACGGATGAGGCAGATGGGGCGGCGACGGAATCCTGATCGGAGGCGCCGGCCGGGGACGGCTTCGCGGGTTCGGCGGGCGCGGGTCGCTGCGCCGTGTAGCCCGTCTTCTCGACCGTGGCGATCAGATCGTCGACCGAGACCTCGGCGCCGTACTCGACGCGTGCCTTTTCGGTGGCGAAGTTGACAGTGGCGCTGACGCCCGGCATCCGATTGAGCTTCTTCTCCACGCGCGCCGCGCACGAGGCGCAGGTCATGCCGCCGATGGCGAGCTCGACCCGCGCCTGCGTGGTCGTACCGGTCATCGGGCTCAGGCCGCCAGACCCTCGAGTTCGTAGCCGGCCTCGTCGACCGCGGCGCGCACGGCCGCCTCGTCGAGCGGCGCCTTGGAGGCGACGGTCACCAGGCCGGTGGTGGCGGACGCCTGCACCGAGCGCACGCCCGGGATCTCCGAGATCTCGGCGGAGACGGCGCCCTCGCAGTGACCACAGGTCATGCCGCTCACCTTGTAGGTGGTGGTCACGTCGCCCACCTGGACATCAGTGGTCCCGGAGTTGCAGGAGCCCTCGGGGGAGCAGCAGGAACCGTTGGTCTGTTCGGCAGTCATGGGTCTCTCCTTGATGCGTGTGGTCGCCGTGCTCGAAGTCTTCACCGACATGCATGTGTGGCGTGGGAACTCCGGAGTCCCGAGAGTCCCCGGTGCTTCCCGACAACCACAACTCTATACCCCTAGGGGGTATGGATGCCAGAAGTGTCCGGGCGCTGTGTTGCCGAGCGCCCTGGCGTGCGCCGGTCTTGCGGTATCGACCTCGGGGGGTGAGGGGCGATGCGGAAATCGCTGCCGCTCTGCCGGTCGTCGCGGGCGGCGCGGCCTTCGGTGGCCTGCTGATGCGCCCGGTTGCGCGGCGCTTCGGCGGTCCCGTACGGTCCTGGATGCTCCGCCGGATGTACCGGACGTACCGGCGCGCGCTCCTGAAGTGGACTTCCTCGCGGGTGAGGTGCCACGGTGTGCCGTTGTTGCGGCGGTGTGTTTTCTGCCGGGGGGCGGATTGTGGGTGTGCCGGCGTCGGGAGTGGTGAGCTGCCGGTACGCGGGTACCTCGCGGACGCCGGAATCGCCGAAGTGGTGTGGGTGTCTCGGCCGTAACGGCTACTGCGGGCACGTCGGCGCAGTGGATGGCGCGCCGGTGTGCCGCGCGTCGTGTCCTCCAGGGCCTCGACAGCGAAGGCGATGAGGGCGCCGAGGGCAGCGAAGGCAACGAAATGCGGGATGTCGGCGTGTCCGTCAGGTGCGATCGCATTCGCGGCTGCGGGCTGCCCGCCGACGCGCCAAGGCGGACCCCGGCCCGGCACCGTCCGGCCGGGCGTGCCGGCTGACGGGCAGTAAGAAGCGCCCGTCCGGTCGGCCCGCGAAGCGGGGATGCGTCGCCCCTTATGGTAGAAAAGCGGCTTATGTCGCAGTCCGCAACGCTCGTATTGATCATGGCGATCGCCGTGGCCGCCCCGCTCCTCGCGTACGGCCTCGGCCGCTGGCTGCCCGTCCCTCTGGTCATCTTCGAGATCGTGCTGGGCATCCTGATCGGCCCGGACGTTCTGGGCTGGGCGCGCTCCGGAGAGGTCATCAACGCCCTCTCCGACCTCGGGCTGGCCACCTTGATGTTCATCGCCGGGTACGAGATCGAGTTCGCCAAGGTCCGCGGCGACACCCTCAAGCGCGCCGGTTACGCCTGGCTCGTCTCGCTCGTCCTCGGCCTGGCCATCGCCTTCGGCTTCGCCGCCGGCGACCTCACCAAGGCGATCGTCGTCGGCACCGCGCTCACCAGTACGGCGCTCGGCACCGTCCTGCCCGTACTGCGCGACTCCGGCGACCTGGGGACCCGCTTCGGTTCGGTGATGATGGCCACCGGCGCGGTCGGCGAATTCGGGCCGATCATCGCGATGGCACTGCTGCTCAGCGGACGCGATCCCGGCGAATCGACCATCCTGCTCTTCGCCTTCGCCCTGCTGACCGCCGGTGCCGTCTACTGGGCCCTGAAGCCCAGCCCCATGTGGTTCTACCGGATCATCGCCCGCACCCTGCACAGCAGCGGCCAGTTCGCCATCCGGCTGTTCGTTCTGCTGCTGGCCGTCATGCTCGGCATCTCGCAGGTGTTCGGGCTGGACATCCTGCTGGGCGCGTTCGCGGCCGGGATCATCATGCGGCTGGTGCTGCACGAGGCCGCGCCGGACAGCAGCCAGGAGATTCTCGGGCGTCTGGAGGCGATGGGCTTCGGATTCCTGGTGCCGTTGTTCTTCATCGTCACCGGCGTCGAGTTCGACCTCTCGTCCCTCTTCGCGAACGGACGTTCGCTCCTGCTGCTGCCGCTCTTCCTCGTCCTGCTGCTCGTCGTACGCGGGCTGCCGCTCGTTCTGCTCGCGCCCCGCGATCTGGGCCGCAAGGACCGTGCCGCGCTGATGCTGTACGGGTCGACGGCGCTGCCCCTGGTCGTCGCGATCACCACGATCGGCCAGGACAGCGGCGTCCTCGACGCCGGCGAGGCGGCGGCTATGGTGGGCGCGGCGATGATCTCCGTACTGGTCTTCCCGCTGGTGGCCATGCGGCTGCGGGCGGGAGCGGAAGGGCTGGCGCCGCTTCCGGAAGGGCCACGGAAGGGCGCGTCGGAGTCCTGGTGAGGTGCTCTTGCGGTTGGTCGACGCCTGCGAGCAAGGCGCCCGCCACCGGCGCCCGACCCGTATGACGCCAAGTCGGTTACGCCCTGGAGGTATCAGCGACCGCGTCTGCCGAGGCGTGTACGCCACCGGAGCCGTCGTACGCGTCCGTATGACCTGGGGCAGCGCGTACATCCGCGACCTTGACCGGTTCGCCGGTGCGGCGGGAGAGGTCGCAGGCCTCGGCGACGTACAGCGCTTCCAGCGCGTCGGCGGGCGGACAGGGGCTCTCCGTGCGGCCGGCGGCCACGTCCACGAAGGCGCGCAGCTCGGTGACGTACGCGTCGTGGAAACGTTCCATGAAGGTCGCGTACGGAGCGGACTGCCGCCAGGAGACGTGCGGTTCGGCGCTCGGCAGCGGGGCCCGGTCGTCGAGACCGACGACACGCGCGCCCTTGGAGCCGCAGACTTCCAGGCGGACGTCGTGGCCCGCGCCGTTGTAGCGGGTCGCGGTGACGGTGGCCAACGTGTCGTCGTCGAAGCGCAGCAGCGCGGCGCAGGTGTCCACGTCGTCGCCGTCGGCGAAGAAGGCGTCGCCGCGGTTGGCGCCTTGTGCGTACACGGAGAGGACTTCGCGGCCGGTGAGCCAGCGGAGGATGTCGAAGTCGTGGATGCTGCAGTCGCGGAAGAGCCCGCCGGAGGTGGGGATGAAGGCGGCCGGCGGTGGCGACTGGTCGCTGGTGCAGGCGCGGAGCGTGTGCAGCCAGCCGAGTTCGCCGGACCGCAGGGCCTCCCGGGCGGCCCGGTAGCCACGGTCGAAGCGCCGCTGGAAACCGATCTGTACGGGAACGGCGCTGGTTGCGCAACGTTCCACGACGGCGAGCGTGCCCGCGACGTCCAGCGCTACCGGCTTCTCGCAGAAGACCGGCACATCGGCGTCCAGCGCCTGGTGGATCAGCTCGGCGTGCGCGCTCGTCGCGGCGGCGATGACAACGCCGTCCAGGCCGCCCGCGTACATCTGAGGAAGCGTTTCGGCGGCCTCGGTGCCGAGGGTGTCCGCGAGTACGCGTGCGCGGGCCGCATCGACATCGGCGACGACGACGCGGTCCACGCCGGGCACGGACTTCAGGGTCTCGGCGTGGAACGCTCCGATGCGTCCGGTCCCGATGAGGCCGATCTTCATGTGCCAGCTCCTGTCGTCTGGGGGCCGATGTCGTCTGCGGCCGAGGGGCAGCCGGCTGAGGGGCTCCGGGACGAGTCGGTCAGGCGGGCGCAGGAAGGTTTCGGCGTTCCGGGGCCGCGAGGCTCGATCTCGGGCGCACCAAGGCTCCGCCGCAGCGTGCATGTCCAGACATACTTATGTCAACCCCTGGGGGTGGGGCGCGGCGTCGGCGCGTTGTTCCTCTCCTGAGGGCCGAGCACCATGTCGCGGTCCACCGCGCGCAGAAGGATGAGCAGCATGCCGTTGAGGGGAGTGGGAATGCCGTGTCGCTCCCCGGCGCGCACCACCGCGCCCGTGATGTGTTCATGCTCCATGGGGCGGCCGGCCAGGCGGTCGTAGAGCATCGACGATCCGCCGTCCGGCGGGACCATCGCGTACATCTCCAGTACACGGTCGATGTCGGCGTCGCGAATGTCCGCGCCCTCGGCCCGCGCGACCGCGGCCGCCTCGCCCAGGATGTCCCGGGTGAGAGCGGCCATGCCGGGATCGCTGAAGATGCGCATGCGCTGCTGGAGGAGGGCGGTGAGGGGGTTGGCCGCGAGGTTGGTGAGGAGCTTGTGCCAGGCGGTCGTCGTGAAGTCCGGGACGGGCACGACCTTGAGGCGGCCGGCCGCGAGGAGGTCGGCGAGGCGGGCGGCCAGGGGGCCGTCGGGTACGTGGATCTCGTTGCCCGCGTAATGCCTGACCTGGCCGGGGGCGGTGCACTCGACCGACGCGTAGATGACCGCGGGCAGGATCTCCGTACCGTCCGGAGCGTGCGGGGCCACGCGTTCGGTGTGGTCGATGCCGTTCTGGAGTACGACGACGACCGTGCCGGAGTGACAGAGCCGGCGCAGCCAGGCTGAGGCGCCGGCGGTGTCCTGGGCCTTGGTGGCCAGGAAGACCCAGTCCGCGGGCTCGGCCGTCTCGGAATCGACGGCGATATGTACGGGGGCGTCGATGCGTTCGCCGTCCGTTTCGAGGGCGAGCCGGTCCAGCGGTGTACGTACGCACAAGGCGACGTGGTGCCCGGTCAGGTGCGCCAGTGCTGCCACGAAACCGCCGATCGCGCCACCGCCGATCACAGCGATGCGCGAGGGCGTGGCCGGTACGGGTATGGGCGGCATGCGCCGAGCGTAACCCCCGCGTGGACGGGTTGCGGAGGCCCCGCGCGACGATTGCGCGGGGCCCGGGGGAGCGGGGCGTCAGTCCTTGTCGCGGCGTCCGCCGTGGCCGGGACGCTGGGCGACCCAGGTGCGGATGGTGTCGGCGAACCAGTACGGTCTGCCGCCCTCGACGAGATCCGGTGACGGCAGTAGCCCGTGTTTCCGGTAGGAACGCACGGTGTCGGGTTGGACTCGGATGTGTGCGGCGATCTCCTTGTACGACCAGAGTCTGCGGTCGGTCATATGTCTCGCACCTCCCTCAGCCGCTCGCAGCGACGGCCCGGGGGAGCCGGCGGAAGAACTGCGTGCGGTCTGGTGATCACTCAGCCTGTGCCCGGTGAACGACGGTGAGTGAGCAAGGGCGAGGGCCTGTTGATCGGCTGTGACGGAAGCCCCGCGTAACGGTGACAGCTGTGACGAACGGGGCATCGCTGTCACGGGATGAAGAAGGGGAGGGGGAGGGGGGGAGGGAGGGGGCAGGGCGGCGGGGCGGGAGAAGAAGGGGGGAGGTGTGGAGCCCTGCCGGTTCTCATCCCTCCGTACCGCTTCCGTCCCTGCACCGCTCGCCTCCCCGTACCGCTCGCCTCCGTACGGCCTACCTCTCCGTACGCCTACCTCCCCACCTCCG
This sequence comes from Streptomyces sp. NPDC030165, assembly GCF_055573595.1. NCBI lineage: Bacteria > Bacillati > Actinomycetota > Actinomycetes > Kitasatosporales > Streptomycetaceae > Streptomyces > Streptomyces sp. NPDC030165. Next base: position 143,848 of record NZ_JBVIBD010000006.1, on the reverse strand, counting down.
GCCCCGTGGCCGCCCTGCGCAGTTCGTGTTCCAGGTCTTCCAGGGCCATGCCCTTGGTTTCCGGGGCGTACCGCTTGCAGAAGAGCAGGGACAGTACGCACATCAGGCCGAAGAGCCAGAACGTGATGCTCGCGCCCGCCGCGTCGAGGAGCACCGGGAACACCAGCGCCACCGTGAAGTTGGTCAGCCACATGACGAACACCGCCGCGCCCATCGCCAGCCCCCGCACCTTCAGCGGAAACATTTCTGCGAGCAGCAGCCAGACGCCGGTGTTCAACGTCGCCTGCATGAAGCCCATGTAGAGGACCATCAGGCCCAGGACCAGACAGCTGACCCCGGTGGATTTCGGGAGGTGGAAGGAGGCTCCCAGCAGGGCCAGCGAGACGGTCATGCCGGAAAGGCCTGTGATCAGCATCGGTCGTCGTCCGACCTTGTCGATCAGTGACATTCCGATCGCGGTGGCGATGACGGAGACGGCGCCGACCGCGATGGTGGCGGTGATCGCGGCGTTGGTGCCCAGGCCCGTGGATCCGAGGATCTTGGGCGCGAAGTAGATGACCGCGTTGACGCCGGTGATCTGCTGGACGATCGCCAGTCCGACGCCGATGAGCAGCAGGCGCCGTACCCAGGGCACACGCAGTTCCTGCCAGGCGCCGCGCCGCGCGTCGGCCTCCAGGGCGCGGGCCTGGTTGATACGGCCCAGCTCCCCGTCGACCTCCTCGGCGGGCAGCGTGCGCCGCAGAACTCGCGCGGCCTGCTCCGTACGCCCCTTGCTGATGTACCAGCGCGGGGTGTCCGGCAGGAAGAAGAGTCCGACGAACAGGGCCACGGCCGGCAGCGCCGCCAGGCCAAGCATCCAGCGCCACGCTTCCCACTGGGCGAGCACCGCGTTGATCAGGTAGGCCAGCAACTGTCCGCTGACGATCATGAGGGAGTTGAAGGAGACCAGCCGGCCGCGGATGTGCGGCGGTGCGATCTCCGAGAGGTACAGCGGTGTGATCACCGAGGCGCTGCCCACCGCGAGACCGAGTGCGAAGCGCGCCACGACCATGAAGGCGACGGTGGGGGCGAGCGCCACCGCGAGGGCGCCGCCGATGAACACCGCGCCCGCCCACAGCAGTGCGTTGCGCCGCCCCAGCCGGTCCGACATCCGCCCGCCGGCCAGCGACCCGAACGCCGCGCCGATCAGCAGGGCGCTGGTGATGATTCCCTCGCCGAGTGACGTGAGGCCGAAGTGCGCCTCCATGAAGGGGAGCGCGCCGGAGACGACTCCGGTGTCGTATCCGAAGAGGGCACCACCGAGAGCGGCGATGGCAGCGATGCCGATGATGAAGCGCTTGGCGTTACGGGCGGCATCGGGAGGAGGCACGGGGGAGGCGGGAGTGCGGGGGTGGCCCGACGGGGCGGTGGCGGGGTCCGCGGCGTCGGGGCCGTCCGTGGATGCCGTCGGCCCGCTGGGTGCGGCCATCGTCATCGGCTCCAGTTCTTCTTGACGTACGTGTCGATCTGCTCGCGCATGAAGCGTGACGACTCCTTGGCGCGCTCCTCCCAGGCAAACACGGAGGAGACGAGAGTGCCGTCGAACCCGTTGGCGGCCAGTTCCCGGAAGAGCTCGTCGAAGTCCACCTCGCCCTGTCCGATGTCCAGGTGCTGGTGGACGCGTACGGCCGACCCGGGTGGGTTGACGATGTAGCGCAGCCCGGAGGACGGGGTGTGGTCGAAGGAGTCGGCGAGGTGCACCGCGGTGGTCAGCTCGCCGGCGCGCTTGAGGATGCCGGGGGCGTCGTTCCCCTGGTGGAAGGTGTGCGGTGCGCAGTAGAGGAAGGACACCAGGGGGGAGTTGATGCCGCGGATCAGGTCGACGGCGGCGTGCCCGTCCTCGATGAAGTCGTCCGGGTGTGGTTCGAGCGCGAGCGAGATGCCCTCGCGCTCGAAAAGGGGAAGCAGTTCTTCCAGCGATCGCCAGAATTGGCCCTCGCTGCGGTCCGACCGTTCCGGGCGGCCGTTGAACTCCGAGTTCATGGCGTCGACGCCGAGGTCGGCGGCGATCTGGATGGCGCGCTTCCAGTACCGGACGGCGGCCTGCCGCTCGTCCTCGTCCGGGGAGGACCACTTGTACAGGGGGAGTACGGAGGAGATGCCGACGCCCGCGGCGGACAGTTCCCTGCGGAACGCGCGGACGGTGGCGTCGTCGATGCGCGGGTGAAGGAAGAACGGATTGACATCGTCACGCGGTGAAAGTTCGAGCCATTCGTATCCCAGCTCGGCCACCAGGGCGGGAAGTTCGAGCAGCGGGACGTCGCGGAACATGTACGGGTCGAGAGCGATCTTCACGAGGGGGGAGACCTTTCGGGGATTGACGCGGGCCGCGTCCCCGGCCGGAGGACAGGCCGAAACCCGCCGTACCGTGACGTGAAACGCCGCACCGGTCAGGGCGGAAGGCGGCACGCCGGCCGTAACGGCAGGCAGCAGCGCACCGGACGTGACGAGAAGCAGCGGCGCACCGGCCGTAACGAGAAGCAGCAATGCGCCGGCCGTAACGAAACGCAGCGGCGCACCAGCCGCAAGGGAGCGATCGGCAGCGCGCCCACCGCGACGGAACGCAGCGGCGCACCGTCCGTGACGGAGAACGGAAAGCAACGGCGCGCCGACCGCGCAAAGGGATGTGACACGTGGGAAGCAGGTGCCGGCCGCGGCTCAGCGGTACAGCGCGGGCCGCTCGCCCAGTTCGACCTCGACGCGTTCGCCGGTGGTCTGGGCGCGTACGCCCGCTTCGCACACCGCGGCCGCCGCGTAGCCGTCCCAGCAGCTCGGTCCCTCGACCTCGCCGCGCCGCGTGGCGTCCACCCAGCGCTGCACCTGCCGGTCGTACGCCTCCTCGAAGCGTTCCACGAAGCCCGGCGTGATCGCGCCGCCCCATTTTCCGGCGGCGTTGACGAACACCCCGTGATCGTCACCGATCCGCGCGGTGCCCCCTTCGCAGACCGCCTCGCAGCTGACCTGGTAGCCGAAGCCGCAGTTGACGAACAGTTCGGTGTCGACGATCTGTCCGGCGGCGGTCTCGAAGAGGATGAGCTGCGGATCGCTGAGGCCGTCGGGCGCGTTGCCGATGGGTGCCGGGCGGAGTACGCGTACGGCGGTGATCTCCTCGTTCAGCAGCCAGCGCGTCACGTCGATCTCGTGGACGACGGAGTCGTGGATCATCATGGCGTTGGTGAAGCCGGGCGGTGTGCCGGCGTTGCGGTGCTTGTTGTGCAGCATCAGGGGGCGGCCGTATGCGCCTTGGTCGAGCAGCGACTTGAGTTTGAGGTAGTCGGTGTCGTACCGGCGCATGAAGCCGACCTGTACGCGCCGGTGGCCCAGTCGCTGTTCGGCCTCCAGGACGCGCAGCGCCGAGGCCGGGTCCGGGGTGAGCGGCTTCTCGCACAGCACCGGCAGGTCGCGCGCGAAGGCGGTGAGCAGCGCGTCCTCGTGGGCCGCGCCCGGCGAGGCGATCAGTACGGCGTCGACGTCCGGGTCGGCCATGGCGGCCTCCGGGTCGGTGTAGGGCGTACATCCCCCGATGGTGTCGGCGATGCGCTTGACCCGGTCCGCGTCGATGTCGACGACCGCCGCCACCCGTGCTCCGCTGATGACGTCGCTGATGCGGCGTACGTGGTCGGCGCCCATGCGGCCGGTGCCGATGACGGCCACGCCGAGCGTTCCGTGCTGCTGGCTCATCTCGTAGAACTCCTCGCTCCGTACCGACGGGACTCAGGCGCCGCAGGAGCGCAGGAAACGGCGGGTGCGCTGCGCGATGGGCAGGGGCTGGTCGGCGGGGCAGGGGTACATGTCCTGTTCGACGATGGCGAAGAGGTCGACGTCCAGGTCCTGGGCGGCCTCCAGGACGGGCGGCAGCGCGGGGACGCCCAGTGGCGGTTCGCACATCACGCCCTGCCGGACCGCGGGCCCGAAGGGCGTGCCCTTCGCGACGACGTCCGCGAGGATCTCCGGGTCGACCTGCTTGAGGTGGAGGTAGCCGATCCGTTCGCCGTAGGTCTTGATGAGTTTGACGTTGTCGCCGCCGCAGTACGCGTAGTGCCCGGTGTCCAGGCAGAGGTTGACCAGGGAGGAGTCGGTCCCGTCGAGGAAGCGTTCGACGTGTTCCTCGGTGTCGATGTGGGTGTCGGCGTGCGGGTGCACGACGATGTCGAGGCCGAATTCCTCCCGTACCTGCTTGCCCAGCCGTTCCATGCCGCTGTTCAGGTGGTGCCACTGTTCGGTGGTCAGTTCGCGCGGCTCCAGTTCCTCGGCGGTCTTGTCGTCGCGCCAGAAGGAGGGGATGACCACCAGGTGCTGGGCGTGCATCGCATGGGTGAGGGTGGCGACCTCGCTGACGTGTGCCCAGGTCGCGTCCCATACGTCCGGGCCGTGGTGGAGCGAGGTGAAGATCGTGCCGGCCGAGACCTTCAGCCGGCGCCGGTCGAGTTCCGCGTGGAGTACGGCGGGGTCGGTGGGCAGGTAGCCGTACGGGCCGAGTTCGATCCACTCGTACTGGGCCTCGGCGACCTCGTCCAGGAAGCGCTGCCACGGGACCTGCTGCTCGTCGTCGGGGAACCAGACTCCCCAGGAGTCGGGGGCCGATCCGATGCGCAGGCGGTCCAGAACGCGCGGGACGGCATGGGGAACGGACATGCTGCGGCTCTCCTCTCGCCGGTCGCCGGTGACCGGGAGGCGCGGGGCTGGGTTGTGGGCACAGCCTCCATCTCGGCCAGAGGAGTGTCAAGACTTCGTCATGACATAAGGACTTAAGGACTTTGTATCCGGCGGTACATCGTGGGGCCGCTCCCGCTCCCTGTCGCCTGACGTCAGAATGTAAGGACAAAGTATTGACAGCGTCTCGGACGCCCGGTTAGACCTGTGGTCAGTGACGAACCGGAGGGGCGCACATGACCGAGCCGCGGCAGGCCGCAGAGACCGGCCCGTACGATCTGATCACCATGGGCCGCATCGGGGTGGACATCTACCCGTTGCAGACCGGCGTTCCGCTGTCCCGGGTCGAGACGTTCGGGAAGTTCCTCGGCGGTTCGGCCACCAACGTCGCGGTCGCCGCCGCCCGGCTGGGCCGGCGTACGGCGGTCATCAGCCGCACCGGCCGTGATCCCTTCGGCGAGTACGTCCACCAGGCGCTGCGCGACTTCGGTGTGGACGACCGCTGGGTGACCCCCGTAGGGGAGTACCCGACGCCCGTCACCTTCTGCGAGATCTTCCCGCCGGACGACTTCCCGCTCTACTTCTACCGCCGCCCCAAGGCCCCCGACCTGGTCATCCACCCCGAAGAGCTGGACCGCGGCGCCGTACGGGACGCCCGTATCTTCTGGATGACCGGAACCGGTCTGTGTGAGGAGCCGAGCCGTACGGCGACCCTCGCCGCGCTGGAGGCGCGTGCCAAGGCGGGCATCACCGTCTTCGACCTGGACTGGCGGCCGATGTTCTGGGGCGGCGAAGGCGGAGCCTCCGGTGCCGGCGGCGTCACCGGCGCGGCGGCGATGGCCGCGGCCCGCCCGTACTACGAGGCGGCGCTCGCCCACGCGACGGTCGCGGTCGGCAACGTCGACGAGGCCGAGGTCGCCACCGGCGTCCGCGAACCGAAGCGGTGCGCGCAGGCGTTGCTCGACATGGGCGTCGAACTGGCCGTCGTCAAGCAGGGGCCCAAGGGCGTGCTGGCCGTGCACCGCGACGGCCGTACCGCCGAGGTGCCGCCCACTCCCGTCGAAGTCGTCAACGGCCTGGGTGCCGGCGACTCTTTCGGAGGCGCGTTGTGCCACGGGCTGCTGTCCGGATGGGAGCTGGAGCCGATGATGCGGTACGCCAATGCCGCCGGCGCGATCGTCGCGTCCCGGCTGGCCTGTTCGTCCGCCATGCCGACGCGTGACGAGGTCGAGGAATTCCTCGCCGCTCGCTGATCGCCGCGGTCGGTCCCGTACACCCGGCCGCCCCGTCCCGGCGCCTCCGGGCGCCTGCCCCGCCGCGCGCCCGACCGGGTGCCCCGCCCGGTGGCCACCCGTACGAACCCGTCCCACCAGAAGGTGAGAACCGCCTTGACCACTCGGATCTCCGACATCGTGACGCTGCGGGCCCGGTACCCCAAAGCCGTCGCGGAGGCCGCGGCGCGCCGCACCCGCCGCCCCCTGATCGGCGACAGCGGCCGGCTGATGATCATCGCGGCCGATCATCCGGCGCGGGGCGCGCTCGCCGTCGGCGACCGCGAGCTGGCCATGGCCAACCGCCTCGACCTCCTGGACCGCCTGTGCCTCGCACTGTCCCGCCCCGGCGTGGACGGCGTGCTCGCCACCGCCGACATCCTGGAGGACCTGCTGTTGCTCGGGTCCCTGGAGGACAAGGTCGTCATGGGCTCCATGAACCGCGGCGGCATCGCCGGCGCCTCCTTCGAGATGGACGACCGGTTCACCGGCCACCGCCCGCAGGACATCGCCCGGCTGCGCTTCGACGCCGGCAAGCTGCTGCTGCGCATCGATTACGGCGACCCCGGATCGCTGTCCACTCTGGAGTCCACGGCCCGCGCGATAGATGCCATGGCCGAATTGGAGCTGCCCACATTCGTCGAGCCGTTCCTCTCCCGCCGGGTGGACGGCAAGGTCCGCAACGACCTGAGCGCGGAGGCCGTGACGAAGTCCGTCGCCATCGCCTCGGGCCTGGGCGGCACCTCCGCGTACACCTGGCTGAAGCTGCCGGTCACCGACAATCCCGACGACATGGCGCAGGTCTGCGAGACCTCGACGCTGCCGACGGTGCTGCTCGGCGGCGACATCAAGGGCACTCCCGAGGACCAGGAAGCGGCGTACGAGAAGTGGCGCAAGGCGCTGCGCCTGCCGACCGTGCAGGGGCTGGTGGTGGGCCGGTCGCTGCTGTATCCGGCCGACGGGGACGTGGCGGCGGCCGTGGACACCGCCGTTTCCCTGCTCCAGCGGTAACCGTGGTGACTGTCAGTGGTCGGGAGGAGACTTGCAGGCATGACGAGCGAACTGCGTGACACCGAGTTCCACATCAGGGCGCAGAACACGGCCGACGGGCCGTACGAACTGGACATCGACCCGGACCGGGCGGGCTGGGGCCACTCGTCCCTGCGCGTGCTACGGCTGCCGCCCGGCGAAAGCCATACGTTCGCCACCGGGGACAGCGAGTGGATCGTGCTGCCCCTGAACGGCGGCTGCACGGTCACGGCCGACGGCGGCGCACCCTTCGAACTGGCCGGGCGCGAGGACGTGTTCAGCGGGGTCACCGACTTTGCGTACGTACCGCGCGACGCCGAGGTGGCGATCAGCAGCGCCGCCGGCGGCCGGTTCGCGCTGACCGGGGCCCGCTGCACGCGCCGCCTGCCTGCCCGCTACGGACCCGCGAGCGGCGTGCCCGTGGAACTGCGCGGGGCGGGCAACTGCTCGCGCCAGGTCAACAACTTCGGCGCGGCCGGCGTCTTCGAGTGCGACAAGCTCATCGCCGTCGAGGTGCTCACGCCCGGCGGCAACTGGTCCTCGTACCCGCCGCACAAGCACGACGAGGGCCGGCCGGGCGAGGAGAGCGAGCTGGAGGAGATCTACTACTTCGAGATCGCCCCCGCCCACGGCTCCGAAGGGCTCGGCTACCAGCGCGTCACCCCCTCCGGCAACGGACGTGGTACGGACGTGCTCGCCGAGGTCCGCAGCGGCGACGCCGTACTGATCCCCGACGGCTGGCACGGCCCGTCCATCGCCGCCCCGGGGCACGACATGTACTACCTCAACGTCATGGCGGGCCCCGGCGCGGAGCGTGCCTGGCTCATCTGCGACCACCCCGACCACGGCTGGATCCGCGGCACCTGGCCCGAGCAGCCGGTCGACCCCCGTCTGCCCCTGTACAACGCCCCTGAAGCCTCCGAAACCCCCGAAGTCCCCAAAAACTCCGCAATCCCCGAAGCCTCCGAAGCCCCTGACGCCCCCGCGGGAGACCCACGATGACCACTCGACGCCTCACGGTGGCGCAGGCACTGGTCGAGTTCCTGGCCCACCAGTACACGGAGCGGGACGGCGCCGCGGCCCCCGGTGACCAGGGTGGCGCGCCCACCAGGCACCGTCTGGTGGGCGCCTGCTGGGGCATCTTCGGACACGGCAATGTGGCCGGCATCGGCCAGGCCCTCCTGGAGGCGGGACCGGACACGATGCCCTTCCTCCAGGGCCGCAACGAGCAGGCCATGGTGCACGCCGCGGTCGGATACGCCCGGCAGCGCGACCGCCTGTCCGCGCACGCCGTGACGACCTCCATCGGTCCCGGCGCCACCAACCTCGTCACCGGCGCGGCCCTCGCCACGGTCAACCGCCTCCCCGTACTGCTGCTGCCCGGCGACATCTTCGCCACCCGTCCCGCCGACCCCGTGCTCCAGCAGCTCGAAGTCCCGTACGCGGGCGATGTGTCCGTCAACGACGCCCTGCGCCCGGTGTCCCGCTACTTCGACCGGGTCACCCGTCCCGAAGCGCTGATCCCGGCCGCCCTCCAGGCGATGCGGGTGCTCGCCGATCCCGTCGAGACCGGCGCCGTCACGCTCGCGCTGCCGCAGGACGTGCAGGCCGAGGCGTACGACTGGCCCGAGGAGTTCTTCGTCGACCGCGTGTGGCGGGTGCCGCGCCCCGCGCCCGACGCCGCCGCCCTGACCGAAGCCGTACGGGCGGTACGCGCCGCCGAGCGCCCGCTGATCATCGCGGGCGGCGGCGTCCACCACAGCGAGGCCGAGGACGCCCTGCGCGCCCTCGCCGACGCCACCGGCATCCCCGTCGCCTCCACCCAGGCCGGCAAGGGCTCCCTGCGCCACGACCACCCGGCCGACGTGGGCGGCATCGGCCACACCGGCACCGCCACGGCCGACGCGCTGGCTGCCCGAGCCGACCTCGTCATCGGCGTCGGCACCCGCTACACGGACTTCACCACCGCCTCCGCCACCCTCTTCGCCGCCCCCGGCGTCCGCTTCGTCAACCTGAACATCGCCTCCTTCGACGCCCACAAACTCGCCGCGACCTCCCTGGTCGCCGACGCCCGCGCCGGCCTCGAAGCGCTCACCGACGCCCTGTCCGGACACCGCGTCGCGCCGGCGTACGAGGACGAGTACGGCGCGGCAAAAGCCCGCTGGGAATCCCTGGTCGACGCCGCCTACGCCGCGCCCGACGACTCCGTACGCCCCTCCCAGACCCAGGTCCTCGGCGCGCTGGACGCCACCGTCGGCGACCAGGACGTCGTCATCAACGCGGCCGGTTCGCTCCCCGGCGACCTGCACAAACTGTGGCGTGCCCGGTCCCGCCGCCAGTACCACCTGGAGTACGGCTACTCCTGCATGGGCTACGAGATCCCCGCCGCCATCGGGGTGCGGCTGGCCGCGCCGGACCGGCCCGTATGGGCGCTGGTCGGCGACGGTACGTACCTGATGATGCCCACCGAGATCGTCACCGCGGTCCAGGAAGGGATCAACATCAAAATCGTGTTGATCCAGAATCACGGCTACGCCTCCATCGGCGGCCTGTCCGAGCAGACCGGCGCCGAACGCTTCGGCACGGCCTACCGCTACCGCGCCGCCGACGCCTCGTACACGGGCGACCCGCTGCCCGTGGACCTCGCCGCCAACGCCGCGTCCCTGGGAATGCACGTCATCCGCGCCGCGACCGTCGGCGAACTGCGCGCCGCGCTCGCCGCGGCCCGCGCCGACGAGCGCCCCACATGTGTCTATGTCGAGACCGCAACGGCCGACACTGTGCCGGGCGCGCCCGCGGCCCAGGCCTGGTGGGATGTCCCTGTGGCCGAGACCGCGACGCGTCCGGCGGCGGTCGAGGCCCGTAAGGACTACGACCGGCACGCCGCCGCGCGCCGCCGCCATCTCTGAACCGCGCACCCACGCCCGACCGCCCGAACCGTCCCCCGCCCCGCTTCTCGACCCACCCCACCGCCGTCACCGAGAAAGGCCCCCCGCATGAAGACCATCAACCACTGGATCGGCGGCAAGCCCGCCGAGGGTGTGTCCGGCTCGTTCGGCCCGGTCTACAACCCCGCGACCGGCGCCCAGGAGAAGCAGGTCGCCTTCGCCTCCGTGGACGAGGTGGACGCGGCCGTCGCCGCCGCCAAGGAGGCGTTCCGCACCTGGGGCACCAGCTCGCTGGCCAAGCGCACGGCCGTGCTGTTCGCCTACCGCGAGCTGATCGACGCGCACCGCGAGGAACTGGCCGCGCTGATCACCGCCGAGCACGGCAAGGTGCACAGTGACGCGCTCGGCGAGGTCGCCCGCGGCCTGGAGATCGTCGAGCTGGCCTGCGGCATCCCGCAGCAGCTCAAGGGCGAGCTGTCCACCCAGGTGTCCACCCGTGTGGACGTGGCCGCGATCCGCCAGTCCCTCGGTGTCGTGGCCGGCATCACGCCGTTCAACTTCCCGGCGATGGTGCCGATGTGGATGTTCCCGCTCGCCATCGCCTGCGGCAACACCTTCGTCCTCAAGCCCAGCGAGAAGGTGCCGTCCGCGGCCCTCAAGCTGGCCGAGCTGGCCGCCGAGGCGGGCCTGCCGGACGGCGTGCTGAACATCGTCAACGGCGACAAGGTCGCGGTGGACCGCATCCTGGAGCACCCGGACATCGCCGCCGTCTCCTTCGTCGGCTCCACCCCCATCGCCCGCTACATCCACACCACCGGCACGGCCAACGGCAAGCGCGTCCAGGCCCTCGGCGGCGCCAAGAACCACATGCTGGTCCTGCCGGACGCCGATCTCGACCTCGCGGCGGACTCCGCGATCAACGCCGCGTACGGCTCGGCGGGCGAGCGCTGCATGGCGGTCTCCGTGGTGGTGGCCGTCGGCGACACCGCCGACCCGCTGATCGAGAAGATCAAGGAGCGGGCCGCCGCGCTGACCATCGGCCCCGGCGACGACCCGGCCTCCGAGATGGGCCCGCTCATCACCAAGGCCCACCGCGACAAGGTCGCCTCGTACGTGTCCGGTGCCGCGGCCCAGGGCGCGGACGTCGTCGTCGACGGTACGGGCTTCACGGTCCCCGGCCATGAGAACGGCCACTGGATCGGCGTCTCGCTGCTCGACAACGTCACGCCTGAGATGGACGCCTACCGCGACGAGATCTTCGGCCCCGTCCTGTCGGTCGTCCGCGTGGACACCTACGACGAGGCGATCTCGCTCATGAATTCCTCGCCGTGGGGCAACGGCACCGCCATCTTCACCCGGGACGGCGGCGCGGCCCGCCGATTCCAGCTGGAGGTCGAGGCCGGCATGGTCGGCGTGAACGTCCCGATCCCGGTCCCGGTCGGCTACCACTCCTTCGGCGGCTGGAAGGACTCCCTCTTCGGCGACCACCACATCTACGGCAACGACGGCGTGCACTTCTACACCCGCGGCAAGGTCGTCACGACCCGCTGGCCGGACCCGTCCGACGGTGGCATCAACCTGGGCTTCCCCAGCAATCACTGATCACTACGGAGGTCACCGCCGAGATCATCGCCGAGGTCGGTGGCAGCCCGCGGGCCGGCAGCGACGGTCCGCGGGCTTGCTGGGCGGGCGCGGTCGGCGAACGCGGCCGGGGCGCCGGAGCCGGGGTGCCGGAGGGCGTGCCAGGCCCCTGGCGTCCCGCTGTTCACCGCCGTCCCGGAATTCCCGCCGTAATACCGGGGAACCGTTCAGGCCGGATGACGCATGATGCTGCGTATGAATGACGAACAACAGCCCATAGGCGCCGTGGAGATGCAGCGTGCCGCGGCGGGTGCTCCATGACGGGGGCCCCGGTCATCCGCCACGCGGTCCGCACGGACCTGCCGGACGTGGTCGCGCTGGCCGCGGAGCACGCCGCGTACGAGCGGTCCGCGCCGCCCGCCGCCGATCTGGCGGACCGGCTCGCGGACGCGCTCTTCGGGCCGCGCCCGCCGTGGCTGCGCTGCCTGGTCGCCGAACTGTCCGGCGGCGAACTCGCCGGATACGCCACCTGCTCGACGGCCTTCGACACCTGGCAGGGCCGCGAGTACCTGAGCCTGGACTGTCTCTACCTGCGCGCCGAGCACCGCGGCCTCGGCCTGGGTGCCCTGCTGACCGAGGCGGTCATCGCCGAGGGCAAGGCGCTGGGCGTCGCGGAGATGCAGTGGAACACGCCCGACTGGAACGCGGGAGCGATCCGCTTCTACGACCGGTTCGGCGCGACCCGCAAGGACAAGAAACGTTTCACGCTGGTACTGGAGACGGGCGGCAGGAGCTGAGAGCGGGGGCTGGGGGCAGGGACCGGAGCTGGAGCTGACAGGAGCGCTGGGAGCAGGGCCCGGAGCAGGAGCTGGGAGCAGGGGCCGGGGCAGGGAGCCGGTGGAGCGCTCGACGGCTCTCACCTCTTGGCGCCCGCGGTGGCGGTGGCCAGGTAGGTCTCGGCGTGAGCCGCCGTCATCAGCCAGTCGTGGTAGTCCGCCGGATCGGCGTACCCGTTGACGAAGCGGTGTGCCACGACGGGGTGTTCGGCGGCGGCCGCCAGCAGCCGTTGCACGTGCTGCGGCAGCGGCTCCAGCATCAGGTTGGTGAATTCCGTGACCTGCCGGGCGTGCCGCCAGAACGCGGCGAACGCCGCATGCATCCACTCCGGGTCGAAGGGCGCGTCCCCGCGCTCCAGGATCGAGTCCAGGTAGGCGGCCGCGCCGCGGGCCGCGGTGTTCGAGCCCTGGCCGGTGATCGGGTCGTTGGTCACGACCGCGTCCGCCATGCCCAGCACGTACGTGTCCGGCGCGACCTCGGCCACCGGATGCCGGACGACGGGGGTGACCGCGCCGTACAGCGTCGCGCCCGCGTCCGTGGGTGCGGCGCCCTTGCACAGCTCGTACTCCCCGGGCGCGTACGTGCGCAGCAGTTCGAGCGCGCGGGCTACGCAGCTGTCCGGCGAGGGCTGGTCGTGCCAGCAGTCGAACGGCCCGCCCGGCAGCGCCTCGAACAGCACGATGCCGCACGGCCCGCCCGTGGTGAGCGCCGGCAGCACGAACACCTCGCCGGCCCCGGCCACCGCGTTGATCCGCGTCTGCGGCTCCGGTTCGCCGGCCGGCGCCGCGATGCCGTGCACGTACACGCAGGCCAGCGTGCGCTGCGGGCGGTCGAAGGGACAGTAGAGCGGATTGCGGGCGAAGATCCGGGTGAGGTCGCCGCGCCCGGAGGCGACGATGGTCAGGTCGTGTTCGGCGGCGAGCGCGGGCAGCGAGGCGGAGGTGACGGAGCCGTACCGGACCCGGCCGCCCCTGGCCTCGTACAGAGCGAGCCAGCCGGCCATCTTCACCCGCTGGTCGACGGAGTGCGGCGGTTCGTCGAACTGCCCGATGAACGTCAGCGCGGATTTTCCGGGCGGATCCCACACCGTCACCCGCAGCGAACTCGCTCCGGGCGCGGTCGCGTCCCACAGATTGAGCCCGGCGGTCCGCTCCAGACGCCGCGCCGGGCCGAACATGAGCTGCGTCGACATCACCCGTCCGGCACGCACCTCCTGTGCCGTACGGTCGGTGACCAGCGTGACGTCGTAGTCCGCGGCGAGGAGGGCCAGGGCGAGATGCAGCCCCGCCTGCCCAGCGCCGACGATGGCGATCCTGCGCATTGCCGCCTCCCCTGGGCCGACCCGGCCCGCCCCCACATCGTCTTTTGTAGCGGCGGGGTGGTGCGGTGTACAGAGGGCCACGGGGCGCGCGGGCGCTTTGCGCGTACTGCGGACGCGGTACGTGCGGCGGCGCCCGTACTCCCGGGGGAGGCGCGCGGGTTCGCCCCGGCGGCTCGGTGGTCCGCGGCGGAACGTCCTTAGGATTCACCGTATGACTTTCCGACTCCGCGGACGACGGCTGTACGCGACGGCGGCCGTGCTGGCCGTACTCGCCGGGTCAGGTACGTGGGCGGCCGTCGCCGCCGACGACCCGCCGGCCGTACACCGGGAGGACCGGACGTTCAGCGTGCCGGAGAGCGGCGGGGGCGGGGAGGGGCAGACCGAAGGCGGTGCCGGTGCTGGTGCCGATGGTGACGGCAAGGTCCGGATCGACACCTCCTTCTTCACCGCGGGCGGCACCGGCCGCCGCCCCGCCGTCCTTCTCGGGCACGGCTTCGGCGGCAGCAAGGAGTCGGTACGCACGCAGGCCGAGCAGCTGGCGCGCGACGGGTACGCCGTGCTGACCTGGTCGGCGCGCGGCTTCGGCAGGTCCACGGGGAAGATCGGGCTCAACGATCCGGACCGGGAGGTGGCCGACGTCCGCCGGCTGATCGACTGGCTGGCGAAGCGCCCCGAAGTACGGCTGGACGGCGCGGGCGACCCACGGGTCGGTGTGGCCGGAGGCTCGTACGGGGGAGCGGTCGCGTTGCTGGCGGCCGGGTACGACAAGCGCGTCGACGCGATCGCCCCGCAGATCACGTACTGGAACCTGGCCGACGCGCTCTTCCCCAACGGCGTCTTCAAGAAACTGTGGGCCGGCATGTTCTTTTCGACGGGCTCGGTCGGTGTGGAGGCGGCGGAGGGAGCCGGGAACGGGAGCACCGGCGGGGGCACTGGCGGTAGCGGCAGCGGGGGCGCCGGCGGGAACGGGGGTGGCAGCGGTACCGGAGCGGACTCGGGTTCGGGGCCGGACGCGGGTTCGGGCACCGGCGCCGGACCGGGCGCCGGCGGCAGTGGGAAGTCCGCCGTCGGGACCACGTCCCGGGACGTCACTGATGGATGCGGCCGGTTCGAGCCGCGGTTGTGCGCGATGTACGAGCGGATCGCCGTCTCCGGGAAGCCCGACGATGCCGCCCGCGAACTCCTCGAAGCGCGCAGCCCCTCCGCCGTCGCGGACCGGATCAAGGTCCCGACGCTCCTGATGCAGGGCAGAACCGATTCGCTGTTCCCGCTCGGCCAGGCCGACGCGGCGTACCGGGCGCTCCGCAAGAACGGCGCACCCGTCTCCGTCGACTGGCTCGCCGGCGGGCACGACGGCGGTGACCGCGAGACCGGCCGCCTCGCCGGCCGTACGAAGGCGTGGTTCGACCGCTACCTGAAGGACGAGAAGGACGCGGCCACCGGGCCCGCCTTCCGCGTCAGCCGCGGCGGGGCCGTGGACTCCACCAACGGCGCCGCCCGGCTGCGCGGCGCGAGCGGCGACCGCTACCCCGGCCTGGACAACGACCCGCGCCCGGTGCGCCTGACCGGCCGCGAGCAGCGCTTCACCAACCCGGCCGGGGCCAGTCCGCCGTCCATCTCGACCGTGCCGGGCGTCGGCGCCCTCAACAGCCTCTCCAGTGTCGGCGCCGGACTCTCCCTCGACTCCCCGGGCCAGTACGCCCGTTTCGAGTCGCAGCCGCTGACCGACCCGCTGCGCGTCACCGGCGCGCCGACCGCCCGCGTACGCATCGGATCCACCGGCGACGACGCGGTGATCTTCGCCAAGGTGTACGACATCGGTCCGAACGGCAGCAGCCGGCCGGTGCTGCCCGCCGGGCTCGCCGAGCCGTACCGCATCACCGGCGCCAAGGCCGGCAAGAGCGTCGAACTGCGGATGCCCGCCATCGACCACGAGTTCGCGGCCGGGCACCGGCTGCGCCTGGTGCTGTCCTCGACGGACCTCGCGTACGCCTCGCCCGCCGAGCCTGCCACGTACACCGCGTCCCTCGAAGGCGACGGCAGTGGGGGCGGCAACGGCGGCGTGCTCAACGTGCCGACCGCGCCCGCCGTCAAGAGCGCGGCGACCCCGCTGCCGGCGTGGACGTGGGCGCTGCCCGCCGCGGGCGCGGTCGTCGCCGTACTGCTCCTGTCCGTGGGGCGGCGGCGGGCCGCGGCCGGCGCGCCCGACCCGGACCTGGCGGACGTGCCGCTGGAGATCACCGGCCTGAGCAAGCGGTACGCCAAGTCCACCGACCGCTACGCCGTACGGGACCTCTCCTTCCGGGTGGAGAAGGGCCAGGTGCTCGGCCTGCTCGGACCGAACGGCGCGGGCAAGACCACCACCCTGCGGATGCTCATGGGTCTGATCGGTCCGGACGCCGGCGAGATCCGCGTCTTCGGGCACGCGATCCGGCCCGGCGCGCCGGTGCTGTCGCGGGTCGGCGCGTTCGTCGAGGGCGCCGGTTTCCTGCCGCACCTGTCCGGGCGCGCCAACCTCGATCTGTACTGGCAGGCCACCGGCCGCCCGGCCGAGGACGCGCACATCGACGAGGCGCTGGAGATCGCCGGGCTGGGCGACGCGTTGCAGCGCGCGGTACGTACCTACTCCCAGGGCATGCGGCAGCGCCTCGCCATCGCGCAGGCCATGCTGGGCCTTCCGGACCTGCTCATCCTGGACGAGCCGACCAACGGGCTCGATCCGCCGCAGATCCGTGAGATGCGCGACGTGATGATCCGGTACGCGGCCGGCGGACGCACCGTGATCGTCTCCAGCCACTTGCTGGCCGAGGTCGAACAGACCTGTACGCATCTGGTCGTCATGGACCGTGGCCGGCTCGTCCAGGCAGGGCCCGTCGCCGACATCGTCGGCACCGGCGACACCCTGCTCGTCGGCGTGGAAGGCGGGGAACCGCTGTCCGACGTCCTCCTGGAGAAGGTGGCCGCGCTGCCCGGGGTGGCGGCGGCCGCCCGGGCCGACGAGGGACTGCTCGTCACGCTCGACGGCACGACGAGCACCGCGCGCCTGTTGCCCGAACTGCTGCGGCTGGAGATCCCGGTGGCCCGCATCGGCCCCCACCGCCGCCTGGAGGATGCTTTCCTCACCATGATCGGAGGTGACCGGTGACCCCAGTCGCCGAGCCCGGCAAGGACGGGCAGTCCGCGCTCTCCGAAGGGGACGCGTCCATCGGAGGAACCGCGCGCTCCGGTGGGGCCGCGTCGCCCGCCGGGGCCGCGCGCTCCGGTGGGTCCGTGCTCTCCGGCGGGCCCGCGGGTTCGTCCGTCCCCGGTGCGTCGCACGCCCCCGGTTACCGCGCGCGCCGCACGCTTCCGCTGCGCGTCGAGGCGATGCGGCAGCTCAAGCGGCGCCGCACGTTCGTCATCGCTGCGATCCTGGTGGCGCTGCCGTTCGTCCTGATCGCGGCCTTCGCGATCGGCGGCGACCCGAGCGGCCGCAACAACCGCGTCACCCTCATGGACACCGCGACCGCCTCGGGCGCCAACTTCACCGCGACCGTCCTGTTCGTCTCGGCGGGCTTCCTGCTGGTCGTTCCGGTAGCGCTGTTCTGCGGGGACACGGTCGCCTCCGAAGCGAGCTGGTCCTCGCTGCGCTACCTGCTCGCGGCTCCCGTCCCGCGCACCCGGCTGCTGATTGCCAAACTCACCGTCGCTCTGCTGTTCAGCGCTGCGGCGATGGTGCTGCTGCCGCTGGTCGCGCTCGGTGTCGGCACCGCCGCGTACGGATGGGGGCCGCTCCAACTCCCCACCGGAGGCGCGCTGGCCGCCGGCGACGCGCTGCCCCGCCTGGCGCTCGCCGTCGCGTACATCTTCGTCAGCCAGCTGGTCACGGCGGCCCTCGCCTTCTGGCTGTCGACGGTGACCGACGCGCCGCTGGGCGCGGTCGGCGGCGCGGTCGGCCTGACCATCGTCGGCAATGTGCTGGACCAGGTCACGGCCCTGGAGCACTGGCGCGACTTCCTCCCGGCGCACTGGCAGTTCGCCTGGGCCGACGCCCTCCAGCCCCAGCTCGACGGCACGGGGATGATCCAGGGGGCGGCGGTCTCGGTGGCGTACGCGCTGGTGCTGTTCGCGCTGGCGTTCCGGGGGTTCGGGAGGAAGGACATCGTGTCGTAGGGGCGGGGGACCGGGGCGAGAACCGTCTGACCGGGTGGGGCCCCGGCTACCGGCTGTGCCATTGCGCCGGCCAAGCGCTCGTAGGCGCCCGGCACCTGCGGAATTCCGCCGTCGTGCTCCGGGGCGGCGGCCGCCGTTGCTCCAGCCGGGTGGTGTGCCCGGCGGTCCGCAACCATCCCGGGACCCCGGGTGTCTCAGTTGGTGAAGACCGGCAATGCGCACATAGAACAGAAGTCGGAAGTCGAGGACATCTCATGCTCCGTCATGCTTCGCGCACAACAGCCACCGCCACTGCCACCTCCACCGTCATCGCCGCAGCGACCGCCGTCGTTCTCGGCCTCACACTGACCGCCGCCTCCGCGGCCCCGGCCATCGCTGCCGCCCCGGACACTTCCATACAGCAGCAGCCCCGTTCGGATCTGCGCGCCGACCCGAACGGCCGCTGGACCGCCGAGGAGATCCGTCGCTTCCTGGTCTCCTTTTACGGGAAGCACGGCCCCAGCGCCTGGGAGCGCGAGCACCAGGTCTCCGCCGAGCTCAAGAAGAAGGCGGCGGAAACGCCCCACTACGACCTGCTGCTGTGTTCCCAGAACACGCCGCGCAACATCTCCGTCGGCAAGGTCACCACCGCGCAGTCCGCAAGGGTCGGCTGGGCGACGGTCACCACGTATTGGAGCGGGAACCGGAAAGAGCACTTCACCGCGTACGTGGATCTGGACGCGACGCGGCCCATCGAATTGCTGGACGTGGCCTGCTCGGTGTGAGGCGCGGGGGGCGAGGAGGAGGGGACACGATGCGGTGGGCGTTCCGGGGTGGGGACGGCCCGAGGGGGCGGGAACGGCCCGGGGCGGGGGCGCGGGTTACTCCGCCGGCCCCTGCATATGGGCGCTGACCCACTGCATCGTGCCTTCGCCCATGCCCTTCACATACGTGTCGGCGCCGTGCGTACCGCCGGCCACCGTCTGCAGCCGCGTCTTGACCGGGCCGCGTCCGTAGCGCGCGATGAACTTCTTGACCTTCGGTACGACCGTGGCTTCCTTGGAACCGTCCTGGAAGGCCAGATACACGTCGGGCCCGCCCTTGCTGATCAGCCGCTGGGCCAGGACCTCGGGGTTGTTCTCCCGCTGCTCCTTCGCGTGTCCGCGCCACAGCGGTGAGTCCGGCACGATGTCGGGGCCGGACGGTATCGCGGCCTTGAAGGTCTCCGGGTGCTGCAGGACGTTCTTCAGCGCGGCGAATCCGCCGGACGAGGACCCCATGACCGCCCAGCCGTCCCGGCTCTTGAGCGTACGGAAGTTCTGCCGGACGAAGTCGGGGACGTCCTCGTTCAGCCAGGTGCCCATCTTCGGCTGGCCGGGTATGTCGCTGGCGTCGTAGTACTGCTTGGCGTTGGGGTTGAGCACCGGCATCACGACGATGAACGGCAGGCTCTTGCCCTCCTTCGACCACTGCGCCAGGCTCTCCTCCAGCTTCAGGTCGCCGCCGATCCAGTAATTGACGGGGTAGCCCTCGGCGCCGGGCAGCGCCATCAGGACCGGGAACCCCTTGTCGGCGTTCTTCTTCTCGTAGTACTCCGGCGGCGCCCATACCCACACCTTCCCGGTGAACCCGGACTTGGGGCCGTGGTACGTGGCCATGCCGATCGGGGTGCCGTTCCCGGCGCCGCCGACCTTGCGCTGCTCCTTGAAGCTGATCGGGTTGGTGGGCATCCGGGCGAGCGACGCCTTGCCCGGCCGCGTGGCGCCGTGCGAGCCGGACCCCTTCGCGTCACCGAAGCGCACCGGTGCGTCGTCGGAACCGCCCGAGCCGCCTGAGCCGCAGCCGGCGGTGGCGGCGAGGGCGGTCAGGGTGATCAGTACGACCACCGGGGTGAGCAGGGTTTTACGCACGGGACCTTCTCCTTGCTGAGCGGGCCGGAGGACGTCCGGCTGCCGAGCAAGAGGGCGCGGCCGGGGCCGGGGTTTCCCTCTCCGGGTGTCGCGTTGCCCGCGTGGATCGGCTCCGGTGGCGGGACACGTCCGTGACCTGCACGGTTTACCCGCAACAGAAACCGGCTTTACGGTGATTTTCTCGACGAATCGGCGGGCGGGGACGCGGTGAACCCTGTCCGGACCGCCGCCGCAACCCGCCGAGCTCCTCCCGTACCCCGCCGAGCTTCCCCTCGCACCCGCCGCGCCCTCCTCCCGTACCCCGTCGCGCCTCCTCTCGTGCCCCATCCGAGCCCCGCCGTGATCCGCCCGGCGGCGACCCGCCCGGGCCTCCGCCGCAACTCCCGTCCGAGCCCCTGCCGCGACCCCCACCCTGGCCCCTGCCGCAACGTCCCGAGCCCCTGTCGCGAACCCATCCGAGTGCCCGCCAAAACCCACCCACAAACCGGCACAGATCATTCCGTTTCGGCGCTCCCGAGTACGTATTCTCGGTGGCATGACCTGGTCGCGAGCGCTGAAGAAGACCGCCCGCTCCGGGCTGACCATCGAAAGGGCCAAGCTCACCCCGCTGATCGCGATCCGCGGCTCGGTCGGTGTCGCCATCGTCATCGGCCTGTGCCTCTACCTCGGCAACCCGGCCCTCGCGGTCTCGTCGGCCTTCGGCGCGTTCGCCGCCGGCATCGCCACCTTCCAGCGCAGCTGGCGTCCGCGGCCCGTCCTGGCGCTCGCCGTCGCGGGCGGTCTCTCCGTCTCCACCTTCCTCGGATACCTGGCCGCCGCGCACATCGTCGGCTTCCTGGTCCTGCTCTCCCTGTGGACCTTCCTGGCGGGCCTGGCCTGGTCGGTCGGGCCGGTCTCCGGGCTGGTCGGCACGCAGACCGTCTCGGTCATGCTCGTCACCGTCACGCTGCCGACCTCCGTCCTCGGGGCGCTGGAACACGCGGCCATCATCGCGTTCGGCGGGTTCGTCCAAGCCGCGCTGATCGTGCTCTTTCCCGTACGGCCGTGGGGTGTGCAGCGCGACGCACTCGCCGACGCGCTGGCCGCCGAAGCGGACTACGCGCGCCGGCTGCGGCACGATCCGGTCGCCCCTTTCGACCCGCAGCCCCTGATGAACGCCCGCCTGGCCTCCGCCGTGACCCCGCGTCAGGCCAAGCGCCGGCCCGTCCAGCTGCACGGGCCCCGGGCGCTGGCCGAGCAGGTCAGGCCGGTCCTGGCCTCGCTCGCCGACCCGGTCGTCGGCGCGCCCGTGGAGGGGCCCGAACGCGACCGGGCGCGCGAACTGCTCGGCGCGGCCGCCACCGTACTGGACGCCGTCGCGACCGCCATCCGGCACGGCAGGCCCGTACGCCTGCCGCCCGAGGCGATGGCCACCCTCGAAATGCCCCAGGACGGCGACGGGCCGCGGCTGACCGGCGCCGCCCGCCGCTCCGCGCTGCGGCTGATCTCGCTGCTCGCCGACGCCGTGGAGTTCACCGACGAGCCCGTCCAGGCCACCCGGCCCACCACCGAGGCGGAGCGCGGGCACCTGCTGCGCCCGAGCGTGCCGAAGCTGATCCCGGTGGCGCTGCGCGCCGTACGCCGTGAGCTCCGCTGGTCCTCGCACATCTTCCGGCACGCGCTCCGCGTCAGCGCGGTGGCCGCCGCGGGCTACCTCATCGGCCAGGCGCTGCCCTTCGGTCACGGGTACTGGGCGCCGCTGGCCTCGGTGATGGTGATGCGGCCCGACTTCGGGCAGACGTACGCGCGCGGCGTCGCCCGCTTCATCGGCACCCTGGTCGGGGTCGCGGTCGGCGGTGCGATCATGGGTCTCACCCACCCGAACCTGTACGTCAGCGCGGCGCTGGCGATCGTGTGCGTGCTGGCGATGTACCTGCTGATGCGTACGGGGGTGTCGGTGACCTCGGCGTGCGTCGCCGCGTACGTCGTCTTCCTGCTCGGCATCGCCGGCGCCGGCTGGGAACAGACCGTCCAGGAACGCATCGTCCTCACCCTCGTCGGCGGGCTGCTGGCCATGCTGTCCTACGCGCTCTTCCCCGCCTGGGAGACCCCGCGGCTGCGCGAACGGCTGGCCCAGTGGCTGGAGGCCAACGGCCGGTACGCCATCGCCGTCTTCGACCGCTACGCGCGGCCCGCCGAACGCCGCCCCCGCCAGGTCCGCGAAGCCCTCCTGGACGCCCGCGCGGCCCGCGCCGCCTGGGAGGAGAGCGAATCGCGCGCCGAGAAGGAGCCGGTGCGCCACCGCGGACTGTCGCTGAGCGCGGCAGCGGCGGCACAGTCCGCCCTGTCCACGATGGGCCGGGTGACGATGATCGTGGAAGCACATCTTCCGGACAAGGACGCGGAACCATCACCGGGTGCCCAAACGTTCACGGAAGAGCTGCGCGAGTCACTGCCGCGCGCGGTCGACGCCGTACGGGAGCGGCGCGACCTGGACTGGAGCGCGCTGCGCGCCGTACGGGAGGAGTGGGCGGCGCAGTCCGAGACCCGCGGTGTCGCGCTGCGCGGCGCCGAACTGCTTCTGGACGCGCTGGACGACCTGGCCGAAGCCCTGTCACGGGGCCCCGGCGGCAAGAACCGGGCGACTCGGGGAGTGGCGGATACGGGAGGGATGCGCCGAGTGGCGGACACGGGAGGGACGCGGAAAGTGGCGGACACGGGGCGAACGCAACGAGTGGGGGATGCGGGAGGGCCGCGAAAGGCTGCCCCGCCCTCCGCGTCGAGCTGAACGCGTCGGCCCGGAACCATTCGGCACCGCCTGTAGTCTTGATAATTGCCCGCAAATGGCGCCATTGGCGAGCTTGACGAGCTCGGTGGGCTTCACTTCCCGAGCGGATCGGCGAGCCACACGTGCCGCCCGGGGCGCGATGTTCGAGGGCCCCGCGCGCGGGACCCTGTCGTCCAGTCGAGAGAGAGCAAGCGAACCTCCCATGGCGTCCAGCACTTCGTCCGGTACGTACGACATAGGCATCGACCTGGGAACCGCCAACACCCTGGTCTACTCACGCGGCAAGGGCGTCGTCCTGAACGAGCCGTCCGTCGTCGCCGTGAACGCGTCGGGCGAGGTGATCGCCGTCGGTTCGGAGGCCAAGCGCACCATCGGCCGCACCCCGTCCGGCATCACCGCGATGCGCCCCCTTCAGGAGGGCGTGATCGCCGATTTCGACGCGGCCGAACAGATGCTGCGCGCCCTGATGAAGAAGGCGTTGCCCACCCGCCGCTTCTCCAAGCCGCGGGTCGTCATCTGCGTGCCCTCCGGCATCACCGGCGTCGAGCGGCGGGCCGTCATCGACTCGGCGCGCAGCGCCGGCGCCCGTGAGGTGCACCTGATCGAGGAGCCGATGGCGGCGGCGATCGGCGCCGGTCTGCCGGTGGCCGAGCCGGTCGGCTGCATGGTGGTGGACATCGGCGGCGGTACGACCGAGGTGGCCGTCGTCTCGATGGGCGGCATCGTCACCGCCCAGTCGGTACGGGTCGCGGGCGACGCGCTGGACGCGGCGATCATCTCGTACGTGAAGAAGAAGCACTCGCTGGCGATCGGCGAGCGCACCGCCGAAGAAATCAAGATCGCGATCGGCTCCGCGGCCTGGACCCCGGTCGACGTGGACGAGGAGGGCGAGCCGGATCGCCGTACGTCCTACACCGTACGCGGCCGGGACCACGTCAGCGGACTGCCGCGCATCCAGGAGATCACCGAGGAAGAGATCCGTTCGGCGCTGGCCGAGCCGGTCGACGCGATCGTACGGGCCGTACACCGCACCCTCGACGAGTGCCCGCCCGAGCTCTCCGGGGACATCATCGAGCGCGGCATAGCGCTCACCGGAGGGGGTGCACTGCTGCGTGGCCTCAGCCAGCGGCTGCGCCAGGAGATGGGCGTACCGGTGGTGGTCGCCGACGACCCGCTGGACTGTGTGGTCAACGGCACGGGGCGGTGCGTCGACGAATTCGCGACGCTGCAGGGGCTGTTGGCCGGGGCGATGGAGCAGCCGCGGAAGGCTGTGCGGCTCTGACGGGGCGTGCGGGGGCGTGGGGCGGCGCAGGAGCGGGGGTCGTGCGCGGGCCCGGCCACCGCTTCGTGGTGAGTCCGGTGGGCCCGCTGCCCGTCCGTCCCTGGCTGGATGCGCCGACGTGCGGTAACTCCCGGAACGGGTGAAGATGATTGCGCCGGCTGCGAGGCCGGTCGCGGTGAGTAATGACTTCACCCTGGAGGAACGATCATGCCGAACCTGTTGGCGCTCATGATCGATACGGGGATGCTTGAACCGGAGCCGGAGCCGGAGCCGGAGCCGGAGCCGGAGCCGGAGCCGGGGGCCATAGGGCCGTGGTCGGTGTTGCCGGTAATCGCGAGCGGAGAAGCGGCTGCACCCGAAGACACACGCCTGCCCTCATTCGCAACCGCATCCATGAGCTCGCCCGTAAGCCCGTCCGTGGCTGGATCCGGAAGCTGACGCCGATGCTGAACGCAAAAGTCCTCCAGCCGGCTGAATGGGTGCGGACGGGCTCCGTACCGACACGCCGCTGGGCCGTCGCCCACGGAAGGTCGATCACCGAGGGCAGTGAGTGCGCCGTGGCGACCGGCGGCCAACAGGAGGCCCCGGTCAAGGGGCCCAGGCCGTACATCGCGATGGTGCTCATGGAATCGCCGGGCAAGGGCGGCGGCGATCCGCTGTACGAGGAGAGCGTCATGCTCGTCTACGCGGCGGACGACGCGGACGCCCGCAGCCGGGCCGAGCGGCGGGCCCGCGCCCGGGAGACGAGCTACCTCAACGACCGGGGCGAGACCGTGTCCTGGTGCTTCAAGCGTGTCGTGGACGTGAGCCCGACACTGGACGAGGACCTGGCGCAGGACGCCGACCTGTACGCGCGGCACTTCCGCGACTACGCGGCCTATGAACGCTTCGAGCCGCTGCTGTCGGGCGAAGAACTCTGACCTGGAGTTCTCTTCAACGCCGCGTGGCGTCGCGTCAGCGCGCGGAGTCGGGCGCCGTGGTATCGGATGCCGCGGTGACGGGTGCCGGTGCCGCGGTGTCGCCCGAGGCAGCGGATGCGTCATCCTGCGCAGCACTCCGGGCCATATAGCTCTCCAAACCGTCCAGGATGCGCTCAAGACCGAACTCCAGAGCCTGGTCGCGGGAATCGCCGGCCGCGGCGGAGGTGACGGCGGCGGCGAGTGCGGGGTAGCGGTCGGAGCGGCCGGCCAGAAGCTCGTTCAGCGCTGCGCTCAGAACCTGTTCGGGACCTCGCGCGGCGCCGCGGGCGCTCCCCTTCGTCCGCGTACTGCCCACGCCCATGGACGCCGCGATCTGGGCGAGGGTGCGGACGTGGCCGTTGATCACGACCACCGCGTCGAGTTGTTCGGCACCGTCGAGGCCCGTGTCCGCGAGGGCGGCGAGGGCGCTCTCCGTCCAGCCGAGTTCATTGGGTCCCATGACCCGGGGGCCCACCGTGGCCGACAGCAGCCAGGGGTGACGGTGGAGGACCGCCGAGAGGCCTTCGGCCCATTCACGCAGCGCGGTTCGCCAGCCCGCGTCCGTACGCAGGGCGGGCGGTGCGCCCATGGCTGTGTCGATCATGAGGGCGACCAGCTCGGTCTTGCCCGGAACGTACCGGTACAGGGACATCTTGGTGAAGTTCAGTTCACCCGCGACCCGCTGCATGGAGACGGCGGCCAGCCCGCCCGCGTCGGCGAGGGCGATCGCCGTACGCGTGATCCGGTCCAGGCTCAGCGCGGGCTTGGGGCCACGACTGGGGCGTCCGCGACCGCCCCACAACAACTCGATGCTCCCCGCCTGCCCGGCGAAGACATCGGCCGCCACCTCGGGAACCTGCCCGTCGCTCAGCTCGCTGCTCTTCTTGTTCTCTCCGTCTCCGGCCACCTTCGCATCCTAAAACTGTGTCCGGGGTATACAGAACAGTGTCCGACGGATACAGTTTCTCTTGTCGAAGTGACGGATCAGCGTGGGGAGCGTGTGATGACGTACGGAACGGCATGCGCGGCGGCAGACGGGCCGACCGTCCTGATCTCGGGGGCAAGCGTCGCCGGGCCAGCCGTGGCGTACTGGCTGAGGTGCCACGGCTATCGCCCGACCGTGGTGGAGGTGGCTCCGGAGCTGCGCGGCGGCGGCTTCGCGGTCGACTTCCGGGGCGGCGCGAGCCTGGCGGTGCTGGAGCGGATGGGGGTGCTGGAGGAGATCCGGCGGCATCGCACGAGCGGCACTCCGTTGAGCTTCATCGACGAGCGCGGTGCCGAAGTGGCGGCACTTCCCCCGGAGTTCGCCGGCGGAGAAGTGGAACTCCTCCGCTCGGACCTCTCCCGCATCCTCTACGAACACAGCCTGCTCGGACCTACGGCGCATTCGGACAAACCGGAGGCCGCGGAGGAGGCAGGGGAGAGCCGGGCCCTACCCACCGAATACCTCTTCAACGACTCCGCGACGTCCCTGGTCGAGACGGCGGACGGCGTGTACGTCACCTTCGAACGCGCAGCCCCGCGCACCTTCGACCTCGTGATCGGCGCGGACGGCCTGCACTCCACCGTGCGGCGGCTGGCCTTCGGGCCCGAGGAGGAGTTCGTCAGCCA
Source organism: Streptomyces sp. NPDC030165 (assembly GCF_055573595.1). NCBI lineage: Bacteria > Bacillati > Actinomycetota > Actinomycetes > Kitasatosporales > Streptomycetaceae > Streptomyces > Streptomyces sp. NPDC030165. The sequence continues at coordinate 117,569 of NZ_JBVIBD010000006.1, read as the reverse complement.
TCTCGGCTATTACATAGCGGGCTGGGACCTGCCGGCCGACGGCGCCGACCTCGCCGCCCGGTCCGTGGGCTACAACGAGCCCGGCCGTCTGGTGAGCGTAGGACGTATGCCCCGACGCGCCGGCGACCCGGAGTACGTGGGCGAGGTCTTCACCGTCTTCGCCTCGGAGGAGCTCAACCATGACCGGCGTGACACGGAAGGGCAGAGGAAGCTGATAACGCAGGCGTACGAGGGGAGCGGCTGGCGGGTGCCGGAGCTGATACGCACGGTATGGGAAACCGACAGTCTTTACTTCGACTCCATCAGCCGGGTGGATGTGCCGCGCTGGTCGACGGGCCGAATAACCCTGCTCGGCGACGCGGCGTACGGAGCCACCGTCGGCGGCATGGGGACCGGGGCGGCTGTCGTCGGGGCGTACGTCCTCGCGGGCGAACTGGCGGCTGCCAACGGTGACCACGTCACGGCGTTCGCGCGCTACGAGGAACGGATGCGGCCCTTCGTCACGCGGTGCCAGGAGGGCGGCCGCGGAACCGGCGAATTCCTGGCCCCGCCGACCCAGGAGGCAATCGACGCACGCAACAGCCTGCTGAACGACCCACAGGCCTTGGCCACGACGCTGCAGGAGGGCGAAGAGGTATCCACGTCCATCGACCTGGGCGACCTGGGACGGTCTTGAAGCGTGGCTGGCCCATCTGCGGGTGGATGAAGATGGGCTGGTGCAAGCGGGCCGCGATGGCGGACAGGTCGTCGTAGGCGGGGCCATCCAGCGGACGGGTGCCCGTCCGTCCGTGGATCATCGCGCCGACATGACCCAGTCGGGTGGCGCACCGTTCGAGTTCTGCGGCTGCGGCTGCGGCCTGCGGGTCGCTGGTCGGCAGGGTCGCGAACGCGCGGAGGCGGACCGGATACGCGCGGAGCGCGAAGCGCCGTCGTGGTCTCGCGGTAGGCCGCACGGCTGACGCGGCAAGAGCACATCTGTCGACTGATGAATTGACCTCTCGGCAGCGGGGCCCGAATCTGCTCGGGGGCCCTTGCTGTCTGCTGCTGTCGGCTGTTGTCTGCTCGTGCCCCTTGCGGTGCGTCTGCTTCCGGTCGGGGAAGTCCTCGTCCGTGCTGCGGCGGCGGTGAGGGGTGACCGGCCCGGCTTCGCGGTAGGCGCCGTCGGCGATGGCTACGGTCTTCCCGACTGCGTCCTTCGCGCCGGACCCGGCGCAGGCCCGGCAGCCGTTGCGGTTGCCCGGCAGTGGTCGGTCGACCACGACCATGACCACGACCACCGGCTTCGGTCCGAGGCCCTCGGCGGTCCGGTCCGTCGCCGATTTCGACGCTCCGAACCGTGGGGCCAGCGCCTCGGCGTCAATATGGTGTGCGGTAAGCGGCCTCAAGCAGGACCTGGTCCGGCAGCGGGAGCTTTCAGGGCCGGCCACGGCCCGGCCTGCCGATGCCTTCACGTCGCAGCCGAGTCACCAACTTGCTGAAGGTACGGGGGCTCAGCCGGGAGAACGGCGCTGCCCGAGACGGCTCCGACGCCGTGACCGCAGCAGTTACCCAGTCACCCAGTTCGTCTTGCGCGGCGCTCGTGAAGTTGTGGGGACCGCGCGCCGCCCGATGGTGCCCGGGGCGGTCGAGTCCGTCGCATGGTGCAGGCGAGCAGGTCCGCGCGTCGGCTTCTTCCAACTGGCCGTTCGCCCTGTGGTTGCCGGTGATTCACTCGTCGGCCGACGGCGGTCGCCGCGTCGGCGGAGGGCTTCGATCCGCCTGTATAGGGCGAGGGGTGACCTGGCGTCAGCCCTTGATCAAAGGCGGTTATGCTACTTCCGGCCCAGTGTATGAAGGCAGTTACCGCAGGTATCTCTGCGGCGGCGCCGAACGGGGAGCTGGGGCCCGCTAGACGTCCTGTGATCTGTCGATGTTTTGAGGGTTTTAGGGTGCAGATGGTTCGAGAAGGATCGTCGCCCGAGGGGCCGCGTCCTGCCTCGGTTCTCGCGTGGATACTGCCCGCCGCGGCGACCGCCGTGGCCGCGGCCGTCGCCACTGCGATGGTCCCCGCGCAGGCGAGTACGCCGGTGGTGTGGATCGGCGTGGTCGCCACCGTGGCGGTGGCGCTGGTCACCGCCGAGGTCACCCGCCGGGGCCGGGCGCTCACCGCGCTCCGTGAGCAGGCCGCCGCGCAGCAGGCCGCACTGGACCGGCAGGAGGCCGAGACCGTACGGCTGGCCGAGGAGCTGCTGCCCGAGGTGGTGGCCCAACTCGGACGTGGCGAGTTCCCCGAGGACGTGCACGCGGCGATCACCGAGCAGGTGACGCGGCAGGGCCGGGAGTCCGGGCTGACGCCGGAGTTCACCGCGGCGCATCAGGCGGTGCTGCGCTCTGTCCTCGACGCCGTCGTCGCCGAGGAGGACCTGCGCGAGTCCGCGCAGCGCGCGTTCGTGAACATCGCCCGCCGTGTGCAGGCGATCGTCCACCAACAGGCTCAGGAACTGCGGGACATGGAGGACCGGCACGGCCAGTCCCCCGAGGTCTTCGGTGATCTGCTGCGGCTGGACCACGGTACGGCGCTGATCGGCCGTCTCGCCGACTCCATCGCCGTCCTCGGCGGCGCGCGTCCGGGCCGCCAGTGGAGCCGTGCGGTACCGCTGTTCAGCGTGTTGCGTGGCGCGATGTCGCGGATCATCGACTATCAGCGCGTCGAGCTGCACTCCGTGTCGGAGGTCGCGGTCGTCGGTACCGCCGTCGAGCCGCTGATCCACGCGCTCGCCGAGCTGCTCGACAACGCCACCCGCTACTCCCCGCCGCAGACCCGTGTGCACCTGACCGCCATCGAGGTGCAGTCCGGGATCGCCGTGGAGATCGAGGACGGCGGCGTCAGCATGAGCGAGGAGGCCCGCAAGCGGGCCGAGCGGATGCTTCAGCAGGCACAGCAGGGCATCGACGTGAACGACCTGGGGGAGACCCCGCGGCTGGGTCTGGCCGTGGTCGGCCGGCTGGCGCAGGCGTACAACTTCCAGGTGTCGCTGCGGCCTTCCGCATACGGTGGTGTCCGGGCGGTGCTGATCGTTCCGCAGGACCTGATCACCACCGCCGCCGCGACCGGCCGTGCGCACGGTATCGGCGCGTCCTCGGGCCCGCGTACGGCCTGTACGGAGCGCCGCCAGGTGAACGGCGTGCCGCGGGCCGCCGGCCCCCGGCACGCCGCACCGCCCCCAGCCGTGCAGCCCGCCCCCGCTCCGGCCGCACCGTCCATCCCCGCGGCTCCCGCGCCGGCCGCCGCGGCCGTGCCCCCGCAGTTCCGCGACGACGTCCGGGAGGAGACCCAGGATGACCTCCCTCTCGTGACCGAACGGACCGCCAACGGGCTGCCGCAGCGCCGCCGCAAGTCCCGCGCCACGGCGCCCGTACTCCCCGCGGCTCCGGGCGCCCCTGCGGCACCTGCCGCCACGCCTCCCGCCGTCGGGACGGAGGACGCCGCGCCCGTACAGCCCGGTATGTGGCTCGCCGCGTTCCAGAGCGGCCTGTCCGGCGAGAGCCAGTCGAGCGCGTCGGGCCCGTCAGGCACGTCGGGTACGTCGGGGCAGTCGGGTGCGCGGGGCGCGTCGTCGGGCCGCCAGTTCCAGAACCAGTCGGGCATGGACCAGTCGGGCATGGACCAGTCGGGCATGGACCAGCCGGGTCAGAACCGGCCGAGCCACGACCAGTACGGCCATTCGGCCCCCGACCAGCACGGTCACCACGGTCGGCCGAATCACGACCAGCACGGTCGACCGGGCCAGTGGAACGTTTCCGCCGAGCAGCCCGCAGAGAGCGTCGGCCGGGCCGGTCATCCGGACCCCGCCGGTACGGGGACTTCAGTCAGTGCCGCTAGTGCAGCCAGTGAGAAGAGTGACGAGTCGTCGGAAAAGAGTGAGTAGCCATGATTCAGCACCGGCCCAACATGGACTGGATGCTCAAGGATCTCGCGGAGAGCGTTCCGCAGACCCGTCACGTGGTCGTGCTGTCCTCGGACGGCCTGCGCATGGCCCAGTACGGTACGGACACCGATACCGCCGACCGGCTGGCGGCGGCCTGCGCCGGACTGCAGAGTCTGGCGGGCGCGGTGTCCGCGGAGTTCCCGCACAGCGACGGCCGGATGCGCATGGTCGTGATCGAACTGGACGGTGGCTTCTTCTACTTGATGGCGGCGGGCGCCGGCGCTTATCTGGCGGTCCTGGCCGATGAGGGTGTGGACGCCGGGCTGATAGGCCAGCGGATGCGGGACCTGGTGGCCCGTATCGGCGAGCACCTCAGCAGCCCACCGCGCCACGACGGACAGGACGCATGAGCGGGCGCAGCGAGCGGATCGGTAGGCGGCGCGGGCCGCGCGCGGGTACGGCGGGGCGAAGCGGGGACACGGCATGAGCGGAGCGGACCAGGACTGGGAGGAGCAGAGCCCCGAGCGGCTCTACGTGATCACCGGCGGGCGCAGTGGCGCCTCCGGCCACACCACCTCCCTCGACCTGGTCACGCTGATCGTCTCGAAGGCCGGCCCGAAGCCGGGCATGCAGCCGGAGCAGGCGTCGATCATGCGGCTGTGCCATTCCCCGCTGTCCGTGGCGGAGCTGTCCGCCTACCTGCAGTTGCCGGTCAGCGTGGTCACCGTCCTGCTCGGAGACCTGCTGGCCGACGGGCGGGTGGTGGCACGCGCGCCCGTACCCCCCGCCCAACTTCCCGACCGTGCCCTTATTGAGGCGGTGATCCATGGACTTCAAAAGATCTGAAACGCTCGTCGAGCGCCCCGCTCAGGGGCCGCGGAGCGAGGACGAACTGCCCGAGACGGCCGCCGCCGCGGTCAAGGTCGTGATCGTGGGCGGTTTCGGGGTCGGCAAGACGACCCTGGTGGGCTCGGTGAGCGAGATCCGCCCGCTGACCACCGAGGAGACGATGACGCAGGCCGGTGTCGGCGTGGACGACATCGTCGGTGTCGAGCGCAAGACCTCGACCACCGTGGCGATGGACTTCGGCCGCATCAGCCTCAACGACGAACTGGTGCTGTACCTGTTCGGCACGCCGGGCCAGCAGCGCTTCTGGTTCCTGTGGAACGGGCTGTTCGACGGCGCGCTGGGCGCGGTGGTCCTCATCGACACCCGTCGCCTGGAGGTCAGCTTCGACGTCATCGGCCGCCTGGAGGAGCGCGGCGTCCCCTTCGTGGTCGCCATCAACTCCTTCCCGGACGCCCCCGTCCACCCCGTCGAGGAGATCCGGGGCGCGCTCGATCTGCCCCCCGAGGTGCCGATCGTCGACTGTGACGCACGGCTGCGTACCTCCAGTCGTGATGTGCTGATGACGTTGATGCGTTATCTGCACTCCCTTGCTGCGCGCTGATCGTTCGGAGTGCTTACCTGACCGTTCACTGACCGGTTGAGGCTTGGACGTCTTTCGTACGTGGTCCGTACGCGCCCGTATGTGGTCTCCCTACGAGCCCGTGCATCACCCGTGCGCGCTCGTACGCCGCCCGTACGCCGTCCATTCACCGCCCGGTGACCGCCGTGACACACCGGCGCTCACCGGGCGGCGGCACACCCACCCCGTGACGCCCCGCCGCCCCGCGCGACCTCCGCCTCGCCCCGTCCCCTCCCGTCCCCCCGTCCCTCCCGCCGCTCCTCCCGCCCGGTGCCGCTGCCCCCACCCCCATGGTGTCGCTGAGTGACCCCCCAAGTGGGGTGCGGACGCCCTCGTTGCCACCGCGCCCCGCCCATAGCGTCTGAGCAGCCGAAACATCGGCGAGCAGGTGCAGAGGTCGCAGCAGGTGCAGCAGGCGCCAGGCCAGAGGGTTCACGGAATGATCAGGCTTCGCCCGCGGGGACGCGGCAGAGCGACGGGGGACGCGGCGACGTTCCGCACGTCCGGCAACGACGGTACGGCGCCCCGGCCCGCCGCTCACGCCCCGGACTCGGACTCGGGGGCCGTGGCGACGGCCGACCACCCCCTCGGCTCCGACGCCGCGTTGACACTGGAATCCGTCACCCGCAGCTACCGCCGCGGCGCCAGGACCGTGGCCGCCCTGGATGACGTCAGCGTCACGGTCCGGCGGGGCAGCTCCGTGGCCGTCATGGGGCGTTCCGGCTCCGGCAAGACGACGTTCCTCCAGTGCGCCGCCGGCCTGGACCGGCCGACCTCCGGGACGGTACGCATCGACGGTACCGACCTGTCCCGGATCGGCGAGGAGCCCACCGGTGCCCTCGACCCGGTCACCGCCACCGGCGTACTGTCCCTGCTGCGCGGCGCGGTGGACCGCGCGGGGCACACGGTGGTGATGGTCACCCACGACCCGGTCGCCGCCTCCTGGACGGACCGGGCGCTGTTCATCGACGCCGGGCGCCTCGTCGGCGTACTGGACCAGCCGGAACCTGACGGCGTCGCGCACGCGATGCGGCAGCTCGGCGGCCGGGCGAGCTCATGACGTACGCACCTCGGGGCAAACCCGATATCCGCCCCCGCCGCACCACCCGTTTCCTCGCCGCCCGGTCGCTGAAGCTGCACCGCAAGGCGTGGGCCGCGGTGTTCGCGGTACTGGTGCTCACCTCTCTGGTGCTCGGCGGTTTCGCGCTGGCCACGCTGTCAGCGGTGACGGGGCACGCGCGGGTGGAGCGCTACGCGGGCGCCGCCGCGGTCGTCACCGGTGACCAGACCACCCGTTATACGGCGGAGTCCCTGGGCGGCGAGTCCCGGACGACTTCGGCGGAGCTGACGGAACGGGTGCGGGTGCCGCGTTTGGTACTGCCCAGGATCGCGGCCGTCCCGGGCGTACGGGCCGCCGTCGCGGACGACGCCTTCCCGGTCGCCGTAGCCGCGAAGCCCTCCGCCACCCCCACCGAAGCCCAGGCCACACCTCCCAGCCACAGCCCTAGCCCCAATTCCACCTCCGCTCCTACCTCCGCCCCCACCCCCACCAGTCCCCCCGCCTACGGCCACCCTTGGCAAGCAGCCGCTCTGGTCCCCTTCACGCTGCGCGAAGGGCGTGCCCCCGCCGGCCCTCGCCAGGTGGTCCTGGACGGTCACTTGGCCGACCGCGCGGGCGTTCGCGTGGGCGACGAGGTCACGGTGCAGTCGCTCGGCGACCCCGCCACGTACGAGGTGTCCGGCATCGCCGCCCCCGAAGGGCAGGGTGACCGCACCGGTCTGGCGCACCAGGGCGCCGTCTTCTTCACCGACCAGCAGGCGGTACTGCCGGGCAGCGTTACGAGGAGGACAGCACCGCCCTGCGCGTACTGACCGGCGACAGCCGCGGTGAGCCGGAGTTCCTCGACGCGGCCCCCGGTCGCTGGGGCCTGCTGCAACTCCTGGCGTCGGTCTGCGTGCTCGTCGTGATGATCGCCGTACTCGTGGTGGCCGGCACGGTCGCGCAGGCCGTGCACCAGCGCGCCCGCGAGATGGCGCTGCTGTGCGCGGTCGGCGCCACGCCGGGACAGTTGCGCGCGACGGTCAGCCGGGAGATCCGTACGGTCGCCGTCGCCGCCGTACTCGGCGCGATCGGCGCGGTGCCGGTCTTCGGCCTCCTGCTCCGTCTGCTGCGCAGCCGCGACGCCATACCCTGCCCACTCCCTGGTGGCTGTACGCGGCACCGCTGCCGACCGCCGGACTGACCGTCCTCGTGGCGTGGGCCGCCGGCGCCTTGGCCTGCCGGCGCACGGCCAGGATCCGCCCCGCGCAAGCGGTGGGCGAGGCACAGGGTGAGCCGGGGCCGCGGCCGTACCGTCTCCGGTCTGGTGATGCTGTTCCTCGGCGCGGCGCCGGCCGGTACGGCGGTGCTCCAGTTCGGCGAGGTGGCCGCGATGGCCGCGAGCACCGCGGCGGTGACGCTGGTGATCGGGTGCGCGCTGCTCGGCCCCTGGATCGCCCGCGGTGCCCTACGGGTGCTCGGCGCGCCCGCCCGACGGTTCGGCGGCGCGGGCGGCTACCTGGCTGCCTCCGCCGCACAGGCCAACGCGCGCCGGCTGGGCGCCGCGATCACACCGATCATCCTGATGGTGGCCTTCGTGGCCGTACAGCTGTCGGGTGGCGCGACGCTGGCCCGGCAGGGGGGCGGCAGGGCGAGGACGCGGTGCGCGCCGACCTGGCGGTCACCACGGAGGGTCCGGGCATCACGGAGGAGACCTTTCGCAGGATCGGGCGGGTGCCGGGGTGGCGGCCGCGTCGGGAGTGCTGCACAGCACGGTCGTCCTGGCGCGGGACGAACTGGGCGACCCCCGGCTGGACCGGCTGCCGGTCCTGGCGGTCAGCCCCGCGGCCCTGCCGCGCGTACTGGATCCGGGCATCGTCGAGGGCGACCCGGCCGAGCTGGGCCGCGGCACGGTCGCGGTGGGCAAGGACCGGGCGCGGTCGCTGGGACTCGGCATCGGATCCGTCGTCACGCTGCGGTACGGCGACGGGGCGAACGTCCCGCTGCGCGTGGCGGCCATCTACGAACGCTCGCTCGCCCTCGGCGACTTCCTCTTCGCCACCGAGGAACTGGCGCCCCACATGTCCGCACCCCTGCACTCCCGTGTCCTGCTGAGCCTGGACGCTCAGGCGCGCCCCGCACGGAGCGATTCGGACACCGGGCCCGCTGTCGGCTCCGACGGACACGACCACTCGGAGCAGGTACGGGCCGGGCACGTACTGGCCGGGCAGGCACAGGCCGATCTGCGGCAGGTAAGGGCCGCCGTACAGCGCGTACTGGCGGACACCGCGGTGGGCGCGCGCGTCGTGACGGACCCGGCGGGGGAGGAGCGGGAAGCCGGGGGCCGGGGCGTCGGAGAGGTGATCACCATGGTCGCGGTGGGCGTGATCGGCGGTTTCACCGTCATCGCCGTCCTCAGTATCCTCACGCTCATCATGATCGGCCGCCGCCAGGAGCTCCGGTTGCTGCGCCTCGTCGGCGCGGGGCGGCGGCAGGTCCGGCGGATGCTGCGCATCGAGGCGGCCGTCGTGGGGCTGGCGGGCCTGGTGGTCGGCGCGGTGGTCGCGGTGATCCCGCTGACCGCGCTCAGCCTGCCGCTGACCGGGGCACTGCCGTACCTGCCGCCCGCGCAGGCCGGACTGATCGTGGCGGCGGTGGCGGCGACGGTCGCGGCGGGCACCCTGCTGCCGGTGCGTCCCGTGCTCCGCAAACGCCACCCGGCGGGCCTCGGAAGGACGTGAAGGGCGTACGGGCTGCCGACGCTGCCCGAAGCCGTACGGACTGCCGGGACTGCCGGGACTGCCAGAAGCTGTACGGGCTACCGACTCCGCCCGAAGCCGTACGGACCACCGGGCCTGTCAGAAGCCGTCCGGAACACCGGGACTGCCAAGAGCCGCACGGGCCGGCTGCCAGGGCTGCAGAAGCCGTCAAGGCCCGCCGAATCCCCGACCAGACCCCAACAAACCCTGCCGAACCTCTCCCCCGCCCTTCGGCAGCGCCGCAACCTCACGCATAATCCGAATCTCCACCGGTAACTCCCTCACCGAGAGGTCACTCGCATGACGAACCCCTTCGAAGACCCGGAGGCGCAGTACCACGTCCTGACGAACGACGAGAACCAGCACTCGCTGTGGCCGTCGTTCGCGGAGATCCCGGCCGGCTGGCAGAGCGTCTTCGGCCCGGAGGGCCGGCAGGCGTGCCTGGACTACGTCGAGGAGCACTGGACCGACATGCGGCCCCGCAGCCTGGCGGAAGCCATGGGCAACTGAGCCCCCTGCCCACACGGAAAGCATTCCGGCACGGAGGCGCCGCGAAGCGCTCCCACCCGAAAGCACCCGCTCCGGCCCCGGAGCGGGTGCTCTTCGTGTTGACGGGTGCTCTTCGCCTTCACGAGCCGTAGGCGGCCCCTACCCCGTTCCACCGACACACATCACACCGTCGTCACCCGCAGCGCGAACGCCGCGAACCCCACCGCCAGCACCCCCGCACACACCCGCTGCCCCCGGGAGGCCCCCGTCCACGGCATCTCCAGCCGCCGCGCCACCCGGGCGATGAGGAAGAGCGTGACGGCGAAGAGCGGCAGCCACGGCAGCCGGGTCGCCATCCAGGCGGCGAAGTCGGGTGCGGTGGTCAGCCCCTCCACCGTCGTACCGGCGAACGAGGCCGGTACGGCGAGGGCCAGCATGGCGGTCTGGTGCCAGCACAGGATCGTCATCGCGGACCGGTTGACGGCCGTGACCGGTGCCCACAGCGCGGGCCGTCGCAGCAGGGCCGCGATGCGGTCGCGCAGCAGGATTGCCGCGCCCGACTGTGCCGCGGCGAGGGCGATCACCAGCAGCGACGGCGGGTGGGAGTTCGTACGGTCCTGGCCGGGGACGCCGACCATGCTCGCCGGATAGTGGAAGACCAGGAGCAGCAGCGCGAAGAGTGCGGCGCCGCCGGTCAGCAGCAGCCAGGCGCCGCGTCGGCCGAGCCGCTTCTCGCCCCAGGAGACGCCCAGTTGATAGCCGAAGAGCCAGCCCGGGATCAGGCTGATCAGCGTGGTCCAGTACGGGACCGAGTCGGCGTACGGGCCGTAGCGCAGGAAGTCCATGACGGCGACGACCGCCGCCAGCGGGAGGGCCGCCCAGCCGCCGAGCCTCCGCGAGACCGCCATGCAGTACGGCGTCAGCGCCGTCGCCACCGCGTACACGCCGACGAACCACAGGGGCTGGACGACCAGCGTGGCGGCCGTGTGCAGCGTCGTGACGGGAACTCCGGCCGCGTACAGGACGGCGGCGAGCACGGCCCAGACGGCGGTGACACCGACCGCAGGCCGTAACAGCCGGGCCAGCCGGCCGCGCAGCCAGTCGCCCGGCGACGCGCCGCGTCCGGTGGCGCGCCGGAAGGACAGCACGGAGGCGTAGCCGCCGACGAGGAAGAAGATGCCCAGCATCTGGAGCACCCAGGTGACCGGCGCGAGGGGCGCGAACGCGGACAGCGGGCTGGCGTTGTGCAGGGAACTGTCGGCGTCGCGGACGAAGCCGCCGACGAGCCAGTGGCCGGTCGGCACGGCGAGCAGGGCCAGCGCCCGCAGCCCGTCGACGGCCCGGTCGCGCCGGCCCTCCGGAAGGGCTCCGGGCGGGCCGGGCAGCGGTCTGCGGGGGCGCGACCGTTCGTCCAGGCTCATGCTCCGGCACCCGTTCTGTCCGTGGGACGCGGCATGGCAGCTTTCCTCTCCTCGCGCCCGGCCGGCCCGTGGACGTGCCACGGGCGGGCCGGGAGTCCGTCATGCGGGCGATCGCCGATCGCCGTCCATGCTGGTGCGAGAAGCCGCAGGAAACAGTCGGGCCAGGACCCGGATCAGGGTGGGGCAAACCTCACCGTGTCCCAGGGGGTCAGCCCCCGACGGGGCCCGTATGCGGGCCTGTCGGCCGGTCCCCCTACGGGCGCCCGGTGTTCGTATCATCACCCCTATGACCGCCGAGACTCCGGAACCTGCCTCCTGGGGCGAACTGCGCGCCTCCCACGCCGACCGGGAGGCCGTGGTGGAACGGCTGAGGGAGGCGGCGGGCGAGGGCCGTATCGACCTCACGGAGCTGGACGACCGGCTGGAACAGGCGCTGACCGCCAAGACCTTCGCCGACCTGGCGCCGCTCACCGCCGACCTGCCGCGGGCCGTCTCCGTGGTGGACCCGGGCGAGCCGCTGGTCCTCAAGGGCGGGGTCCACGGCGCCTCCCGTACGGGGCGCTGGGAGGTGCCCGCGCACATCACCGCGCACGGTGGCATGGGCGGCGTACGGCTCGACTTCACCCGCGCCGAGTGCCGACTGCCCGAAGTCGAGGTGGAAGTGTACGGAGAAATGGCGGGCGTCACGGTCGTCATCCCCGAGGAGTGGGCCGCGGACACCGGCGGCATCGCGACCGGCCTCGGCGCCCTCAGGGACAGGACCACCCCCGAGCGGCACCCGGGCACCCCGCTCATCCGGATCACCGGTTCCGTCGGCATGGCCGGTGTCGTCGTCCGCCATCCCAATGCCCGCGAACGCCGCCTCCTGAAGCGCGCACGGCCGAAGTAGGAAGCAGCCCGGCGGTGGGAACTCGTATGAACCCGTCGTCGCATTTCCTGGATGCGCCGACCTGGGCAAAAAGAATGGCCGGGAAGTCGGCCGGACGTTCTTGCGCCGCCTTCCGTGCCACCGCGTTCGTCTCAGCTGACGCGACGACTTCGCGCCTCCCATAAGGTCCGCCTCCCTCCCTTCTCCTCGCGTCCCTCTCGGGAAACCCGAAGGAATGGTTGTCGTGTTTCCGCTGTGGTGAACGCCTGTGACAGCCATGTACGTTGAACCGGGTGGGACCCCGGTTGCCCGGTGCAGCCACAGATGCGCTACAGGAGGCGGCGTGAACACGGAGCGGGCGGGGCGCGGCTTGGCCGGCAAGCTCAACCACCTCTTCGAGACCGTGCGGCGCGGGGACGGCCAGGAGTACAGCAACGAGTACGTGGCTTCCGCGATCCGACGCACCGGAGTGACGGTCTCCCAGAGCTACATCTGGCAACTCCGCAAGGAACGCAAGTCCAATCCCACGCTGAAACACCTGCAGGCGCTGGCCGATTTCTTCGGCGTGCCGGCCGCGTACTTCTTCGACGACGAGGTGACCGGCCGGGTGACCCGGCAACTGGACGAACTGGCGGCCGACCGCAGACAGCGGGAAGCGGCAGGCCACAGCCACGAGGTGAAACTGATGGCGCTGCGGGCCGGCGCGTTGTCGGAGGAAGGCCGCAAGCGGGTCATGGACCTTCTCGACATCGTCTACCGGCTCGAACAGGCCGAGCGCCGCGCCCCGGCGCCGGACGCCACGTAGGCCCCGGCAACCTCGTACCGGCACCCGGCGGTGAGCGGCATCGGCTCCGGCGTACCGGCTCTCCGGCGCATCGGCTCTCCGCCGTGCCGGCCAGGGCCTCCACCGCGGTCGCGGAGGATGGTGCGCCCCCGGCAGGACTCGAACCTGCGGCCAAGTGCTTAGAAGGCACCTGCTCTATCCACTGAGCTACGGGGGCCAGGTGGTGGGCGTGGATCACACGGGCCGCCGACAAGGATAGGGCCCGGTGTGCCTCGTCCCGGTTGCTTCACCTCCGTGGCACGTTGTGGAGGTTCGGTGAAGCGGTCCCGATAATCGCAGGCAGGTACGAATTCTGCACCGTTTTTGGCGCCTCACGCGTCGGGTGTTGTGCACTCGTTATGCCTGAGCCTCTCCGCTCGCGACTGCCTCATGCGTCGCTGATCCCGATCTGTACGGGTTTACGCGGCGCGCACAGAGGGCTATACGCTTCAAAAACCTGCCAAAATTGGGCATTCTGCACGAGTGGCAACCTTGGATGTACAACCCCGGCTCCTTGACGTCCTGTCCGCGCTGCGCGACCGCGTCGACGCCGCGCGCTTCCCGCTGCCACTGCCCGGCGCCGCCCGCGCCCGGCGTACCCGGTCCGAGTTGCTGGACCAGCTCGACGACTATGTGATGCCCCGCCTGCGCGCTCCTCAGGCCCCGCTGCTCGCGGTCGTCGGCGGGTCCACCGGCGCCGGCAAGTCCACCCTCGTCAATTCACTGGTGGGCCGACGGGTCAGCGAGGCCGGCGTGCTGCGGCCGACGACGCGTACGCCGGTGCTCGTCTGCCACCCCGACGACCACCACTGGTTCGCGGGGCGGCGCGTACTGCCGCAGTTCACCCGCGTCTGGGTGCCCGAGCAGGACGGCCCCGAGGAGCCCGACGCGTACGACGACACATGTGAACGCGAGTGCGCGTACACGTACGAAGGTGAAGACGGCGAGGAGAGCCGCGGCCAGGCGGAAAGCGCGGCGGGCGTGGCCCCCCTGCGCGTCGAGACGGACCTGGCGCTCCCCAGCGGGCTGGCCCTCCTGGACGCCCCCGACATCGACTCGCTGGTCGCGCGCAACCGGGAGCTGGCCGCCGAGCTGATCTGCGCGGCCGACGTATGGGTGCTGGTCACCACCGCCGCCCGGTACGCGGACGCGGTGCCGTGGCACCTGCTGCGGACGGCCAAGGAGTACGACGTCACCCTCGTCACCGTGCTGGACCGGGTGCCGCACCAGATCGCCACCGACATCTCGGCGCGCTACGCCGCGCTGCTGACCCGCGCCGGGCTCGGAGACGTACCCCGCTTCACCATCCCCGAACTGCCCGAGTCGGCCGGCGGCGGCAGCGGGCTGCTGCCCGCCACGGCGGTGGCCGCGCTGCGGCGCTGGCTGGAGCGGCACGCCCAGGACCCCGCGGTCCGCAACGCGGCGGCCGCCCGCACCACCGCCGGGATCCTGGCCTCGCTGCACTCCCGTATGCCGGCCCTCGCCGGAGCCTCCGCCTCCCAGCACGCCGCCACGCTGCGGCTGGCCGACCAGGTGGAGCAGGCGTACGAGGAGGCCGCGGCCCGGGTACGGCGGGAGGTCGAACAGGGCGAGGTGCTGTCCGGCGACGCCCGCGCCCACTGGCGCGACCACGAGCTCGGCGGCCGCCCCGACGAACTGCTGGACGCCCTCACCCACGGGCTCACCTCCCTGCTGCGCTGCGCGGTGGAAGAGGCCGACGAGCGGGCCGCCGAGGCGTGGCGCCGGGACCCCGCGGCGGCGGACGCGGCTCTGACGGAGGTCACGGACGCCGCCGCCTCCGCCGCGCGCCTGGGCGTGGTCGTACGGCGGTGGCGGCGCTGCCTGGAGGAACTGGCGGAGGAAGGCGTACGGGAGGCGCGTGCGGCACGAGGCGGACGCGCGGCGCGCGGGGCACGGTCCGGTGAGCGCGCGAAAACCGCGGCCGACCCGGAGGAGGCCGCTGCGCTGCTGGCCACCACCCTGCTGGGCGGCCGCCGGGCCCGTACAGCGGGCGAGGCCCTCGCCGACCTTCTGGGGGCGCAGGCCGCGGTACGGCTGCGCGACCGGGGCGGCCGGCTGCTCGACACGTACCTTCAGCGCGCGTTGGACGGCGAACGGGAGCGGCGCCTGACGCCGCTGGAGTCGCTGGGCGTACGGCCGGACCACCAGGCCGCGCTGATCGCCGCGCTGTCTCTACTGCAGAAGGAGAAGGTGACGCGGTGACTGCTCCTGTGGGGCGCACGGACGGGGACGAGAGCCGGGACCGCCGGAGCGGCCTTGGGAAGGAAGGCGCGCAGCCGGTGGCAGGGGAGCCGGCGGTGGGGGAGACGGGGGCGGGGATGGCCGGTCCGGTCGTACAGGAGGCCGCCGTATGGGAGCCGGACGTACCCGAGCGTCCCGTACGGGCCCCGGAGCCGCAGCCGGAAACGGCCGAGACATCGGCGGCGGCCACGGAAACCGAAGAGCCCCGGCCCTCCCCGACCCCGCCCCCGGCCGAGGCGCGTACCTCCTGGAACGACGGGCTGATCGCACGCCGCGCACAGGACGGTACCGACGCGAAGTCCGCCGGGCGGCGCCACGCCCGCGTACGGGAAGCAGCGGCGGAGTCCCGCGAGGGCAGACAGCCTGAGTGGCGTGAGTGGCCCGAGTGGCTGGAGTGGGAAGACCGGGACCGGGGCCCCCACCAGGAGGAGGACGGCTGGCTGGACGGGGACGAGTGGCACCAGCAGCGCGACTGGCAGGAGTGGGAGGACGAGGGCGACAGCGAACTCGAAGCCGTGCTGGCCGTGCTCCAGGAGCCCGCCGAGCCCGTACAGGAGCCCCGGAGCAGACGCGGCCGGGCACAGGAGACGAAGGAGTGCGTCCCCGCGCCCGCCCGCCGGCCCTCCAGGGAGTTCAGCGATTCCGGGGCCTCCAGGGAACGGCGTTCCGCCGGGCAGCGGCTGCGGCCACGCCTGGACGCCCTCCGGGAGCTGGTCGGGCTGTCCCGGACGCGCCTGGACGGGGCGACGCTGGCCGAGGCGGGGCGGGTGCTGGGCGCGGCGGACGAGCGGTACCGGCTGTCCGGGGAGCACACCGTCGTCGCCGTCGCGGGAGCCACCGGCAGCGGCAAGTCCTCCCTGTTCAACGCGCTCGTCGGGGCGGACCAGTCGGACGTGGCCGCGCGCCGGCCGACGACCTCGGAGCCGGTGGCCTGTGTGTGGGCCGGCGGCCGGCCGGGCGCGCACGAGCTGCTGGACCGGCTCGGCGTACCGGCGCGCCGCAGACACACACCGGCCGGCGGCGCGGCCGCACTGCCCGGCCTCGTCCTCCTGGACCTGCCCGACCACGACTCGGCCGCTACCGGGCACCGCGAGCAGGTCGACCGGATGCTGGAGCTGGTGGACGCGGTGATCTGGGTGGTCGACCCGGAGAAGTACGCGGACGCGGTCCTGCACGAAAGGTATCTGCGGCCGCTGGCGGGCCACGCCGAGGTGATGTTCGTCGTACTCAACCAGGTGGACCGGCTGCCGGGGGACGCCGCGGTGCAGGTGGTCGACGATCTGCGGCGGCTGCTCGACGAGGACGGGCTGGCCCTCGGTGAGCACGGCGAACCGGGTGCCGCCGTGCTGGCCCTGTCGGCGGCCACGGGTGAGGGCGTCGGGGAACTGAAGGAGGCGCTCCGGCAGTTCGTCGCGGAGCGCGGTGCGCCGGACCGGCGGCTGGCCGCCGACGTGGAAGCGGCGGCGGGGCGGCTGCGGCCGGTGTACGTGGCGGACGGGCGGTACGGGCTGACGGAAGCGGCCCGGGAGGAGTTCGAGGACTGGCTCGCCGAGGCGGTCGGCGCCGGGGCGATGGGCAGCGCGGCGGAGCGCGACTGGCTGCGGCACGGGGAGCGGGCGTGCGGCACGCCGTGGCTGCGCCTGCGGCTGCGCAGCCGCAGGCCGGGCGCGGGGCGTGGCCGGTCCGGGCGGACGAGTCCGGGGCGTACCGGGCCGTCGAAGCTGTGGCACCGGGACGCGTACACGGAAGCCGAGGCGGACGCAGCCGACGAAGTGAGCGGCGCAACGGGCGACGGCGACGCGGGCGGCACGGTGAGCGGCTGGGTGCCGGTGGACGGGCGGGCGGCGGCGCGGCCGTTGGTCGAGCAGGCCGTACGGGCCGTGGCGGGGGAGGCGTCGGAGGGGCTGCCGGCGCCCTGGGCACAGGCGGTGCGCGAGGCGGCGGTCCGGGGCGCCGAGGAGCTGCCGGAGGCGCTGGACCGGGCGGCGGCCGTCTCGGAAGGGGCCCTGCGCGCCGGGCCGCAGGTGCGGCCGCGGTGGTGGACGGCGGCCGGCGTGGCACAGGGGCTGCTGACGATGTCACAGATCACCGGGGTGCTGTGGCTGCTGGCCGTGGTGGTGGGCGCGGCGGATGCGGGGGAGTGGCTGTCCGCGCTGCTGGTGACGGCCATCGGGACGCTGGGCGGTCCGGCCCTGTCCTGGGTGTGCGGGGTGGCGGGGCGCGGTGCGGCCCGCCGGTACGGCCAGGAAGCGGAACGCCGGCTGCGTACGGCGGCGGCGGGCTGCGGCCGCGCCGCGGTGCTGGAACCGGTCGCCGCCGAACTGCTGCGCTACCGGGAGGTACGGGAGCAGTACGCGGTGGTGGCGGGGTTGTGAGGCGGTGGGCGGGGGGGGCTGAACCCGCCGCCAGGGTGACGGAGTTGTCCACAACCCGGCGGTAGCACACAGGCCCCGGCGAGCTCCGGCGAATCCGTGCAGCATGGATTCCACGCAGGCCCGGGAAACGGGCCGCAGGGCCCGCCGGGGGCCCGCGACGGGGGAGGCGATGACGATGTACGAAACGATGGTGACGCTGGTGGGGAACGCCGCGACGGCGGTCGAGCACCGGCAGACCACAACTGGCGCTTCGGTGGCGCGGTTCCGCCTGGCGACGTCCACGCGGCGCTGGGACAAGGAGCGCGGATGCTGGGCCGACGGGGACACGAGCTTCTATACCGTCCGCGCGTGGCGGACGCTCGCGGACCACGTCGCCGCCTCGGTCTCGCGCGGCGAACCCCTCGTCGTACACGGCCGTATGCGGGTGTGGGAGCGGGAAGTGCCCGAGGACAAGGGCGGACAGCGGCGGGTGTCGGTCGAGGTGGACGCCGTGGCCGTCGGACACGACCTGTCGCGCGGCACCTCCGCCTTCCGGCGGGGCGGCCGGACGAGTACGGAGTCGGCGCCGCCCCCGACCGGCCGGCCGGACGGGCTCGAGGCGCCCACCGCGCCCGTGGCTGCCCCGGCGTTCCCGGCCTCCCCGCCACCCCCAGCCCCTCCGGTTCCTGTTTCTGCCGACGAACCTGACTGGGCGTCACCGCCCCCGAAGGCCACCCGGGAGGAGGCGGGTATTGCCGCGACCTGACACCGCCCCGATGCTTCGTCGGCAATCTCCGGATGCCGTCCAGCGGCCCCCGATGCGCCTTACGCCTGAGAAGCGTTCAGTGCCCGGAAAGTCCCGGTGATTTGTCGATATTGCCAGGTCAAGTGGGGTGTAGTCGGTAACGATTGTGATTCGGATCGCTTATGGGACGGTATTGAGGGGGACCCTGTTGCGCCCGCTCTCTAGGATCCGTCGGGTACTCACGAGTACTCACGGGGGCTGATGTATTCGGCTGTTGAGTTCTTTGGGTTCATTCCGGCGAGGCATCTCCCCTATCGATCCCGCCTCGCCCAGAGGGGAAATTCATGATTTCAGTGAAGAGGCGGGGCGCAGCCCGCCTTGCCGCCGCGGTCCTGGCGTCGGGCCTGGTCGCGGCGGGAGCGATAGCCACCGCGGGCCCTGCCGCGGCTGACGACGCGGCGCCGGTCCACGGGGGCGCCAGTGCGACACTCGGCGGCCTGAAGACCTACGGCCAGGCGGTTCTGCACGCCAACGGCCGGGACCAGGAGATCGGTGCCGGGCTCTTCGAGATGACCGTCGACAACGGCGGCACCCTCCAGACGTACTGCATCGACATCAGCACGCCGACGCAGCAGCAGGCGAAGTACCAGGAGGTGCCCTGGAGCGCCTCGTCGCTGCACGACAACCAGGACGCCGGCAAGATCCGCTGGATTCTGCAGAACTCCTACCCGCAGGTCAACGACCTGGCCTCGCTCGCTCAGAAGGCCGGTGCCGGGAGCCTGAGCGAGAAGACCGCTGCCGCCGGTACCCAGGTCGCCATCTGGCGCTTCTCCGACCACGTGAAGGTCGACGCCGTCGACCCCGCGGCCGAGAAGCTCGCCGACTACCTGGAGAAGAACGCCAAGAGCCTGGCCGAGCCCGAGGCGTCGCTGAAGCTGGACCCGCCGGCCGTCTCCGGCAAGTCCGGCAGCAAGCTCGGCCCGGTCACGGTCCACACCAACGCCAACAGCGTGACCGTCTCCCCGGGCGCCGGTGCCCCCGCCGGCGTGAAGGTGGTCGGCGCCGACGGCAAGCCCGTGACCAAGGCGGCCAACGGCACCAAGCTCTTCTTCGACGTGCCCGCGGGCACGAAGGACGGCGCCACCTCGCTGACCGCGCAGGCCGCCACGAAGGTCTCGGTCGGCCGCGCCTTCACCGGCAGCGTCGGCCGCGTCAAGAGCCAGACCATGATCCTGGCCGGCTCCAGCGAGTCCACCGCCACCGCGACCGCCACCGCCTCCTGGAAGAAGCAGGGCGCGGCCCCGGCCGTCACCGCGGAGAAGAACTGCTCCAAGGGCGGCGTGGACGTCACCGCCACCAACAAGGGCGACGCGCCGTTCAAGTTCCAGCTCTCCGGCAAGGAGCACGTGATCGCGCCGGGCAAGTCCGAGACGATCACTGTCCCGGTCGGCGAGGACCAGGCGTACGAGATCACGATCGCGGGTGAGGGCGGCTTCAAGAAGACCTTCACCGGCGTCCTCGACTGCAAGACCGCCGGCACCACCCCCGGCAAGCCCTCGTCCCAGCCCAGCCCGGCCTCGGCCGGCGGCACCAGCTCCGGCAGCACCGGTGGCGGCGCGGGCGGCGACCTGGCCGAGACCGGCTCCAGCAACGCCACCCCGGTGATCGCGGGCGTCGCGGTCGCGCTGGTCGTCGTCGGCGGCGGCGCGGTCTTCTTCCTCCGTAAGAAGAAGGCGGGCGCCACCTCGTGAGCGAGGTACGGACGCCATCGCGTGATCAGTGACTCGTGAACAGCGACTCGTGATCCGTGACCGGTGACTGAAATACGGACGTCGCCCGGTCCCGGGGTGTGAGCCCCGGGGCCGCAGCAGGCCCGACCTGGCCCGCCCGCCCCGGCGCGGTCGGGCGCGGTCCGGCCCGGCGCGGCCCGCCCCGCGCCGTGACCGTCCGCACACCACCCACCGCCCTCCGTGCCCGAGCGAAAAACCGCTCCTCGGCCACGGAGGGCGGCGGCGTTTTCCCGGCCCGGGGCGGAACCCGTGCCCGGGCGGAACCCGGCTGCCCGTGCCCAGCCGCCAGCGGACCGCCGATGGCCCATGCCAGGCCCGCCCCGGCAGACCCCCACCGCACCCCCACCCCGTGCCCCGGATCACAGCCCTGTGAGGTACTCGTTTCCGTCGCGGGCTGGCCGTACGGCAAGATGGGGTGTGTTTGGCGGGCCCGCTCCTCCGCAGTGCCTCTGACCAGCTACGCAGTCGCCGAATAGGCGCCCACGGTGGGCCGTGGGCCGTCCGTGGGCCGTCAAGCCGCCTGCGGGAGGGGCCCGGACATCCCGCGCTGGAAAACCGCGGACACGGCTGCCCGGGTCCGCTCCTCACTGCTCGGCAGCAGATGCGTGTAGATCCGCAGCGTGAAACCGGGGTCCGAGTGTCCCAGGTAGACGCTCAACGCCTTGATGCTCTCCCCGCCATCCAGAAGCACAGAGGCGTAGAAGTGGCGTAGCGCGTGCATCCCGTCGTCCGGGGCGGCGGCGTAGCGCTCTCCCGGCCGCTTGGGCGGGATGACCCCCGCGAACGCCAGAGCGGGCTTCCACACGTAGTCGTCGAAGTAGCTGCGCCAGATGGCGTTGCCTACGCCACTGGTGAAGACCAGGTTGCGTGTGACTAACGGTCCGTCCGGGGTCCGCCACGGCAGCTTGACCTCGACCGGAGAAAATCGGGTCATGTGGTCCCGCAGGTATCCGCCCACCACCGGACTGAGCGGTGCGGAGCGAAGCTTGCCGCGCTTGGGCGGAGCGAATACGAGCGCTCCCCGGACACGCTTGACCTGCTGACGTACGTGCAGCCATCCGGCGTCGAAGTCGATGTTCTCGGCGGCCAGACCGAACACCTCTCCCTGGCGCAGGCCGCCTCCGCCGGCGGCGTCCACGGTGGCGGCGTACCGGTCGGGCAAACCGGCGCGGACCGCGAAAACGCGGCTCTCGGGCCACGGCTGGATCAACCGAGGGTCGGGCTCCGGGGCCTTCACGGACCGCGCATGGCACGGGTTCACCTTGATGACTCCGTCGTCAACCGCAGCGTTGAACAACGACGACACTGAGTCATAGATGCCGCGCCGGTAGGTCGCGTTCGGCAGGGCGGTTTGAAGAGTGCTCAGCCAGGTTCGCATGTGTTCGGGCTTGAATGACCCCATGGGGCGAGGACCCAGGTACGGGACGGCGTGAAGTCGGATGCGGCGGTCCACGACTTCCTGACTGCCCAGGTCCGTCGTCAAGCCTGTCAGCCACTTGACGGCGTACTCCCGGAACGTGATCTGT
The DNA here is from genome assembly GCF_055573595.1 of Streptomyces sp. NPDC030165. Lineage (NCBI taxonomy): Bacteria > Bacillati > Actinomycetota > Actinomycetes > Kitasatosporales > Streptomycetaceae > Streptomyces > Streptomyces sp. NPDC030165. The sequence continues at coordinate 96,117 of NZ_JBVIBD010000006.1, read as the reverse complement.
CCGGCCTTCGGGTCGATGAACTGGCCCGCGTCCATGTCTGCCTTGACGCGGTCCAACCATTTCTCGGCACGCTTCTTCTCGCGGTCCGGGAAGCTCTTGGACTGCTCCGTCCCGTCCGGGCCGACATAACGAGCGCGGTAGCGAAGCCCGATGCCGTAGCGGTCGGTCCTGACCCGTGAGGGCTTACCGTCGGGCCCCACCTCGGTCTTGTACCAGCGGTCTTGGATGTGACCTGCCAAGGGGTGAATCCTCCCCGGGAAAGTCGCAGGGGCACAGCGCCCGAGCTGTGCCCCTGCGGTGACGATGTTCAGGTGAGTGGTCAGGCGGCGGCGCTGTTGGCGGCCATCTGTTCCTGGGCCCAACGCTGGACGGCGGCGGGGTCGTAGCGGACGTGGACACCGACGCGGAAGCCTGGCGGGCCGATGCGCTTCTTACGCCAGTGGTAGACGGTCTCCAACGACACGTTGAAGATCGCGGCGACATCGCGAGGGGTGAGATAGCGGTCCGGAAGTTCGCCCCGGAGCATGGCGGTGGCGGGGGGTGTGGCCATTCGGTGGCTCCTCAGCAGTCGGGGGCTAGGGCAGTTTCGGGGGCCGCGCTTGTCCGAAGCGCGGATTTCTGCGTCATTGCGTCATCTGCGTCATTCGGTTCTGTGACCTGCGGCTTTGTATGACGCAGCGGTTCGGGGCTGCGTCATCGGCGCGTCATCGTCTGCGCCAGCGCATGACGCACATGACGCAGAATGACGCAGGCGGCGCTGTCTGCGTCATGCTTTTCGCCGCTGGTCAGGGGCCGGTTTCGCGCCCGCATGACGCACATGACGCAGCCGTCCCTACTTAGGAAAAAGGAGGGCGTCTCTTTGTGGTGCGGTGCACGCTCAAGCGTGGAGAAGGGGCCGCTTCGCGGCACGACCTTGCAGGGCGCCACGGCGCCGAACAGCAAGAGGAGCACCGGGGGCAAGGCGTGCTCCTCTTGCTTGTTCAGCGGCGCGTTCCGGTCAGAACGCCTGCTGCTGCTTGTGCCCCGGCGGTGCTTCCACGCGGGCCATTTCGAGGTAGCGGCCCGCCATGGTGCGGCCCGAGTCGATGAGGAGGCCCCGGGCGGCCAGGGTGGGCTGGAGGCGCTTGAGCCGGTCGGAGAGGACCTTGCCCGTGGTCGGCCAGCCTTTGGGCAGGGGGCGGAAGTCGTCGCCGGTGTAGAGGCTGCTGAGGCAGTGCAGCCATTCGGTGGAGGTCATCTGCTGCGCCGCTCCGGCTTCGATGGTGTCGGCGTGCCGCAGGACGGTCTGCGCGAGCAGATCGCCCTCGATCACGTCGTCATTCAGGTCGTCCAGGCTGGCCCGGTAGGCCGCGAGCGTGGCCCAGCCGGTCGCCGCATCGAGCTGCGCGCACAGATGCGCGAAGTCCGCCATCCGCAGATCGGTCGGCGTCTCCGCCTTAGCCGCACGGACCTTGACCGTCAGATCTAGGAGAGACCCGAGAATGACCGGCAGCACCTCGGCGTACTCCGCCCACAACTCCGCTTCGGTGCGCCGCACCCGCGGGCGTTCCAGGCGCAAGGGCAGGAGGCGTTCGGCGAGGTCGGGCCGGATGACACCCACGTCGATGCCGGTCAGCAGCAGGGGGCGGCGGTAGCGGGCACGGAACACGTCCCCGTCGGTGAACAGCGCACGCTTGACATTCTCGGCGCCGGTGACGATGCAGCACATCGCGTCCGACAGGTCCGGGGTCATGTGGGAGAGGTTGTCCAGGGCGGTGACCCACCCGGCCGCCACCGCCGCAATCAGGTTCTCCTCGTCCTTCGGTGCGCGGCGCAGGTCCCCGCTCATGCCCTCGACGATCCGTACGAGCATCCGCCCGCCGGTGGACTTGCCCGCCCCCTGTGGGCCGGTGAGGAACGGGGCGGGGACGGGCACCGACGGTCCTAGGCAGCCGATCAACCACGCGATGGCCAGGCATTCGGTCTGCGCGGTGGCGAAGTTGCACAGCCGCAGCAGCAGGTCGATGCCCTTGCCGTCGGTGTCCTTGGCCGGCAGGGGCAGTTCCCCGGTGAGCTGGGTGCGCCGCCAGCACACCTCACGCGGGTCAGGGACGGCGATGTCCCAGCCGGTGGGGTGGATACGGACGGACTGTCCGTCGGTGCGGCCCAGGTCGAGCCAGGTGGCGCCGTCGAATCCGGGGGCGACGCGGATGTGCACGGGCTGTACGTGCTCGGTCAGTGCGAGTGCTTCGATCAAGTCCAGTGCCTCCTTCATGGCGGTGCCGTTGAACACGCCGCACCCGTCCCTGAACAGGCCGACCATGAGTTCCTGGCGGTGGCTGCCGGTGGTGCCCTGGGAGCGGATCGGGCGGGCCACGGGGTGGCCGTTCCTCTGCGCGTACACGGTCCCGTCCGCGGTGCGGAAGTAGCGGAAGTGGGCCTGCGCGTAGTCGGTGATGACCTCCCGCGCCGGGGGCTTGCCGTCCTCGGACACGGCTACACCCCCAACTTCGCGCGGGCGTTGGCCCACGCGTCCGTGCAGTGCCGGGCGGTTTCGCCCTTGGCCTGCGCGGCGACGAACAGCCGCGTGACGTGGCCGTCGGTGAGGCAGCCGCACCGGCCGTGCACGGACAGCACCGCGAGGAACGCCCCGTAGACGGTGGCGTGCACCGCGCTGCGGGCGTCGGTGATGCGCTGCTCTGCCATGGCAATGCCCCGCTCCAGGTAGGCGGGTGTGCGGTGCGGGCACTGTCCGCCGCCGGCGGGTGCGGGCGCGGCGATGACCGGCCGGGCCGCGGGCTGCTGCTTCACGACCAGCGCGCGCACGGTGTCGGGCAGACCGGCCGCGCGGGCCAGCAGACCAGACGGGGCGCCGGGACCCGGGCTGATCCAGCGGGCGTAGGCCATGCGGGACTTGATGTCCACGCCGGGCCTCACCGCGTTGGCGGACGGCATCGTGCCGCGGTAGAGCCAGTGCTGGCCGCGGGTGGTCGCCACGACCACGGTGCGCGGCAGGCTGGCCTGTGCCCAGGTGATGGCTTCATCGTTGTCGAGGTCCAGCACGGTCAGCCCAGCCCCGGCGGGGTGGTAGGCGACCGCCCCGGCGCCCTGCCATGCGGTCGCCCATGCAGGCGAGGTGATGACGCCGGTCTCGGTGGTGGCGGCGGCCCAGCCGTGGCAGGGGGCCGGGCAGGTGCAGGGGCCGGGGGCCTTCATGTTCGGGCGCCCACCGCATGAGGTGTAGAGGCACGTGCGGCAGTTGGCGAAGGGGACCTTGCCCTTGCGTAGAGGCAGCACAGGAATCCCGGCCGCGGCGAGTTCCAGGGCCGTACGGAAGGGTGGGGGCGTCATCGCTGACCGTCCTTCCAGCACCCGGGGCAGATGTCGCGCCCGCGGGGGCGGACGTGCCAGCCTTGGGTCCGACGCAGGCGGCGCACCTCGGTGACGGTGCGGGCCGCGGGGTGGTAGCCGCGGGCTGCGCCGCCGGTGCAGCAGTACACATCCAGCAGCCGCGGCCGGAACGGCCGGGGAACGGCTCGCGGGACGGGGGCAGGTTGGGTCATGCTGGAGACCTCCAGTGCTCTGTTGAGGTGTGCTGGGAGGAGAGGGCGGCCCGGTCTTTGGTGAGAGGGGCCGCCCTCAATCGTGGCGCGCACCAGGTGCAGCGCCCGCGAAAGTGGGGGTGTCAGTGGTGCGTCGTACTGTGGCGAGATGTCGAGTGATGATCTGGAACTGAAGCTGGGCCTGGAGACGACCCGTACGGCGTTGGCCGTGGCCTTTGGGGGCCCGGAGGCCCATGAACGCGCGTCTCAGGCAGGGATCGTGCCGGTCCGGGCATCGAACAAGTTGTTCGTGTTCTCCGACCCGCACAAGAGCAAGCAGCACGGTTACAACTTCGATGGCTGGGCCGAAGCCGATGAAGCGGGGGCCGTCTTCGACTACACCGGAACCGGCCCGGTCGGACACCAGGTACTGACCGGACTGAACGGTACGCTGCTCAACCACGTGGCGCAGGGGCTGGAACTGCACCTGTTCATCTCTGACGGCTACGTCAAGCCGGGCGGGGCCAAGCTGCAGCGGTACGTCGGGCAGATGACCGTCGATAGCGTCGTCCCGTATACGGAGCGCTGGGACCACGACCCGAAGGGTATGTTGCGACGGGTTTACGTCTTCCGGCTGCGCCCGGTGGATCCGCAGCAGACCGACATCCGGTCCGACGACTCGGTGCAGCCCGCGCAGGAGACCAGCGTTCTGCCCATTCCCGCGAAGGTCGAGGAGCCGGCCAAGCCGGGCGTCAAGAGCAAGAAGACGGAGAAGCACAGCACGAGCCAGACCACCGCCACTGTTGCCGGCGGTGAGCGGACGGTAAACCGCCGTGAGGGACAGCTCGTGACGGCCTTTGAGGAACACCTCGAAAAGGCCGGGCACGCCTATAGCAGCTTTCAGATCACGGTCGCCGGCGAACGCACCACGCTCACGCCTGATCTGTACGACGAGACCGATCACGTGCTGTACGAGGCCAAGGGCCTCACCACGCGGCCCAATATTCGGATGGCGATCGGGCAGTTGGCGGACTACCGGCGCCATCTGGATAAGCCCGAAACGCTGCGGGTCGCCGTCTTGCTGCCCGGTGAACCTACGCCCGACGAGAAGGCGATCCTGGAAGCTGAAGGCGTCGCCCTGGTGTTCCAGACCGACAACGGGTTCGCCGGCTTTCCGCTGCTCGTCGACCCTGCGTAGTCACAAGGGGCGGCCCCTTCTCACGCCAATGATCCGGGGCCGCCCTCGTGTGTGCGAAGGTTCCGGGATTGCGCACCGCCGCCGTCAGCTCGGCCACCCACTGCTTGACCTCTTTGTCGAAGTGGTCGACACGCTCTTGCCAGTGGCGGCCGTCCGGGCCGCGCAACATCCGGTTCACGGCGCCTCCGGCGCGGGCTGGTCAGCGGTCGCCAGTTCCCGCCGGTGCCAGGCGGCGTATTCCTGGCGGATGTAGCCGCGCGGGTCGCGGGCGGCGTCCAGGGTCTGCGGCGGAACGGTGCCCGCGCCGGCGCTGTCGCCCATGCCGTTGCGGTCGAGGGCGAGCAGGTAGCGGGCGGCGTCGGTGGCGACTTCGGCGGGGTCGCTGAAGATGCTGGTGTCGTCGTCCAGCAGTGCGATGCGGTCCAGGACGGCGGCCTTGCGCAGGTAGAACGTGCGGTCGGCCGGGCCGCGGCGGCGCAGCGCGGCCACGGCCGCCTCTGCCGTCCAGGCGAGTTCTTCGGTGATGCCCGGTGCGGCGGCGTAGGCCGCGTCCGGCGTCGGCCACACGGCGGCCTGCTGCTCGGCGGCGGGCTGGTGGTCGGCGGTGACGTACAACCGGGCCTTGCCCGGGGTGCGCGACGGCAGGCGGCGCACCGCTCCGGTGCGGAAGGCACCTTCGAGGGCGGCGGTCACGGTGCCGGCGTCGTCGGGGTCGCAGATGACGCGGATCTCGAACACGGGGCTCCTCAGGTGTCGGCGGGGATCAGCGGCCACTCGCCGCTTACGTGAGCGGTCGGGTCGGTGCGGCGCTTGTGCTCCTGGAGTCCGGCGGCCTGCTCAGCAGCCCATGCGGTCTGGTTGCGGTGCAGGTCGGGCGGGGACATGGCGGCCAGGGCGGGGTGGGCGCGCGGCAGGCGCCAGGCCAGCCGGGCGGCGGCCATGGCGTCGTGCGCGGCGTCGTTGGGCCCGTCGTGGCGCACCTGGTAGTGCCGGCACAGCTCGGGCAGGGTGCGCCGGCCGCGCCGGTAGCGGTCCATCTGCTTGTCGATGACGTACGGGTCGAGAACCGGCGCGGCCTGGTCGGCGGGGAAGTCGATGTGGTGGCGGGCGCATTCGCGGGCAATGACGGTCAGCGCGTAGGGGGCGCGGAAGACCACCAGCGGTATGTGCCACTGCCCCCGGGGCCCGGTCACGGCCGCGGCGATTTCCGGCAGGGCCTCAACAGCCGGCCTGCCGTCCGCCTGGGCCACATCCGTGGTGATGTGGTGGACGGCGGTGGCCTCGGCGGGGATGTCCACGCCGGGGTCCAGCAGCCAGGTCGTGGTCTCGGCCGGGGCGCCGCCGCCGACGGCCACGAGGGCCGCGGCAACGATACGGGCCGTTTCCGGGTCGGTGCCGGTGGTCTCGATATCCAGGGCCAGCAGCCGGCCGTCCGGCCAGGCGGGAGGGGTATCGGTCACGGGTCAGTCCTCCTTCAGAGGTTGCTGAGGGCGTTGACTACGGCTTCGCTGAGCTGGTTGACGGGCTTGGAGGCGCCGGTGGAGGCGAGGTAGAAGCCGAACATCACGGCGACGAACGCGGCCCCCCAGCTCAGGGACTTGGAGCGCAGCAGGAAGAACAGGACCAGCCCGAACAGGGCGACGAACGAGACGGTGACCGCCACGGCGGCACCTCCTTCGCGAGTGTGGTCAGCGGGTGCCGTCGCGGTGGATGCGCGCGGCCAGGTTGTACAGGCGCCGGCCAAGACGGATGCGGATGCCGGTGCCGTCGCAGCGGCGGCAGTGCTTGCCGCGCTTGAGCCGTCCGCGACGGTCGGTCTTGAGGGCGAAACCGAATCCGCGGCACTTGCGGCAGTTGCCGAACGGCGATGCGGCACACAACGCGCCGTAACACACAGTCACGGCAAGCCAGGCGGATATAGCGAGGAGGGCAGGGGGCATCGCGGGCCCTTCCAGGTGGGTTTCCGGGATTCGCACAGGTGAGGCGCTAGCGGCTAGGTACCTGATCACGGCGGAATTGGGGCGCTAAGGGCGGTGCTAGATCTAGCAGCGGCCGCCGCTAGGTCCAGCACCGGTTTCGGTCAGCCCGCATCCCGCTTTTCGTCACGCTCCGCTACCACTTTGAGGATGCGGGAGCGCTCAATGCCGCGCCGGTTGGCGCCCTTGCCGGCGCTGGTCTTGCCCCACACCTGGATGGTGGGAACGCCATGTGGCTTGAGCATGTAGGCGAGGTGCTCCGGCTCCCACCCGGCGTACACCTCGGGGCGCAGCTCGGCGAGGCGGGCCACCACGGTTTCGGACCACGCCTTGGCCTCCTCGGCCGGGACCACGGCGAGAATGTCGGCGAGCAGGTCGTAGGCCGGGCCGGTGACCTGCTCGGCTGCTTCCCCCAGGGCGTAGCCGGACAGGCGCCCGGCCTTTTCGCGCACGGTGCGGGCGCGCGCGGCGATGGCGTCGGCGCCGGGGGCGTCCACGAAGGCCGCGGAGACGATCCGGGCGTCGGCACCCTCGCCGACGAAGTAGTGCAGGCCTTTGTCACCCCAGGAGAACATCGTGGCCCGCACGCCGCGCTTGTAAGAGCTGGTGCCCAGGACCATGTCATTCTCGGTCTGGCCCATGACCTTCAGGCACCAGCGGGCCCCGGCATTCGCGCTGATGCCGGTGGGCAGCGACTTGGCGTCAGGGCGCTGAGTGGCCAGCAGCAGCACGATCCCGGTCGCCGGCCCGCGCTTGACCAGGTCGGTGGCGATCTCCTCGAACTCCTTGCCGTGGTCGGAGTGCTCGAACAGGACCTGGCACTCATCCACGCCGATAACGATCGGATGCAGTCCGAGCGAGCGCTTGTCGGCGAGGGCGCTGGTCACCTTGGATTCCGGGCAGATGTCCCGCGGCAGCGAGCGGATCACCTTGGTACGCCGGCGCAGTTCCTCGCGCAGCGCGCGGAAGTCGGCCAGCGCGTACTGAATGGTCTCGTCTTCCTCGCCGACGCCGTGCCGGTGCGAGACCTTCTCCCCGACCGGATCCAGGTCGCCGGTGCCCTTCATGTCGTAGGTGTGCAGCTCCGCCCGCGGGTCGAGGGCCGCAATGAGCAGCAGCAGACGCAGCAGGAACGTCTTGCCCATGCGGGGAATCGCGCCGATCACCCCGGCGATGAACATCAGCGTGACATCGACCCAGCGTCCGCGCTGGTCGGTGCCGTAGGCGACGGGCTTGAACAGGTCCACCGTCCCGGACTTGGCCAGTGGCCAGGCGGGTTTGGGGGCCGACTTCAGGTCCTGGTCGCCGACCCACAGCACTAGGCGGGCGGTGTGTTCCTCGGAGACGGCCTCCGGCCACACGCAGCCCAGCGGCCGGCGCAGACCGGAGGCGAGGCGGTCGCGGCGCTCGATCACGTCCGTGACCGTCACGCCGTACGGGAGATCGCCCTCCGCGCGCCAGCCGGGCCCGTCGCGGGTGATCGGGGCGGTGAACTCGAACCCGTCCTTGCCCTTGGACTGCGCCTGGCTGATAGCGGGGATGCCCAGGGCTCCGAGCGCGCGCAGCACGATGTCACTGGTGAGTTTGGTGGCCTTGGGCAGCTCCACCGCCCGGTGGATGACGGGATCGTCCGCCCGCCGCCCGGCTGCCCCCAGCGCCATCGTCACCGCGCCGACGGTCAGGGCCAGCAGCCAGCCCGGGGCCAGCACGTACAGGGCCAGGGCCGCCCCTAGGCCGGTGAACAGGCCCAGCACGGCGGCCAGGGTGCGCAGCCGCACCCGGCCGTCACGCTGACGCGAGAGCCTGAGGTATTCACCGGCGTCCTCGCGGCGCACCGCGGCCAGCCGGACCGGCTCGCCCTCGCGGTCAGCCACCCACCGCAGCATGCCGCCGACGAACCGGGCCGCCCCGGCCGGGACCTGCAAGGCGAGCCGGGCGGCGTAGACGGGGGCGCGCAGCGCGTGGTAGCCGGTGGCATGCGCGTAGTGGCGGGCCACCCAGGAGGCGGCCGTCTTCAGCTCCGCCGCCGACCGCAGCCACTGCGGGATCACGTCGCGGCGCCGGGCCCCGGCCAGGCGACCCAGGTACCCGGGGCCCTCAGCGGCCGGGGCCGGCTGGTCGACCAGCGCCGCAGGCGCGTCCGGGTCCTGTGGCTGGTCCGGCTCCGGCTCCGGTGCCGGGGAGGGGGCAGGTTCGGGCCCGGTGCGGGCGGAGCGTGCCTTGTCCAGGTCGACCACGTCCGCGCCGGGCGGTGCGTTCATTTCGGCTTCGAGCCGGTGGAACAGCTCGGAGTCGTCATCGGGGTGCTTCACTGACAGTCCCTTTCTCTCACGAGGGATGGGGCGGGCCCGGCCGCTGGCTGTGGAAGGTGGGCGGCCGGGCCCGGCAGGACGGCTGTGCGATTCAGTCGTTCTTGCTGCTGAGGCGGGTGGTCAGGGTCGCTTCGAGCAGTTCGGCGGCTTCGGAGCCGTCGGTGGTGCGGGTGGCGAAGCGCGTGCACACCTCACGGACGATCCGTGCGGTGGCCTCGGTGTCGCCGGCTTCCTTGGCGGCGATGTACTCGCGAACGGACTGATGCGCGACGGGCCTGACGGCGTTCTCGCGGATGTCGTCAAGCAAGCCGCAAACGTCCACGTCGGCCTGGGTCCCGCAGGAGCCGCAGGTGTGGACGATGCCGCCGTACTCGTCGGGGCCGGCGGCGGTCATGGTCTCGTCGCAGCAGACGAGGACGGTGTCGGTGCCGACCTCTTCGGCGATGCGGGGTTCGAAGCCGTAGTCGGTGGTGACGGGCATGGCGGGCTCCTCTCAGGCGCGGGCGGGGTGCCCGGCGTCCTCCTCACCGCCCGGTGCGGGTCCGGGCGGATCGGGGGCGGCCGGTCAGCCGACCGCGCGCAGCTCGGAGGTACGGCACAGCACGGGGCCGATGAGAAGACCGACGCCGTGCACGGTCCAGCGGCCGTCCGTGCGGTGCGTCGGCGGCACCTCATCCACGATCCGGCCGGTCCGGCCGGCCGCGCGCGGGTCGTCCTCGCACGAGACGATCAGGACGGTGTCACCCGCCCGGAAGGTCACCGCCGCCACCGCGACACGCGGCGGGCGGCGTCGGCCACGGCGTCGTTCGAGGCCACGAACGCGTCGCTGTTCGGGTCGGCGTCCGCCCGGTTGAAGCGGGCGTTGTGCTCGGCCTTCTTGGCGCGGTAGTCGGCAACGTCCTTCGCATCGTTCTTCTTGTTGAACATGAGGCTCCTCTCGGCACCGGGGCGGTCCCGGCTCCCCTTGCCGCCCCGGCGTGTGCCGGGGCGGCGCGGGCAGCCGTCCCCCCTCAGCGGCGGGCCGCAGGCCTGCCGCCCGGGGCGGGCGGGGAGACGGCGCGCACGACGCTGACCACGCCCCACACGCCGACCGCGACGATCAGCCCGCCGATGACGAGGATCGTGGCGACCGAGACAGCGGCGGTGGCCAGCAGCGGCCCGAAGCACACCCCGGCGGCCACCGCCCCGGCCCCGGCCCCGGCGCCAAGAGCGACGCGCTGTGCGGTGCGGTCCGGCGGCGCCTGATGGATGTGCTGGACGATGACGCGGTACCCGCCCATATCGGCGGCGGACGCCAGAGGTTCGGGCCGGTGGACGACCTCCCCGCGCCCGGCCCGGGGCGCGGGGAGCTGATTGTCGAACTGGTAACGGCGGGGCGGAGACATGAGCGCTCCTTGATCAAGGGGGAAGAGGGGATGACCCGGCGGCCGGGCGGCGCACCGGCCGCCGGGTCACAGGTCGAACAGGCCGCCCTGCTCCGCAGCTGCGGCCGTGCGGGCGGTTTTGCGGGCCGCAGGCAGCCGTCAGCCTTTGTCGTACAGGCACTCGACGCAGGCGCAGTCCTCACCCACGCAGTAGCAGATGCAGCAGCCATCGCCGCACGCGTCGTCTTCTTCGTAGCCGCTGGCCTGGGCGGTCGGTGCACCGTCAGGGCCGAACGTGACGGTCATGGCGTCCGGCGAGGACTCCAGCGGGGTGGTGCCGTTGCCGCGACAGGGCGGGCAGCGGTAGCCGGGCCCCTCGGGGGCCATGAACAGGTGCTCGTCGCAGAACCACTTGCCGCAGCCGTACTCGTCGCCGCCGGGCGTCAGCCCGCACAGGGCGTCCATCCCACGCGAGACCGTCTCAGGGCAGCCCGGCCAGTCACACATGGCCTGGACGCCGTACCCGGCTTGGACCGTCACTCCGTCGCTGCGGGTGATCTCGTAGTGCGCATATCCCACGGGTTCCTCCTCGAATCTGAGCGGACCCACCGCCCGCCGGGTTACAGGCCGAACAGCTCGCCCTGGCCGTCGTCGGCGGTGCGGTGGGTGTGCTTGCGGGCGGCGGTCAGGCAGGTCGGGCACCACGCCCGCAGCGGCGCCGCGCTCAGGGCGGCGGCCTGCCGCTCGGGGACGGCCGGGCCGGCGGGGGCGGCCATCAGCCGCACCCAGCCGCCCGCCGCGCCGGCGTAGCTGTCGTGCTCCCGCGGGCACCGGCCCTCGCTCTTCGCGTGGCCCTGGCCGCACTGGCCGGAGCACTGACAGCGCCATCCGGCGGCCGTCATCACCGCGCGGAACAGGTCCGCGCACACGATCGGGACGGTCATGCGGCCGTCTCCTGCTGTGCGTGGTCGGGCCGCTGGTGCTCGGTGTGCGCGGCGGCGCGCGGCGGGCGCGCGGCAAGCTGCGCGGCGCGCGCGGCACGGAAGTCACGCAGCCAGTTCCGCGCGTTTCCGGCGTCCACCCCGAACCGCGCCGCCAGGGCGGCGGCGGCCGGCTCCTCCTGCCCCTGGGAGGTCTCCAGGGTGAGCAGGTAGTAGCGCCAGCCTGCCTCTTTGGCCTCTGAGCGGAAGGCGGGTCCGTCGCCGGACAGGGCCGCTTCGGGCGCCTGCGGGGCGAGCGCGGCCAGGTCGCCGCGCAGGCGGTCACGGATGAGGGCGGCTTCCTGCACCTGCGTGGTGAGCTGCTGCAACGCCTCCTCGTATTCACGGAGGCGCCCCCGCTCGCCCTCGGTGCGGCCGGTCAGCTCATCCAAGGCGCGCTGCTGCTCGTCGGCCGCCGTACGGACCTCTGCCAGCGCCTGATCAGCGTCGCGGCGGGTGCGGTCGGCTTCCTTGCGCGCGGCGTCCACAATCGCTGCCGCGCGCTGCCGCGCGGCGTCGATGTCCCGCCGCGCGTCTTCCGCGCGCTGCCGCGCGGTCTCGGACTGCCCGGCAATGTCCTCCTGTTCCTCCAGCAGCGTGCGCCGCGCGTCTTCCACGCGTGCCAGCTCCTGGCGCGCGGCGGCCAGTTCCTCTTCCGCGCGTTGCCGCGCGGCATCCGCCTCCTGCCGCGCGGCATCCGCGCGCTGCCGCGCGTCCTCGGCTTCCCGCATGGCCGCCGAGGCGGTGATGCGGTCGGCGGCCGGCGTGACGGCCAGACCCTCGAACGTCGCCACCACCTTCGGGGTGTCGGTGTAGTCGAGCAGCGCCACCTCCGCCGCGCGGGTCAAGGTGGTCATCCGCTGGGCCAGGGCCAGGCTCTGGCGGGTGTCGGTGCCCACGTCCGCCCTGTCCAGCGCGGACTGGGCCCGGCGGCGCAGCCGCTCGGTACGCCGGCAGGACCGCCGGAGGGCCCGCGGACTGCTGGTCACCGCCGGTGCCGGGTTCTCCAGAGCCAGGCGCAGGCGGTAGACGCGCTGTGCGGCCCGCTGGGCCTGCGCGGCGCGGGTGATGGCCGACGATGACGCGCGGGCGTCCAGTCCGAGCAGGGTGAAGACGGCCGCCCAGGCGTGCTGCCACAGCAGCGCCAGCAGCCGGGCCGGACCCGGCCGCGCGTCATCGTCCTCGTTCGGCCGGGCGGCGTGCAGCTTGCTGCGCAGTTGCAGTTCGATCAGCCACGCGGCCAGGGCTGATACCGCCGCCAGCACCGGCCGCGCCCACCAGTTGGGGGCATGCACCGCGTTCATGGCGCCGGAGAAGGCCACCAGGGTCCAGGCGGTGCGGTGCATCAGCCGCAGCTCACGCGTCCACCCGACCTCCGGGTCGGCGGCACGGTAGAGCATGACCAGCAGGACCATTTCCGCCGCATCGAAGACGCCGATGAACGCGACGGCGAGCGGGACCGGCAGGTGCACGGTCTCCGTGGCGAACCCCCACAGCCCGTACACACTGACGGCGACGCCCCCCAGGGCGACGACGGCCTGCGGGCCGATACCGGCCAGCCACACCGACCGGCGCAGTCGCCAGACCGCCAGCGCGACGGCGGCGAGCACGGTCACGGCCAGTGGCAGCACCAGCCACGGAGACCAGCCGGACAGCCCCGGCCAGGACGCGAACACGCCGGGAATCACGCGGCATCACGGCGCGCCGCGCCCGGCTCCTGCTCCGGCACCACAGCCACGGCCTCCACCCGCCACGCCACCTCGGTGGCCGGCCGGTCCGAGGTGGGACCCCAGCCGGTGCGCGACGCCCCGCAGGCGACCGCATGGTCCATGGCAGCCTCCTGCGTGGGGTGCAGGCTGTGCGGCTCCCCGCACTTGCGCAGCAGGTACAGCCACGGCGGCGTCGGGCGGGTGTCGGCAAGCTGCCGTTCCAGCTCGGCGACGCGGTGCTGCTGACGGGCGATGACCAGCAGCGCAGCCACGGCCGCCCGGCACAGCCGGGCGCTCTCTTCGGTGGCCGCGAGCGCGACCCGTTCGGCGCCTTCGCGCTGTTCGGCCATCTCCAGCACGCACCGGACGTGATCGGCCCACTGCCCGTCCAGCGCTTCCAGCAACTCCTGGACGCGACCGGAAGCGGCGTCCCGGTCGGCGTGCAGCGCGGCCAGGTAGGCCGCCCCCACAATGCGGATCATGATGCAGCCCCTTCCAGGGCAGAGGTGGATGCCGGGGCGTCCACCTCGGGATGAGTGAAACGGACCGGCATGCCCAGCTCGCGGGCATAGGTGATCTCGGCACGAGTGCTGTCGCCGATGTAGTCGCCGACCACCAGCACCTCATCCGCCAGCCGGATTTTTGCCCGGTGCAGCGCGTCCAGGTCGGTCTTGACTGCGACGGCGTCCGCGTAGCCCTGACGCGGACGCTTCATGTCCACATCCGGGCGCACGACGATCCGGCCGCGCAAGGTCTCCGACCACGCGGCGTCGGCCATCCGCTCCCAGAAGCGGGTGCTGCCGCAGATCACGACAACCGGCGGGATTCCCAGAAGCTCCTTCGCGCCGGCCAGGTCGGCGGCGCGCTTCTGCGCCAGCCACCGCACGTAGCGGGCCAGGATTTCCGGCTCGGCGTCGTCCCCGTCCCACAGGTTCGGGTCGTCCATAGTCTCGGCGACCGCCTCCGACAGGTGCCGGTAGTCCTTACTCGCCCGCGCCAGATCGTCCCTCTCCGCCGTCAGCCGGCGGATTTGCTCCGACTGCTGGCGGCCGGCCACCGCAGCGGCCCTGGCGAAGTTCAGCAGCCACAGCACGTCCGGGTCCTCACCGGCCCGCGCGCGGACCGCGTCCATCCGAGCCGAGATTCGGGCATTGAGCACGCTCATGCCGCACCTCCGCTCGCCGTGCGGGTGTAGTCCAGAGGGCAGTCGAGGATGTGACGCTGCTCGGCGAGCTGGCCGGCGCGGTAGGCGCGGGGGTGCAGGCGGCGGTAGAGGCGGTGCCGCAGCCGGGCGTGCGGGCGGCGCTTCATGAGATGCCCCCCGCGGTGAGGGCGGCGGCCAGCACGAGCAGCAGGCCGCCGACGGCCGTCAGGTCGATGGCGCGGCGCAGCCGGGTGTACTTGGCGACCGCGATGCGCGAGAGCACCCGGATGTGGTCGGCCCGGCGGTCGGTGCGCAGCTCGTCGCGGACCTCCTCGCCGGTCAGCGTCGCCCACCGCGGGAAGCCCGCCGACCGGCCGGTCAGGTTGGGTCGGACCGTCGCCAGCAGCAGCGCGACGGCGGCCAGCAGGGCCGCGATGCCCAGCGCGCCGACCAGACGGGCCGCCGGCGGTACCCGTACGGCCGTCGCGGCAGTGGCGACACCGAGCAGGACCGCCCCGTTGAAGGCGAGCAGAAGGGCCACCTTGTTGTCGGTGCGGGCAATCTCCGCCTTCACTTCGGCGTGGGCGGCGGTCAGCGCCTCGTGCAGGGTGCTCATGCCCCCACCTCCGGCACGTCCAGGGCGCGGTTGGCCAGGTCGCGGCGGGCGGCCAGCAGCCGCCGCCGGGCCCGACGGATGCGCTGCTCGTCCAGCTGGTTCGGCGTGCGGTCCAGCACCTGAATCCGCGCGTCCAGCAGATCGACCGCCGCGAGGATGACGGGCATCTCCTGCTCGATCGCGTCCAGTTCCGCCGCCGTCGGCCCCTGCATCGGGTCCCCGACGGCGGCCAGCATTCGTACAGTGGTCATGGGTCGTGAGTCCTTCCAAGTGGGACGGCCCAAGCGGTCCCGGGGGTGCCTCCCCGGGGCCGCGGCCGTTCGTGTCGGGCGCAGCCGGACGGCCACGCCGGTGCGAGGCAAAGCGGCCGGTCAGGGCCCTGCGGGGTGAGGCAGGGCGCGGCCCCGGGGGCGCAGTCCCGGGGCCACGCGCCGGTTACGGCTACTCCTCGCCGTCGGCCTTGCCGACGCAACGCCAGTACTCCTCCATCGCGGCCTTGGCGCGGCTCTCGTACTCGGCCTTCAGATCAGGGCTTGAGCGGTAATCGATGGCGCTTGAACGCCAGTACACTTCCTGCCTCGCCGCCTCGTCGGCCTTGTCCTCCCACTGCTTCTTGCTCACAATCAGGTCCTTTCGCCGATCAGCCGGACCCTCCGGCCACCGCACCCGCACGGGACCGCCGCGCGGGACGGAGACGGAAGGGTCAAGCACCGAGAAAGGCGCCAGCGGTGTTCACGAACGCGTCGTGAGCCTCCAGCGCAGAGCGCCGCATGGCCTGAAGTTCGGCCAGGTCAACGGCGTCACGCATGACGTAGGTGGCGGTGGTGGCCGCCGCGGCGGCGGCCCGCACGGCCTCCTCCGCAATCAGCAGCCGCAGCCGCACAGCCGGGTCGGTGATGGCGCTGCGGGTGCGGTGCGACTCGTCGCGCAGCTCCTGTATGCGCTGCGCACTCTGCCCGGTCAGGTCGGCGTCCCGGACCTCCCACATCGCACGGCGGTGGTCCGACAGTGCGACGGCCAGCGCGGTCACCGCGGTCATCTGGTCGCGGCGCTGCTGCTCACTGCGGGCGGAGACACGCTCTATGCGGGCCGCCCGGTGCTGAAGCAGCCCGGAGACGGCGGCACCGGCCAGGGTGCCCAGTACGGCGATGACGCTGGTGAGCATGGTGTCCATCGAGTCGTCCCTCTCAAAGTCGGGGTGAGCGGAGTACGAGTGATCGCGGCGCCCCGCCGCCCGGCGTCGCCTGTGTGGTGGCCGGACGGAAGGGACCGTGAGCACTGGTGCTCAACCGCGCGAAAGCGTGTGGTGCGCGGTGGTGACGCGGTGGGCATAGCCGGCGCCGTGCCGGTCCAGCACGGGCGGCGCCCCAAGCGGTCGTTGCATCGGAAACCTCCTGCTCGGAGGGGTAAGGGGGCAGGCTTCACCGGAGCGCCGTTGCCACGGCGGCCCGGTCCCGAGCCTGAGTCGGTGCGTCATCGTCACTGCTTTGACGCCAGCAGGGCGGCTGCACGTGCGCTCCGAGATCATGCAGAGCTGGTGCAGGTGGCATGTCGTGCCGCCGACGGCATCACCCGGCCGACTCGGGGGCGGTCTTCTCATCCCGCCACGTGCGTTGGGGCCCCGCTGTCCTTCTCCGTAGCCGTCACCGGCCAGCGCCTGCCAAGCGCGTCGGAGAGGAACGACGTTCATCGCAGCGGTTTGCCCCCGGGCCCTCGCCCTAGACACCTACCGCGACCGCCGCTCCCGCGTCAGCCCCGCACGATCACTGTTCAGTTCTCAAGGAAGGCCCGCTTCCTTCGGACCCGTTTCACGGGGCCCTCCGGGCGGAGTTCGTGCAGGTCAAGCAGCACCCTTCCGCCCCCTGTTACCGGGACGTCCGGGCCATGAGATACATGTAATACCTGTCTCGCTTGTTCGTCAAGAGGGGACGTTCGAGGGGTTCTTGGTGGGCGGGCGCCGCCTCGGCTCGGCGGCATGTCTCAGCTTGGCCGCGAAGCGGAGGACGTTGGACTCCGTGCATGTACGACTTGCCCGCGACTCGCTAGGGTCGAAGTCGTCCCAGGACGTCCCAGATGGGAGTAGTCGTATGGCGAACGAGAGGCTTCGTGGGGCGATCACGGCGGCCGGCCTCAAGTTGGAGCAGGTGGCAGAGCGTCTGGGAGTCTCACCGAAGACCGTTGAGCGCTGGATTTCCGACCCCAAACGCAAGCCGTACCGGCGGTTTCAGTACGCCGTGGCCTCAATGCTTCACCGCGAGGTCTCGTATCTGTGGCCGGACGAACGAACCTCCGAAGAGGTCACAGCGTCCAGCGACTCAGAGCTGGTGAAGCTCTACCCGCACCGAAACGTCGTCCCTCAAGACGCATGGGTGAAGCTGTACGCCGGCGCGACGACGCACTTCGACGTGCTGGTGTACTCCGGGTTTTGGCTTACGGAGGACCCTCGATTTCACCGCCTAGTGCGCGAAAAGTCGGCCGCTGGTGTGCCAGTTCGCTTCATGCTTGGAGATCCGGCCAGTGAAGCCGTCGCCGTGCGAGGTGAAGATGAAGGTATCGGACTGGCAATGGCGGGGAAGGTGCGCAACGCGCTACTGAATTACGGTCCCTTATTTCAACTCCCCGGAGTGGAGTTCAGGGTCCATGCCACGACGCTCTATAACTCGATTTATCGATCCGATGACGAGATGTTGGCGAACGGGCACGTTTATGGTGTGGGTGCCTACATGGCGCCCGTGCTGCACATTCAACGCGTCCCTGGTGGCGAGATCTTCGATACGTATACGGAAAGTCTGGAACGTGTCTGGGACGGTGCCCGCAGGATCGCGTCACCCACTGATTGTGAAGGTGCCTACAAGTGAGTCGAGTCGACTACTACCGCGACCCTGCCGCGCCAAAAGCTAACTCGGTCGTCCCATCCGTGACCGCCGTGGTCAGGGACGCGAGTGGGAATCTCCTGCTTATCCACAAGACCGATAACGATCTGTGGGCCCTGCCTGGCGGTGGTCACGAGGTAGGCGAAGACATCTCGCAAACGGTCGTGCGGGAAGTCGAAGAAGAGACCGGAATCATGGTAGTCGTAGAAGGTATTGTAGGTACCTACACCGACCCCCGGCACGTTATGAAGTACGACGACGGTGAAGTTCGTCAGCAATTTTCCATCTGTTTCCATGCCCGGCCAGTTGGCGGATGCCTTCGGACCAGCACGGAATCTAAAGAGGTCCGTTGGGTCTCGCCAACGGACCTCGAAAAGCTAGACATTCACCCGTCGATGCGACTTCGTATCTCTCACGGGCTAGATGCATCACGTAAGGTGCCCTACATAGGCTGATAGGTTTCCTGAACCGCGCTCATTCGCTCGCTGACGCGTTGGACAGCGGCATGGATCTGAGGAGCGGCGCGTTGGATGAAGCGGCCGACGATCGTGTTTGGGCCGTACCGTCCGACGATTTCGGCCACTCGGCTCTCGGAGGTGGTTGGACTGCCGTCAGGGGTGGTTGTCATGTCGCAAAAGATCATGGCATCCACGAGCGTGGAGTTCTCCTTCTCGAACTCGCGCGCCAAGTCCTGGCGCAGTCCTCTTTCCTCGGCCTCAAGGAGGGCGCAGGAGTGATGCGCAACCAAGCGGATCACTCGCTCATCCATTCCCGTGTGGTCTCGCAGGTAGCGAGCGCCGTCCAGGGGATGAAACCCGGTGGAAGCGACTTGGGGCGAATAGCCGATGTCATGCAATACGGCCGCAGACTCCATCAAGGAAGAGTCCTCTCCGAGGATGGGCCGGAGAGAGCGTGCTCGCTCGGCGACTCCGAGGGAGTGTCGCCAGCGTCGGGGCAGGGAGTCGGCTAGCAGCGCTTCGGCGAGGCTGTACGCCCGCTCTGTGGGGTCCATGCTGTTCAAGACTACGGCGCCTCCTGGGCGTCGGGGAGGGCGCGCACAATCCGTCCGCGCCCCGGTCCTTTCTCGACAAGTCCCGCTCCCTCCAGTTGTGCGACAGCGGCCCGGACGGCGGTGCGGGACATCCCGAACTGGTCGCACAGCTCTTTCTCGGAAGGGAAGGGGGAGCCAGGTACGGCTTCCTTGGTGCGAAGAAGGTCAGTCATGCGTTCGACCAAGGGGCGGCGGTCACCTGTCCCGGCCACGAACCAGCCGGCACCCTGAACGGATTCGATCAGACCTTCGCTCCTCAGTGCGTTAAGTGCGCGACCGACGGTAGTCCGTCCTACGCCGTATGTGCGCATGAGGTCGGCCTCAGATGGCAGCGCCTCAGTGATCTTGCCCTTATCGATCTTTTGGCGTAGTGACGCAGCGATCTGCAAGTACGTACCTCGTGGCGTGGCCTGCGGCACGTGACGTTCCCTTCGCCGGCGACATGTTGTGACCCTTCCCAGGGTCCCATGCCCCAACGCGTGGAGGCGGAGGAGGGCGCCCCCTTCGCTGGCCGCTCTGCCGCAGGTCAACGGCGGGCTGACCTGGCCCTCTCACGTCGGCGCCGGGCCGTCTCTGGGCCGTCAGACGGTCGCCGCTGGTCACCAGTGGCAACCAGTGGTCACCACCCCGGGCCCTGACCGGCGGGGCTGCGGCCCAGATCACAGCCCTGTGAGGTACTCGTTTCCGTCGCGGGCTGGCCGTACGGCAAGATGGGGTGTATCTGCCCTCGCGCGGCGGAGCCGCTCATCGGCCCACGCGGCGGAGCCGCATTGACCATGACAGATCCAGACTGCCGGACGGTTTCTCTTGGCTGAGTACATCTACACGATGCGCAAGACGCGCAAGGCGCACGGCGACAAGGTCATCCTTGACGACGTGACGCTGAGCTTCCTGCCTGGCGCGAAGATCGGTGTCGTGGGACCCAACGGCGCCGGCAAGTCGACGGTGCTGAAGATCATGGCCGGTCTTGAGCAGCCGTCGAACGGCGACGCGTTCCTGACCCCGGGCTTCTCCGTCGGGATGCTCCTCCAGGAGCCGCCGCTGGACGAGTCCAAGACGGTCCTGGAGAACGTCCAGGACGGCGCCCGCGAGATCATGGACAAGCTCAAGCGCTTCAACGAGGTCGCCGAGCTGATGGCGACCGACTACTCCGACGCGCTGATGGAGGAGATGGGCAAGCTCCAGGAGGACCTGGACCACGCCAACGCCTGGGACCTGGACACGCAGCTGGAGCAGGCCATGGACGCGCTGGGCTGCCCGCCCGGCGACTGGGCCGTCACCAACCTCTCCGGTGGTGAGCGCCGCCGCGTCGCGCTGTGCAAGCTGCTGCTGGAGGCCCCCGACCTGCTGCTCCTCGACGAGCCCACCAACCACCTGGACGCCGAGTCCGTGCAGTGGCTGGAGCAGCACCTCGCCAAGTACGCCGGCACCGTCGTCGCCGTCACCCACGACCGGTACTTCCTCGACAACGTGGCCGAGTGGATCCTGGAGCTGGACCGCGGCCGCGCGATCGCCTACGAGGGCAACTACTCCACGTACCTCGACAAGAAGCAGGCCCGCCTGAAGGTCGAGGGCCAGAAGGACGCCAAGCGCGCGAAGCGTCTGAAGGAAGAGCTGGAGTGGGTCCGCTCCAACGCCAAGGGCCGCCAGGCCAAGTCCAAGTCCCGTCTGACCCGTTACGAGGAGATGGCGGCCGAGGCGGAGAAGACCCGGAAGCTGGACTTCGAGGAGATCCAGATCCCGCCGGGCCCGCGCCTGGGCAACGTCGTCGTCGAGGTCGAGAACCTCAACAAGGCGTTCGGCGACAAGGTTTTGATCGACGACCTGTCGTTCACCCTGCCGCGCAACGGCATCGTCGGCGTCATCGGCCCGAACGGCGCCGGCAAGACCACGCTGTTCAAGATGATCCAGGGCCTGGAGGAGCCGGACTCCGGCCAGATCAAGGTCGGCGACACGGTCAAGATCTCCTACGTCGACCAGACCCGCGCCAACATCGACCCCAAGAAGACGCTGTGGGCCGTCGTCTCCGACGAGCTGGACTACATCAACGTCGGTCAGGTCGAAATGCCGTCCCGCGCCTACGTGTCGGCGTTCGGCTTCAAGGGCCCGGACCAGCAGAAGCCGGCCGGCGTGCTCTCCGGTGGTGAGCGCAACCGCCTGAACCTGGCGCTGACCCTCAAGCAGGGCGGCAACCTGCTGCTCCTCGACGAGCCGACCAACGACCTCGACGTCGAGACCCTGTCCTCGCTGGAGAACGCGCTGCTGGAGTTCCCCGGCTGCGCCGTGGTCGTCTCCCACGACCGCTGGTTCCTGGACCGCGTCGCCACGCACATCCTGGCGTACGAGGGCAACTCCAAGTGGTTCTGGTTCGAGGGCAACTTCGAGTCGTACGAGAAGAACAAGATCGAGCGCCTGGGACCGGACGCGGCCCGTCCGCACCGCGCCACGTACAAGAAGCTCACCCGGGGCTGAGCCGCGTGCGACACCTGTACTCCTGCCCGCTGCGCTGGTCGGACATGGACGCCTTCGGCCATGTCAACAACGCGGTGTTCATCCGCTACCTCGAAGAGGCACGGATCGACTTCATGTGGCGGCTGGCGCCGGGCGAGGGCAGCACGTCGTTCTCCGGCGGGTCCGTCGTGGCCCGCCACGAGATCGACTACGTACGTCCGCTGGTGCACCGGCACGCGCCGGTGACCGTCGAGTCGTGGGTGACGAAGATAGGCGCCGCGTCGATGACGATCGCCTACGAGATCAAGGACGAGGACGCGGTGTACGTCCGCGCCTCGACCGTCGTCGTCCCCTACGACTTCGGCGCGGGGCGGCCCCGCCGTATCACCGCCGAGGAGAAGTCGTTCCTCGCGGAGTACCTGGACGACGAGGCCGGCACGGAGCGGCAGGAGGGGGCCGTCGCCGCATGACGGCGTTGCGCCTGGCCGATGCCGGGGAGGCGGCGGACCTCGCCGCCTTCCTGGCCCGGCTGATCCACTACGACCGCGCCGCCGCGGTGCGGTTGCAGGCGGGCGGCGGGGTGCTCGCGGTGTTCGGGCGCCCGCCGTCGTTCGAGGTGCTGGCGATCCGTACGGCGCGCCTGGCACCGGCCGTACCCGGCCCGCAGGCCGGTACGGAAACCGCTCCGGTGGCCCTTCCGGCGGCCTCTCCCGCCGCCGGTCTCGACCTCACCGTCGCCGCCGGCGACCTCCTCGAAGGCATCGACGAGTCGGCGGACAGCCTGACGCTGCCCGCCGCCGTGACCGGCCCGCCGTGGGCCGGCGTCCTGCCGCCGCGGGGCGGCTGGCAGCAGGTGCCCGGACTGCCCTCGCCGCAGGCGCTCGGCAGGACCGTGGCGCTCGCCGTCGCCGAGTTCCGCGCCCGGGACGAGGCGCTGCCGCCGGAACGCCGTACGCGCGCCGAGCGCGACCGTATCGGCCGCGAGATCTGGTCCCGCACGCTGGGCGACACCCACCTGCCGCTGCGCGCCGCGCACGCCGCACAGTCCCTGGGCTTCCTGCGCCCCGCCCGGGCCGAAGCGCAGACCGGCGCCTACGGGCCCACGGGTGGCGGCCAGGGCTCCGGTTCCGCGGGAGCCGCACTGGCGGAGCCGCCGACGCCGACCCTGCTGGCCGCGGGCGGCTGGCTGCGCCTGCGGACGCCGTACGGGTCGGTCGCGGTCCGCACGGGCGGACCGTCGGCGCTTTCGGTGACGCCAGCCTGAGGCAGGTGGCTGAGGCGCCGGCTTGAGGTACTCCGGCTCAAGGTGCTTCGGCTCAAGGTCGACTTGAGGTGCTGAGGTACACGCCTGCGGCGTTCACCGGAGAACCACGTCAGAGCCGGGTGCGCCCGGAGCCCCCGCACCCGGCCGGTTCCAGCCGACTGTCCGGCCCCTACGGCGTCACTCAGCCGTATTGATCATCGACGCCGCCGCATACGTCATGTAATTCCACAACTGCGTCTCGTGCTCCGGCGACAGCTCCAGGGAGTCCACCGCGTCCCGCATGTGCTTGAGCCAGGCATCGTGAGCGGCGCGGTCCACCGTGAAGGGCGCGTGCCGCATCCGCAGCCGCGGGTGGCCGCGGCCGTCGCTGTACGTACGGGGGCCGCCCCAGTACTGCATGAGAAAGAGCGCGAGCCGTTCCTCGGCCGGACCCAGGTCCTCCTCCGGGTACATCGGCCGCAGCAGCGGGTCCTCGGCCACCCCCTGGTAGAAACGGTGCACCAGGCGGCGGAAGGTCGGCTCCCCGCCGACCTGCTCGTAAAAGGTCTGTTCCTGAAGCGTGCCGCGCGGAATCTTGTTCACCCTTCCATGGTGTCAGACGACTCGGCGGTGCCGGATTGTTCGGCCGAGGACCTGCGACGTAGGACAGTGGAGACATGAGCGGTACACAGTCCGGTCCGGACCGGGACCGGGACGCGGGCCCGGACCCGGGGCATGAGGCGACGGCCGCGGCGCGCGCCGGGCTGGTCCGGCAGATCAGCGCGGGCGGCCGGCTCCGCGATCCGCGGTGGCGGGCCGCCTTCGAGGACGTGCCACGGCACCTCTTCGTCCCGTACTACTTCGTGGCCACGCCCCGCGGCTACCAGCGGCTGTCCGGCGCCGACCCCGACCCGCGGCGCCGGGCACGCTGGCTGGAAGGCGTCTACACGGACGCGGCGCTGGCGACGTGCATGCGCGACGGCGAACTGGTGTCCTCCAGCAGCCAGCCGTCACTGATGGCCATGATGCTGGAGGCACTCCGCGTCGAGGAGGCGGAGGAGCGGCGCCCGGAAACCGGCTGCCGCGTCCTGGAGATCGGTACGGGCACCGGCTACAACGCCGCCCTGCTGACCCACCGGCTGGGCGCGGACCACGTGACCACCGTCGACCTGGACGAGGACATCACCGGCCCGGCGCGCGACCGGCTGGCCGCGACGGGGCACCGGCCCACCGTGGTGACCGGCGACGGCTCCCTCGGCTGCCCGGACCGCGCACCCTACGACCGGATCATCGCCACCTGCGCGCTCCCGTCCGTACCCCCCGCCTGGATCGCCCAGTGCACACCCGGAGCGCTCGTCCTGGCACCCCTCGCCACCGGCCTGATCGCCCTCCGCGTCACGGATCCCGAGGCCGTACGGGCGGAAGGCCGCTTCCTCCACACCCCGGCGTACTTCGTCCCGCTACGCTCCCGTACGGACCCCGCCGCGCCACCGCCCCGGCCCGAACAGCCCGAGACGGCCGCCGAACCCTTCGGTCTCGCCGAACTCGCCGAACCCGACGGACAGCGCCCAGGCTCCCGCCACCGCATCCCCCGCGAGACCCTGCGCGACGACCGCTTCCACTTCCTCCGCACACTGACTGCCACCAGCCTCACCCCCGACGAAGCCCACACCCTGTGGCAACGGGAGAACCACCCCCACCGCGAACGCTTCGGCGTCACCGTCCACCGCACCCGCCAGTACGCCTGGCTGGACTCTCCGGACGGGCCTTATCGATGGGAGCTGCCCGGGAGCTAGCACGCTGTCCCGTCCTTGTGCCGCATGGCCTGTACGGCGGCGCCGATGGCCGGCGCGAACAGGCCCGCTGCTGCCGCCCACACCCGCCACGCCCCGTTCTCCCGTAGGAGCAGCAGCGCGGTCATGAGCAGCAACGCCGCGGCCGCGCCCGCGAACAGTGGACGTGACACGGTCGAGAGCCAGGCCGCACCCGGATCCAGGACCCGCGTCGTACGCCTGGAATCAGGCCGTACCGGCCCGGTGGGCGACCCGGCCGTGCCCAGGCAGGGGGCGAGCACTTTACCGACTGCCGGGGCCGGCACCGTGCCCGGCAACTGCCAGCCGTCGTCGCAGACGAATTCCGCGAGTAGGTCCCGGCCGCCGCGGCGCCGCGGGTGCCAGAGCAGCCACCCTTCCGCCCCGGCCATCGCTGGTGCGGCGCTCTCGTGCGACAACTGCGCCCGAAAGGGCAGGTGCCCCGGCATGCCGGGTGTCAGGTCCTCCGCGTCCGGCGGACCGAGTACGTCCAGCAGAAGGCAGCTGAAGTGACGGGTGCGTTCCCCGCGCCTCCGCTCGGACGCGGTGACAGTGCCTTCGGCCGGAACGGTGTCCACGTGCCGGCCCGCGCCGGCGACGCGAACGCGCACGGCGGTCCGGTCCGGGCCGGCGGTGCGGGAGCGGCGCCGTAGGCCGTCCTGTTTCCACCAGGCGACGAGCGCCGCGCCGGTGGCCAAGAGCCACGCTCCGGCGGCCGTCCTCGCCGTACGGGCCTCGACCGCCCGGCCCGACAACAGGCGTTCCACCTCCTGCCGTTGATCATCCCCAAGAGTGCCCAGCTCGGGCCGGCCCGGCACGTATGCCACGAAGAGTCTGCTGCCGATGCTGTGCTTGCGGCGTGTGTCGGCGGTGAAAGTGGCCGGCACCGAAGGCCTACCGGCGCCGCCCTCCGGGAGCAGCACGGTGTAATCGGCTCGCGCACTGGAGCGGCGGCTGGCCCCCGCTACGACTTCGTGCCGGACGCCGATGACGGGCAACACGTCGATGACTGCTCCTGCGTCGGCGATCGCGGCGGCTCTGGCCGGCCGGTCCGGTTCTGCAACACCCAACGTCGCCCAAAGGACGAGCAGGGCCGGGACGGTCACGAGAAGGCCGGCCACCCGTACTGCCGCCCACCCTGTCCCGCCTGCCCGCCCAGGCGCGGCTCCCGCGTCCGGGCCCGGGGCGACTGTCGCGTCCCGCACGGCTCGGGCGTACGTCTGCCGACGGGACACCCCGCCCCCGCGCGCCACCGCGACACCGGTGACCGCCATACACAGCACGAGCGAGGCGAGACCGAGCCAGACCACGCCCTCGCGCATCCGGCCGGTCCCGAGGAAGAGCCAGGCGCACGTCACCAGCACCAGCCCGCCCGGCCCGGCGACGGTCACGAACCGCCCGGCGAGACTGCTCGCCGTCCCCGCGGCACGTCCCCCGAACCCGTCGTCCTCGCCTTGCTGAACGCCCGGATGACCGGCCGTGCCGGGGTCCCCGTCCGTTCCACGCCGCTGCTCATCACTCATCCGAAGGCTCCGAATCTGCCGGTGTCCGGCCTGTCGCGGAGGGCCCGGGCGTCCTCGGCGGCTGCTCGGCGGGTGCCGGCTGCCGCTCCTGTGCGGGACGCCGTGTCCTGCGCCTGGGAGTCGCCGTTCAGCTCGGCATCGCCGTCCTTGGCGAGGGCGCCGCTGATGCCGAGCCCGGTGCTGACCGGGATGTTGGTCACGACGTCCCCCGCCAGTTCGCGTGCTCCGGAGACCGCCTGGCCGTCTGTGGCCCTGCGAACGGCCGCGCCACCGGCCCCTCCGGCCAAGCCGCCGGCAGCGGCACCGAGAGCGGCCTGAGAAACGTCGAACTGCTCACCGTTACGCGCGTTATTGATCACGTCACCCGCTACGGAAGTGACACCACCGGCCACCGTGCCGCCCACGGCGTCTCCCAGGGCGCCGCCGATCCGGCCGGCGACGGGACCGGCGACGAACCTGCCGCCGAGCGCGCCCACCGCGCCGCCCACCATGT
This sequence comes from Streptomyces sp. NPDC030165, assembly GCF_055573595.1. Taxonomy (NCBI): domain Bacteria; kingdom Bacillati; phylum Actinomycetota; class Actinomycetes; order Kitasatosporales; family Streptomycetaceae; genus Streptomyces; species Streptomyces sp. NPDC030165. Next base: position 69,852 of record NZ_JBVIBD010000006.1, on the reverse strand, counting down.
TGTCGCCCAGTTCGGCTTCGCCTTCGGTGGCGAGACTGGTCAGAACACCGCTGCCGGTACCCGCGCCGAACTGCACGCCCAGTTCGACGGTCAGCCGCTCCACCGCGCCACGGCGGGCGAACGCCCGGAGGTCGCGGAAGACGCGCGCCGCCAGCGCCAGCAGCTTTCCCAGCTTGGTCGCGGCGTCGGCAGCCTGGACACCGAGGCGTGCGGCGTTGGCGGCCCCGGCCGCCGCCGAGAATCCCAGAGTGACGAACGAAAGGGCGACGGAGGCCCCGATCGAGACACCGATCTCCAAGTAGATTCCATGGATCTGGTCATTGATCGTTTCGATGTTCCGTGCCGCCTCGTCGAGTCCTTCGGCAGCCTCTTCGAACAGGGGAAGGGTAAGAGAAACGGTCTTTCCGATGCATTCCCAGTGCGCGTGGAATGCTTCCGCGGACTCTCCTTGCCAGTGTTCTCCTACGGTGGCAGTGATGCGCCTGTCCAGGGCCCGGTAGGTGTCGCCCAGCTCTTCGCCCATTCGACGCCACCCCTGGGCCGCCTCGCGCAGGACATCCGGTCTGCCGCCCGGATTCACGAGTTCGATCCCGGCCTCGAATGCTTTCTCGATGCTGCCCTCCCTGCTCACCTCCTGCCCCTGTCGAACAGATCCTCAAGCTGCTCGTCGGCTGTTTCCGAGCGCCTCGCTCCGGCCTTGAGCGCCGCGCCCACCTCATCGAGGTGACGCGCTAATGCGGACAGAGCTGTGGCCATCTCGCGCGCGAGGTCGCCGTAGGCCGTGGTGACCTCCTGGGACTCGGTCAGAAAACCGAAACCGTCCTCGATGTGCTCCGTGTCCGTTCTGCTGCGAAACGCTGTCACGGCACGGGAAAGGTCGTACGCCCGTGTATCGAATTCCCTGGCGAGGCCGAACAATTCCTGACTGTTCAAGAGAAAGCGACCGGGTATGCGTGAGTCCCTTGTTCGGTTCGGGCAAGCCTTCCGCCGGCTTTCCCTGAGAATTGCAGGAGAGAGCTGATGTGCCCGCCGGTTGGAGCGTGCGGTGCTTGCGGTGGGGGCCAGCTTGACGGTGGCGCCACCGTGCGTCAATTCATGTCAACCGGCGTACCGCGCGCAGCAAAAAGCGCCGACCGCATTCCCGGGGGATGCGGTCGGCGCTTTAAGGTTTCGCCGCCGGCGGTGCCATGGCGTTGTCATGGCGCCTGCCCGTACTCGGGCGGCAGGCCTGGTGATCAGGCCCGGCGGACCGTGATGGTCGTCCAGGCGCCCACGTGGATGCGGTCGCCCTCGTGGAGGGGGGTGGGGACGTACGGCTGGATGGGGTCCTCGGCGAGGTTGACGGTGGTGCCGTTGGTGGAGTTCTGGTCGACCACGGCCCAGCTGCCGTCGGGCTGCTGGACGAGGAGGGCGTGCTGGTGCGAGACGCCCGGGTCCTCCGGCGGGCGGCCCAGGTCGATGTCCGGGGACTCGCCCGTGCTGTGCCGGCGGCGGCCGATGGCGATCTGGGTGCCGGTGAGCGGGACCTGCTGCTCGGGGGAGTAGGCGGGCAGGTTCAGGCCGGCCGCCTCCGGGCCGCTGCGGCCCATCATCGCCATGAAGTACTCGCGGTCGGGGGCGATCGCCACGACCCAGCCGTCACCGACGACCGGCGGCGGGCCGGGCGGGGCGGCGGGCCCCGGCGCGGGCTGGTTCCACTGCTGGTCGGGCTGCGGCTGCTGGTGCGCGTCCGGCTGCTGGGGCGTCCGGCCGAAGGGGCCGGGCTGCTGCTGCGGCTCGAACGGGGCCTGCGGTGCGCCGTGTTGGGCGGCCTGCGGGTCGTACGGAGCCTGCGGCGGCTGTTGTTGGGGAGGCTGCTGGGGCTCGTACGGGCCATGCTGCTGGGGCGGGGTGGGCGGGCCCTGCTGCGGCGGCGGGAAACCGTAACCGCCCTGACCGCCCTGGCTGCTCTGACCGCCTTGACCGCCCTGGCTGGGGTCCTGGCCGCTCTGCGGGCCCGGTGGCGCGGGCGGCGGGGGTGCGGCCTGGGAGTTGGGTGGGGGCAGCGGCCAGTCGTCGTCGGCAGCGCGGGGCGGGGGCGTCGGACCGGGCTGGCCGGCGGGCGCTCCGTGGGGGCCGGGCCGGCCGGGCGGCTGCTGTCCGGCGTGCGGTGCGGGGGGCGGCGTGGGCTGACCCGGCTGACCGGCCGGACCCGGCTGTCCGCCCTGCATGGGCTGTCCGAACTGCCCGAACTGGCCGGGCTGCCCGGACTGCTCGGGCTGGCCGAACTGGCCGGACTGCTCGGGGGAGAGCGGTTCGGCGGGGCGGTTGATCTGTGACGGGCGCGAGCCCTGGTACTCGTACTGCTGCGGCGGGGTGGGCGGGCCCTGCTGCGGGGGCGGGAAGCCGTAACCGCCCTGACCGCCCCGAGGGCCCTGACCGCCCTGAGGGGTCGGGGGCGGCGGGGCGTACGAGGTGGCCGAGTGCGCCAGGAAGTTGTAGCGGCATTCCTCGCAGAACGGAGCCATCGCTTCACGCGGCGTACGGCACTGGGGGCACAGCTCCGGCTGTCCGCCCGGCCGGCCCTGCTGTCCCGGAGGGGTCGGCGGCCCCGGCTGGGGCTGCTGACCGGGGCCCGGACCGGGGCCCTGCCGCGGAGGAGCCGCGGGGGTGTTCGGGCTGGAGGCCGGGGGTGGGAAGCCGTAACCGCCCTGACTGCCTTGGCCGCCTGGGGTGCCCTGACTGCCTTGACCGCCCTGGCTGCCGTGCGGGCCGGGGCCCTGGCCCATCGGGCCCTGCGCTGCCGGTCCCTGACCGGTGGGGCCCTGCGGGGCGGGCGGCGGGGTCTGGGGGGACGGAGCCTGCTGAACCGGGGGCTGAGGGGCCGGAGCCTGCTGAGGCGGCGGGGCCTGCCCGGGGAAGCCCTGCCCGCCCTGGGAGGCGCCGGGTCCGCCGGGGCCACCAGGACCAGGGCCGCCCGCGTCGCCGGGACCGTTCTGGGGGCCCGGGCCGCCCTGGGGTGCGGGCGGCGGCGGGGTCGGCTGGCCGGCCGGAGGTGTATTGAGGAATCCCGCGGGCAGGGAGGGCGGCGGGGGAACAGCGCCCGCCATCCGGTGGCCGCACACCTCGCACCAGTCTTCGGCCACCGACTGATGGCCGTTCGGGCAGGTCGGCATGTCGGATCTTCCCCCTCAGTACCGATTGTGTTCGGTAGTACGTCTAGTTTGTTATTTCTTGACGCGAACTGTCTTGGTCGAGCGCGTTTCGAGCGTCATCTCGTCCGCCTCTGTGACCTTCGCCTTCAGTCGCACAGTACCGGTCGCCGCGTCGACGACGTCCACCACCTTCGCAAGCAGTTTCGCAGTGTCCTCGTTCCCGGACGCGCTCGCCAGTTGCACGGCCCGGCCCAGCTTCGCGGTGGCGCCATCCGCATCGCCCGACTTGCGGGCATCCAGCCCTTGCTGGATGACCTGGGCCAGTTCGGCCTGTCCCGTGTAATGGGCGACCTGAGGGCTGATCGTGGTCGAAGCGGTCATATCGTCCGTCCACACCGCGCGTACGAGTCCCTGCGCCAGGGTCTGCGGCGTGCCACCACCGGACTCGGGAAGGACGAGCGAGACTCGCGCGGCCAGCATCTCCTGTCCCACCCCGGCAGCCGGAACGCGTATGCAAACGTGGTAGTCGCGCGACTCGTCACCCCACGAACCTGTCGGATAGTCGCCGGTCCGCGGGCCGGAATCGGTACGGCGGCCGGTCAGGTCCTCGACCGTCGGCGCCACTTGCTTCACGAACGCGACCTGCGCGCCCTGAGGCGTCCACAGCCGCAGGGTGACGTCCGCCACCTCCTTGCCCATCGCCGCCTCCATCATCCGCGTGAAGTCGGCGGTCAGCCCGGACGGGTCGGCGACGATGTCGGCCGTGCCGAGCAGTGCCGAGGCGATACCGGTGACCTCCTTGACCTCCCAGTCCGTACCGACGCCGCGGGCGTCGCAGGTGAAGCGGCCGGCGCAGGCGTCGAGGGTGGCGCGCAGGTTCTGGGGCGACTCGTGCTCGTTGCGGCCGTCCGTGAGCAGGATGCCGTGCCGGATGCCGACGTCCGCGTCGGCCAGCAGCCGGTCGGCCAGCCGTAACCAGGTGCCGATGGCCGTGCCGCCGCCGGCGCTCAGTTTGCGCAGCGCCTCCTTGGCCTGCGCGCGGGTGGCCGGGCCGGCGGTGGCGAGCCGCCCGCCGCCGGGGTAGGCCTCGGCGGCCTGGTGCGTACCGGCCACCACCGCGAAGGCGACGCCGTCCCGGACGGTCTCGATCGCGGCGGCCGTCGCGTCGCGCGCGTTGCGCATCTTGGTGGGCGGGTAGTCCATCGAACCGGAACAGTCCACCATGATCACGACGCCCGCGTGCCGTTCGCCGCCGTGGACGCGGGCGGCCCCGGCCGCGTCCGTACCGGCCGCGAAGAGCGGCAGGCCGCCGCTGGTGCCGCCCCCGGTGGCGGTGACGGTGACGATGGCGTTCACCTCGCGCCCGCCCTCCGGCAGGTACGCGTTCTGGTACACCTCGGCGGCGAACCGCGGCACGCCGGACTTGGAGAAGTTGGCCATATGTTCCGCTCCTTTGTGCCGCCGCGAGGCTCCGCAGCGCAGTCCTCGCGGCGGTGAAGACACACATGGGCGGGCGGAAGTCCCCGTGATCATCCCCCCGTTGGCGCCTTGCTCCTGGTGGTTCGTGCGGTTACGGACGGTTTCGATGGGGCGGTTTGGCACGTATGGGCTGTGCTGTGCGTACGGGCTGTGTGCCCGTGGCGTGGGTCCTTGGCGTGGATCCTTGGTGTGGGCTCTTGGTGTGAGCCCGTGGTGCGGGTGCGGGTGCGGGTGCGGGTGCGGGTGCGGTGTGTGTGACGTGTGCGGTTGCTGGTACGGGGCATGCGGGTGTGGCCGGGAGTGTCACAGCTCCCGGCCACCGCTGCCTACGTGGCGGACGGTGCCCCCGGCGATTGCTCAGGCCGATCCTGCCCGTCCCCGCGGCGCCGGGAACGGCACCACCGCCACTGTTACGTTGTCGTGGCCCCCGCCGGCGAGAGCGTGGGCGACCAGGGCCCGCGCGCTGTGCAGCGGCTGGTCGTGCGCGTCGCCCGGCAGCACCGCGGCCAACTGCTCCGCGGCTTCCGCGTAGTTCCACAGCCCGTCCGTGCACACCACCACTACACCCGGTCCGTCGGGCTTGAAGGAAGCGGTGTGCGGCTCCAGTTCGTACGCGTCCGCACCGAGCCAGCCCGTGATCGCGTGCGCCCGGTCGTCCGCGTACGCCTCCGCCTCCGACATCAGGTTGTTGGCGACCATCTGCGCCGCCCACGAGTCGTCCTCGGTGAGGCGGACGGCGGGCGCGCCGCGGTCGTCGGGGACCCAGTACGCGCGGCTGTCGCCGACCCAGCCGATCACGAGCAGCCCGCCACCGACCATCGCGCCGACGAACGTGCAGGCCGGGGCGTTCTGCTGGCGGTAAGGGTCGTGCTGCTGGGCCTGGCCGGGCGCGGTGGCCAGGGCGTTGACTGACTTGGCGGCGGCGAGGATCGCGTCGTGCATGGCCCGCTGCGGGTGCGTACCGCCGGGCAGGGCGGCCAGCAGCGACCGGACCGCGGTCCCGGACGCGGCGGCGGACGCGTCGTCGGGGCGCGAAGCGGAGGAGACACCGTCGCAGACGATGGCGAGCACGGCCGGCGAGCCGTCCGGCAGCGCCCCTTCGGCAACCGCGAAGAAGTCCTCGTTGCGGTGGTGGCGGCGGCCCCGGTCGCTGACCGCCGCCACACCCGCCAGCTCCCGCTCCATGTGGTCACGTTCGCGCGGCTGGGCGTGCCCGCAGTTCTCGCAGTAACCGTCCCCGGTGACCGTCCCTGCGTGGCAGACGGCGCAGATGCGGGTGCCTTGGGCGGGGGTCTGGTGTTCGGGGGAGGGAGGTGCGGCAGGAGGGGCGGGAGGGGCGGGATGGGTGGGGGTGGCGGGGATGGCCGGGGTGGTGGGAGACGGTTCCGGTGATCCGGTTGGTCCCGTGGGGCCTGTGGCTCCTATGGGGCCTGTGGCACCGGTGGGGTCCGGCGTGCCCGGCGGTTCCGTCGGGGGCATCGGGCCGGGCTCCGGGCCGGAACCTGAACCGCTCGCGTCCGCGGGACGGTCCGCCGCCTCGGCGGCGAGGTCGTAACCGACGATGCGCGGGTCCGGAGCGCCACCGTGGTGGGCGGCCGGTTCCGTGTGGCCGTGGCCGTGGCCGTGCCCGGCCGACGGCGGAACGCTTGCCTCCGCATGGGGCGCCCGGGCCTGCGCACCGGCCTGCACGGGGGCGTGCGGCCCTGCGGGCGCGTAACCCGGCGGGGGCGGCGGTGATACGGGAGCGTGGGGGACGTGCGCCGCACCGTTCGCGTGGGAGGCGGCCGTGGCGTACGCGGGCCCGCTCTCGTGCCGGGCTTGCGTACCGTACGGGGCGGGGCTGCCGTACGACGGGACCGCGCCCGGCACGGCCACCGGCGCGGGCGGCGCGGCCTGCCCTGGCACCGGCTGGGACGGGGAAGTGGGAGCCGGCGGCGGAGCCTGCCCGGGCGCCGACGGCGGAACGGCCGAAGGCGATGGAGCAGCTGAAGGCGATGGAGCGGCTGAAGGCGGCGGAACGGCCGAAGACGGCGGAATGGCTGAAGACGGCGGAACGGCCGGCACCCCCGACGCCCCCACCGCCCCTCCAGACCCACCCGCCCCCGGAATCAGAAACGACGCGGGCAGCGCGACGGCCCCCGGCGTGGCCCCCACTCCAGATGCGGGATGTGCCGTGTCGCCCAGCGGGACCGTGGGCCGGTCACCGGCCCCGTCCGGCCCGGTGGGGGCCACGACGTCGGCGCCGCAGAACCCGCAGTAATTGTCCCCCGGTTCGAGCGGCTCACTGCAGCTCGCACACCGGAACGGCCCTGTCTCACCCATGTCACACCCACGTCCTGGGGCGGAAGCGGTTGGCCCGTTCCACCAGCTCGATCCTTTCCTCGCCGCGCTGCGCCAGCCGGGCGAGCAGTCTGTACGACCGCTCCAGGCCGAAGCGCAGGCCGCGTTCGTCCAGTGCGCTGCCGAGCAGACCGGGCCGGGCGGCGGTGCCGCCGGAGCCGGGGCCCTGGGCCCCGGACGGCAATGTACGCCCCCGCTGCTCGGCACCGTGGCTACCGGAGAGTACCCAGTCGAGGGCACAGCCCAGCACCTCGGTCGTCAGCTGTTCGCGGCGCTCCGCGTCCAGCCCGGAGTCCGCCAGCTGCTCGACCTGCCCGGCCGCCGCCCGCAGGTCCTCCAGCAGCGCGTCGTGGGCGGGCCGTTGCCGCAGCCGGGCCCGGACCGCCGCGATGCGCGCCGCAGTGTAGTGAATGGAGGACTCCGGTACGGATTCCAGGGCGGCCACCGCTCCGGCCCGGTCACCGGCCGCCAGCCGCACCCGGGCCAGCCCGAACGCCGCGCTGACGTAACTGTGGTCGGTGGCCCACACCAGCCGGTAGTACTCCGCCGCGTTGTCCAGCTGCCCCAGCACCTCGGCGCAGACGGCGAGCGCCAGCTTCGGCGCCGGCTCGCCGGGGAACGCGTCGTACATCGCGTCGAACGACAGGGCCGCCGTCTCGCGGTCGTCGTTCGCCAGCGCCACCAGGCCGCGGTACCAGACCACCCGCCAGTCCTCGCCCCAGCTCTGGTCGGGCTCCGCCTCGACGGCGCGCAGTTCGCGCAGGGCCGCCGCGCCGTCGCCCATCTCCAGCTGGGCCCGCAGCCTGCGCAACCGGGTCTCTATCGTGTCGGCGGGGGCCGCGCGCAACGCGCTGACCAGCTCGGCGGGGGCGGCGGCCAGCAAACCGGCCAGGAAACCCGCGTTCGGGTCGGCGGGGTCGACGCGCGGTACGGGCAGGGCGAGTACGGCGAGGCCGGTGTCGAGCGGACGGAGCGCGGGCACGCCGCGCGCCCCGCCGGCCGTCACGGCGGCCGCCCCGGTACCGCCGGTCATCGTCTGCGGACCGGTGGCCGACGTGACCTCGTAGGCAACCTGAGCAGGACCAGTGGCCTGAGCAGGGACAGCGGCCTGTGCGGGACCAGTGGCCTGTGCGGGGCCAGGACCAGTGGTGGCCTGGGCCGGGACGGCGGGCTGTGCGGCGTTGCCGGCTGACAACGAGCCCCCACCGCCCCCACCAGCCCCACCGCCCCCACCAATCCCCCCAGGCGCCCCGATCCCGGCGGCCGGGCCGACCACCGCATACCCCGAACCCGGCCCCTTACGTCCCATCCACCCCATCCACCCCTGCCGCCCCTTCCGCCTCTGCTGCCCCACCAAAACCGCACGCGCTCCCAGCAGCGACGTGTCCCCCTCCGCACGTGCCACCACATCCGTGTCCACGACGCGCAGCTCGGGCCCGAACAGGGTGGAGAGCGCGGGCCGCTGCTCACCCGTCCGGAGGGCCATGACTTCCCGCAACACCCCTGTCAGCTGCTCGGCCATCTCCTCCGCCGACGAGAACCGCCGCGCCGGGTCGGGGTCGGTGGCCCGCACCAGCAGGCGGTAGAAGGACTCGTACGTACGGAAGACCTCGATGTTGTCGGGGTCGGGCAGCGAGTCCACGAAGACGTTCGTGTAGCCCTGGAAGTCGAAGGTGAGTACGGCGAGGGTGCGGGCGACCGTGTAGAGGTCGGAGGCGACGGACGGGCCCGCGGCGGCGACCTCGGGCGCCTGGTAGCCGATCGTGCCGTAGATCGCGCTCTCGTCGTCGTCCATCCGGCGGACCGCGCCCATGTCGATCAGCTTGAGCTGGTCGTGCTGCTGGATGGCGTTGTCCACCTTGAAGTCGCAGTACAGGAGGTTGCGGCTGTGCAGGTGGCCGAGCGCCTCCAGGGCCTCGATGCCGTACGCGCACGCCTGCTCGACCGGCAGCGGGTCGCGGCGCCCGTTCGCCGTACGCCGCTCGTTGGCGATGTCCTTGAGGGACTTGCCTCCGACGTACTCCATGACGATGTAGCCGTCCAGGCTGCCGGTCGTGCGGTCCAGGTGTTCGACGAAGTTGTAGATGCGGACGATGTTGGAGTGTTCGATCTCGGCGAGGAAGCGGCGCTCGGAGGCGGCCACGGCGAGGGCTTCCTCGTCGCCGGTGTCGAGCAGGCCCTTGAGCACCACCCAGCGGTCGGAGACCGCGCGGTCGATCGCCAGGTAGATCCAGCCCAGACCGCCGTGGGCCAGACAGCCGACGACCTCGTAACTGCCGTGCACCACGTCGCCGGGGCGCAGCTTGGGCACAAAGCTGTACGGGTGGCCGCACTTGGTGCAGAAACCTTCCGTACGGCCCGGGCGGTCGCCGCGCGCCCGGCCCACCGGGGCGCCGCAGTCACCGCGGCTGCAGAACCGCTTGCGCTCGGGCACCTCCGGGTTCTCCAGGACGGCCGTACGCGGATCCGGACGCGGCACCTCCGGTACCGCCACCAGCCCCGCCCCCAGCCGCCCGCGGGACGGCCCGGACCCGGTGCGGGTGCCGCGGCCGGCGCTGCGCACCGACACGGACATCGACCGCGTCGAGGCGCCCGGCAGGGAGCGGGAGAGGCGTCCGGAGACGGAGCGCCGCGACGTCGAGGAACGGGCGGAGGAGGAAGTACGCCCATCGGGAGACGAAGTGCGCCCCCCGGCGGGCGTCATGGAGCCGGAGCCACGCCCCTCCACCGCCCCGGCCTCGGCCTCGGCCCCGGCCCCCTCCCCACTCCCGGTCTCACTCCCACTGCCGCCCCCACCGGCACTCCCCCTGCCCCTCCCACCAATCCCCAGCCCACCCCGCCGCGCCGCCGTAACTCCCGTGGGCGGTGACCCCACCAACCCCTCCGGTGAGACGACCGGCGCCAGGCCGCACGTGTCGCAGTACAGTTCGCCGCCGCCCACGTCCTCGTACGTGCCCGGGCACTCGCGCCGCTGGCACGGGTCGCCGCCGGTCCGCTCCTCGCTCATGTTCCCCCCTGTGCTCCGTCCGACGGTCCGCGGTCCGGCCCCGGCGGCTGGAGTGCCTCGGCCACCGTCCGCTGGTAGCGCAGCACCGCCTGTTCGGCCACCCGCAGGTCGCACGGCGCGCTCCACAGCATCCGCCGCGCGACGTCGTAGCGTTCCATCAGCAGCGGGTCCTCGGCCAGACCGTGCCGTGCGGCCTTCGCCTTGTACGCGTCCAGGCGGCCGCGCAGCTCGGCCCGCACGGCCAGGGGGGCGGTGACCGCCGTCAACGATTCACGGGCGCGGTGCAGTTCGTCCTCGGCGCGCTGTTCCAGGCTGTCGAGCAGGGGGGAGAGGCGGTGCCATTGGGCGTGCCGGCGGTACTCGGCGGCGGTGGACAGCTGCTCGTGCAGCGCCGTGGACGGGCCGCTGACGGCGGGCACCTCCGACGCGGCGATCTTCGCGAGCACCTCGCCGCGGGCCTGCCGCGCCTCGGTGAGCGTCCGGTCCGCGCGGGAGAGCACGTCGCGCACCTGCATCAGCCGGCGCTCGGCGTCCTGCCGTACGTCCAGGACCGCTTCGATCTCCCGCCGGGCGTCCTCGAGGGCGAGCGCCGCGCGGTCGTAGCGGGCGGTGTTCGGGCGGCCGCCGCCGGGCGCGGCGCTGCGGTCGGCGTCCGGCACCCAGAAGGCCAGCGGGTCGGCCACCACCTGGGCGCGCAGTTGCGTCAGCTCGTACGTGATGCGCTCCAGGTCGTCGCCGGTCGGATGCTCCCCGGGCCGTACGCCGACCGAGCGCGCCAGGGACAGGGTGCGGCGCAGTTCGGCGGCGAGCAGGTCTATCCGGGCGGGCAGCGCGGACCACACGGCGTCGGCCGAGACGATCACGTCGAGGGCCGCCGCGTACAGGCCGTTCATCCGCTCGACCAGCTCGTCCAGGCTGAACTGTCGGCTCAGCCGGGCGGGGCCGCCGTCAGGCTGAGCCGAGCCGGCGCCGGTGGCCGCGCCGGAGACGGTGACGCGGGTGCCGCGGAGCAGCTCGGTCAGTTCGGCGAGGTCGTCGGGGGACGGCCAGCGGCGCCGGGCGCGCAGCTCGCGGGCGGTGGTGAGCGCTCTGGTGTACGCGTCGAAGTGCGCCCACAGGACGGTGATGGACTGCTCGGTGGCGGCCCAGCGGTCCTTGGTGAGGCCGGTCAGCTCGGCGCCCTCCAGGAGCCTGCGTCCGGCGTGGTCCTGCAGGGCGAGCAGCGAGGTCTCGATCGCCTCGTACTCGGCAGCGAGCCGGCCCAGGGCGCGGTCCACCTCCTCCCGGCTCAGCACCGGGTCTTGGGACTTCCCCGGGGAGCCGGGGAAGGGTCCAGGGGCCCCCATCGATCACCTCTCCAAAGTGCTTGTGGTGCGCGGCGGTTGTGACGGTCGTCGCGGCTGTCCAGTCGGTCGTCGGGTCGGTCGTCGGGCTGGGCTGTCGGGCTGGGGCGTCGGGCCGGTTGCCGCGGCGCTCGTGACGGCCGCCGCGGCGGTTGCGTACGGCGGTACGGGGCAGGCGCCTCCGCGCGGCCCGGCTGCAAGCGGTCCTGCTCCGTATGGTCCTGCTCCATACGGTCCCGGCCCGCACCGTCCTGCCCGGCGCGATCCCGCCCCGCACGGCGCTGTTCCGTAAACGGTCCTGCTCCGTATGGTGCTGCGGACGGCATCGCGCGCCGTGCTGCTGCCGGGCGGTGTCCCGCGGTACGACCGTGCGGCGGCCTGCGGCCTCGTGTCCGCGCCCCCGTCGGCCCCCGTCCGGCATCCCGCCCGGCCCCCACCCGGCATTCCGTCCGGCACACCTCCCCACCGGTCCCGCTCCTCCTGCCTCCCTCCCTCCGGCCCCGCGCCCGCGGTGCTCCTTCCATGGTGACGCGCCCGGCGGGCGAACGCCGGGCCGCAGCGGGCCGCCCGGCCCCGCCAGGTGCCGTCCGGTGTGCGGTGCGGCGCCCGGCCCCCGCACGGTTCAGTCGCTGTACTGGGGCTCGGGCGCCTTGGTTATGCCGGGCAGGTCCGCCTGCAGCCACTCCTTGTAGGCGGCCATCCACCGGCTCTCGCTGCCGCCGGCGCGGTAGTCCTCCAGGACCTTGTTGACCCGCCGCACCAGGTCGGTGTCGGCGTGGTTGACGGCGACGCCGTACGGCTCGTCGGTGAACGGCTTGCCCTTCAGCTGCACCGTCGGGTCCTGCGCGGCCTGCGCCGCGGCCAGCGCGTTGTCCGTCACCACCGCGTCGGCCTCGCCGAGCTGGAGGCGCACCAGGCAGTCGAGCTGGTTCGGTACGGTCACGACGCGGGCGCCGTGCCGCTCCTCGGCCAGCCGGGCCTCGCCCGTGGAACCGGCCGCCGTACAGACGCGTTTGCCCTTCAGCGAGTCGTCGAAGGCGGTGATCGTCGAGTTCTTGGGCGCGAGGACCTGCTGTCCGCCCTGGAAGTAGGCGGTCGAGAAGGCGACCTGGCGTTTGCGGGCGCAGTTGATGGTCATGGTCCGTACGACCAGGTCGACGGTGCGCTTCTGGAGGGCGGGGATGCGCTGGTTGGTGGGGATCGCCCGGAACGTGATCTTCGGGTCGGGGCCGAGGATGTCCTTGGCGATCTCCCGCACCAGGGCGATGTCGAAGCCCTCCAGGTCGCCGGTGGCCGGATTGCGGTAGCCCCAGCGGTAGGTGTTCTGGTCGACGCCGACGATCAGCCGGCCCCTGGCCTTGATCCGGTCCACCGCGGGGCCGTCGTCGGGGGAGGGCCGCAGGCTCGCCGCGGCGTTGGCGGGCGTGCAGTCCGCCGCCGCGGCGTCGGCGCGCGCGGTGCCCGTTCCCTGGGGCACGGGACGGGGCGCCGGGGGGCTCCCGCCGAGCACCGGGACGAGGACGGCGGCCGTCGCCGCCATCACGCACACCCCTGCCGCCACCGGGGCCAGCGCGGCCCGCAGGTTCCGCAGACCCCTCGCGCGCATCGTCATGTCGCCATCACCAGGCCTCATCACCGGTACTCCGAAAGCCTGCGCCCGATGCCCAGCACCGCGCCCGTCGCCCCCAGGACGGCCAGTACCACGGCGCCGGTCACCAGCCCGTCCAGCGCCCCGCGCCCGTCGTCGGCGGCCCGCCGGAACTCCTGCTGCTCGTGGGCCAGGGCCTGGGCCAGCCGGTTGTCCACCCGGTCGAAGGACTGGCCGGTGGCCGCGTCGCCGCCGATCACCTTGGCCAGGGCCCGGTCGTAGTCCCCCTGGTCGTCGGCGGTGCGGGCCTCGGCGTGCCGCGCCTGCCACTGCCGTACGGTCTCGACCGCGTCCTGGACGGGCCGCCGGCCGGTGTCGTCGTCGGCGAGCGTCAGGGCCGTGCCCAGTTTGCTGTCCGCCGCGGCGGCGCCGGTGCGGCCGGGCCCCGCCAGGTCCTTCATGCCGGCGCGGTAGCCGACTTCGTAGAAGTCCTGCTGGTCCTTGGTCACCACGGCGCCGCGCGCGACCAGGGTCAGGTTCTCGTCGCCGCGGGCCTGGAGGGCGTCGATGCGGGCCTCGTTGAGGACCTTCAGCGACCGCGCCCCGTTCTCGTACGACGTGTTCATGCCTGAGCGGGCGACGGAGTGGCCGGCCACCAGCCACAGCAGGACGACGGCCGAGGCGGTCGTGGCGGCCAGCAGGCCGCGGTTGAACACCCGGTTGGTGCGGAGGTAGTTGCGGCGCTGGGCCCAGGCGAGGGCGCCGAGCGCCAGCACCCCGGCGGTGAGTGCGAGCCAGGGCCACGCCTTCGCTTCGTCGTAGTCCTCCCCGAGGCGCTCCGTCTCGGTGGTGTACAACCCGCGGGCGGCCGGGAGGAGTTCGCCGCGCATCTGCGCGTTGGCGTAGCGCAGGTAGGCGCCGCCGAGGGGGAGGCCCTGCCGGTTGTTGGTGCGGGCCGTCTCGATCAGGCCAGTGTACCGGGGGAGGAGGCTGTTGAGCTTGCCTATCTGGCGGGCCGCGGTGTCCGAACCGCTGGTGTTGGACGAGGCCTTGGCCAGCAGCCGGGCGGCCGTCGCGATGTCGTTCTCGTACCGGTCGCGGGTGGTCTGGGTCTCCTTGCCGCCCGCCAGGAAGCCGGCGGCGGCGGTGGTGTCGGCGTCGGCGAGCGAGCGGTAGATGTCCGCGGCGTCCGCGGTCAGCGGCTGGCTGCGCTCCACGACGTCGCGTGCGGCGGCTGACCGGTCGGCGACCTGCCAGGCCGTGGCGGCGCCGAACGCCAGGACCAGGAAGGCCAGTACGGCGCCGATGATCCGCAGCCGTCCCGGCTCGGTCGTGGCAGTGGCCCGCAGCTGGTCCACCCCGTCGGCCCATGCCGTACGCCGCCGGGCGGGCGGTGCGGAACCCGTACCCGCGGCTGAGCCCGCACCCGGGGAGGCGGCGGAAGCGGAGGCGGTGGGACCGGAGGCGCGGCCGGACGGCGGCGGCACAGTGCCGGTCTGCGGGTTGGACACGGAACCTCCCCCTGGTCGCGGACGGCGGCCCCGGCCCCGTGCGCACGGGAACAGATGCACGGCCAGCAGTCAGTATGGCCGCAGGGACTGACAACCACACCGTTATTGCCTGGATCATGTGCGGATCAGGCCCCGCCGAATCCTCCTGTCCGGAGGGCTTTCCGTGTTCCCGTCCTGGACCACGCACGGTTCACCGGGCGTGGTTCCCGACATAGGCATGCGTGTACGGATTTCCGCCGTACGGCCGGAAGGGCGCTACGGTCCGCGCCCGAAGAGCGGTGACCCGGTGTCCCTAGACGAACTCCCCCCGCACCCGCTCATAAGCCCCCGCCCCCGCCCCCGCCCGGTCCAGCGCGTGCAGGGCGGCCCCCAGCACCGGCGGCGCCGTCACCACGCGCGGTTCCGCTTTCGGGGCGCGTTCCGCCAGCAGTTGGGTCAGCTGGTCGTGCAGGAGCGGGTGCCGCGCGGTCAGCACGCCGCCGCCCAGGACCACCGGCGTCGGCTCGTCCAGCAGGTCCAGCCGTTCCAGCGCCACCGACGCCAGCAGCGCGATCTCCTGCGCCTGCCGCGCCACCAGGGCCTGCGCGACCGCGTCACCGGCGGCGGCCACCGCGAAGAGCAGCGGCGTCAGCTCGTAGCGGCGCTCGCGGGCGATGTGACCGAGATGCAGGGCCTCGATCAGCTCCGGCATGGTGGCCAGCCCGAAGTGGGCGGGCACCGCACGGGCGAGCGCGCTCGGCTCGCCGCGTCCGTCGTCGGCCCGCGCGGCCCACCACAGGGCCTCTTCGGCCAGGTGGCCGCCGCCGCCCCAGTCGCCGGAGAGCCGTCCGACGGAGGGGAAGCGGGCGGTGCGGCCGTCGTGTCCCAGGCCGGCGCAGTTGATTCCGGCGCCGCACACCACCGCGACACCGACCGGTTCGCCGCGGTCCGGGAGCCCGGCGCGCAGCAGCGCGAAGGTGTCGTTGGCGACGGTGACCGTACGGGCCCAGCCGTACGAGGTGATCTCCGCGGCCAGTTCGGTCTCCTCGGCGGGCAGGTCGGCGTTGGCCAGGTAGGCCGACACCTGGCCCACCGGGCCGGTGACCCCGGCCCGTTCCCGTACCGCGTCCACCAGTACGGCCAGGCCGCCGACGGCCCGCGCCACGCCGACCACCGGTGGCTGGAAACCGCCGCCGCGGGCCGTCGCCAGCACCGTCCCGTCCGGGGCGACCAGCGCCACGTCGGTCTTGCTGTTGCCCGCGTCCACGGCGAGCGCCGGCCCGTCGGCGCCCGGACCGGCGGAGGGCGACGTGTGCGCCTCCCCGGCCACCGCCGCGGCCCCCTCGGCTTCGCTCAGAGCCACGTGAGGTGCTCCCGGTTGTGCGCGATCAGCTCGTCGGTCAGCCGGTCCGCGTAGGCGATCTGGCCGATGAGCGGGTGGGCGAGCAGCGCCTCGAAGACCCGGCCCCGGCCGCCCTTGAGGGCCGCTTCCAGCGCCAGGTGCTCGTACGCCGTGACGTTGGCGATCAGCCCCGAGTAGAGCGGTTCCAGCGGTCGTACGGGCAGGGGTGTCGCGCCGCCCGCGTCCACCGTCGCCGGCACCTCGATCACCGCGTCGTCGGGCAGGAACGGCAGGGTGCCGTTGTTGAACGTGTTGACGATCTGCACGTTCCCGGTGTCACCGAGCAGTGCCGAGGTCAGCGCCACGGCCGCCTCCGAGTAGAACGCGCCGCCGCGCTTGCCCAGCAGCTCCGGCTTCTCGTCCAGCGACGGGTCGCCGTACATCTCCAGCAGCTGCTTCTCGATGGCCGCGACCTCCGCCGCACGCGACGGCCTGCCGCGCAGTTCCTCCACGACCTCGTCGTGCTGGTAGTAGTAGCGCAGGTAGTACGACGGTACGACACCGAGGCGGTCCACGAGGGAGCGCGGCATGTGCAGGTCCTCGGCGATGGCCGCGCCGTGCTCGGTGATCAGCCGGGGCAGCACGTCCTTGCCGTCCACCCGTACGGCGCGCTCCCAGGTCAGGTGGTTCAGTCCGACGTGCTCCAGCTCCACCCGCTCCGGCGCGATGCCGAGCAGCCGCGCGAACTTCCGCTGGAAGCCGATGGCCACGTTGCACAGGCCGACGGCCTTGTGGCCGTGCGACAGCAGCGCGCGGGTGACGATGCCGACGGGGTTGGTGAAGTCCACGATCCACGCGTCGGGGTTACGGCGGCGGATGCGCTCCGCGATGTCCAGGACGACCGGGACGGTGCGCAGCGCCTTGGCGAGACCGCCCGCCCCGGTGGTCTCCTGCCCGACGCAGCCGCACTCCAGGGGCCACGTCTCGTCCTGGTTGCGGGCCGCCTGGCCGCCGACGCGCAGCTGGAGCAGTACCGCGTCGGCGCCGTCCACCCCGGCGTCGACGTCGGACGTCCAGGAGATCCGGCCCGGGTGGCCCTGCCGGGCGAAGATCCGCCGGGCCAGGCCGCCGACCAGGTCCAGCCGGTCGGCCGCCGGGTCGATCAGGACCAGTTCCGCCAGCGGCAGGACGTCCCGCAGGCGGGCGAAGCCGTCGATGAGTTCGGGGGTGTAGGTCGAGCCTCCGCCGACCACTGCGATCTTGAGGTGGGGGTGTGGGGGCGTTCCCCCGGCGGACGACAGCATGGATCGATCAGCCCTTCACTCCGGTGAGCGTGACGCCTTCGACAAAAGCCTTCTGGGCGAAGAAGAAGACGATGATGACGGGGGCCATGACGAGCAGCGTCGCGGCCATGGTCAGGTTCCAGTTGACGCTGTGTGCGCTCTTGAACGATTCGAGTCCGTAACTCAGCGTCCAGGCGGCGGGATTCTGTGCGGCGTAGATCTGCGGCCCGAAGTAATCGTTCCAGCAGTAGAAGAACTGGAACAGTGCGACGGCCGCGATACCGGGCTTCGCCATCGGCACGACGATGCGCAGCACGGTACGGATCTCGCCGCAGCCGTCCATCTTCGCCGACTCGATGTACTCCTGCGGAATGGTCAGCAGGAACTGCCGCAGCAGGAAGATGGAGTACGCGTCACCGAACGCCATCGGGATCAGCAGCGGCCACAGCGAACCGGACAGGTGCAGCTGCTGCGCCCACACCAGATACATGGGAATCACGATGACCTGGGGCGGCAGCATCATCGTCGAGATCACCAGGACCATCGCGGTACGCCGGCCACGGAAACGGAACTTGGCGAGCGCGTACGCCACCGGGATCGCCGAGCAGACCGTGAAGAGCGTGCCCAGGCCCGCGTACATCAGCGAGTTCTTCCACCAGTCCAGGAAACCCGGTGTATTGAAGACCGTCGCGTAATTCGACCAGTTCCACTCGTGCGGCCACAGCTCGCCGCTCATCGCCTGGTCGTCGCTCATGACGGAGGTCAGGAAAATGAACACGAACGGCAGGACGAAGAACAGTGCGGCGGCTATGGCGACGGCGTGCACGGCTATCCAGTGCAGCAGCCGCTTGCGGCGGGCGCGGGCGGCGGCCGGGCCCCGGTCGGTGGAGCCGGTACGGGCCGGAGCGTGGCCCGCCCTCAAGGTCGTCGTGGTCATGTCGGTTCAGTCCTCCGCCGGGAGCAGGCCGGCGCGCTTGCGCATCAGCAGGGTGGTGACAGCCATGGCGATCACGAAGAGCACGAGCGAGAGCACACACGCGGCGCCCGTGTTGAAGTTCTGGAAGCCGAGCGAGTAGACGAGCTGCGGCACGGTGAGGGTGGAGTGGTCGGGGTAGCCGGGCTGGATGACCGAGCCGGGGCCGATGTTCACGCCGGAGGCCAGCTTCCCCGCGACCAGCGCCTGCGTGTAGTACTGCATGGTCTGTACGACCCCGGTGACCACCGCGAACATCACGATCGGCGTGATGGACGGCCAGGTCACGTACCGGAACTTGGCCAGGGCGCCGGCCCCGTCCAGCTCGGCCGCCTCGTACTGCTCCTTCGGCACGTCCAGCAGCGCCGCCATGAAGATCACCATCAGGTCGCCGATGCCCCACAGGGACAGCATGACCAGCGACGGCTTGGCCCAGGCCGCGTCGTTGAACCAGCCGGGCGCCGGAACGCCGACGGCTTCGAGCAGCTGGTTGACCGGGCCGGTACCGGGATTCAGCAGGAAGACGAAGGCGACCGTCGCCGCGACCGGCGGGGCGAGATACGGCAGGTAGAAGGCGGTACGGAAGAAGCCGACACCCGACTTGACCTTCGTGACGAGCAGCCCGACACCCAGCCCGAAAACGACGCGCAGCGCCACCATCACCACGACCAGCCACAGCGTGTTCCACAGCGCCGGGCCGAAGAGCGGCATCTGCGTGAAGACGTACTTCCAGTTCCGCAGCCCGACGAACGACGGCTGCTGGATCTGGTTGTAGTGCATGAAAGAGAAATAGACCGTGGCGATCAGCGGATAGCCGAAGAAGATGCTGAAACCGACCAGCCAGGGCGAGAGGAAACCGAGCGTACGCAGCCGCTGCCGGGTGTGCTTACGGCGCAGCGCGGGAGCCTTCGGACGCGGCACGGTTGCCGCCGGACGCTCGGGGGATTCGACGAGGGACATGGCAGGACTCCGTCAGTTCACGGACTGGAGATTGTCGGTGTCTATCTGGGCGTCGAGCTCGCGCAGCCCCTTGTCGAGATCGGGAACTTTCCCGGCCTCGACGTCGTACGAGAAGTCCTGCAGCGACACCACGTACTGCCCGCCGTTGACGGACGGCGGCAGCGCCGTACTGTGCCGGTTCCGCGCGATGTCGAGGAACGTACGGAACGACGGATCGGCGTCCAGCTGCGGCGACTTGAGCGCGGCGAAGGTGGAGGGCACATTGTGGATGGCATTGGCGAACCGCACCACCTGATCCGTGTCCATCGTCAGGAACTTCACCAGTTCCCATGCCGCGTTCTGGTGCTTGCTGCTGTGCGCGATGCCCGCGACCGTACCGGTCAGAAATCCCCGCCCGTACGTGTCCTCCTGGTCGTCCGGCACCGGCAGCGGCGCCGTGTCCCACGCGAACTTCGCCTTGCCCTCCTTCAGCATCAGACCGCGCCATTCACCGTCCAGATGCATCGCGGCCTTCTGCGTCATGAAGGAACTCTGCGACGACATCTCGTCACCGAACGTCGTACGGAACTTCTCCAGCGCGGCATAACCGCCCTGCGCGTCGATCAGCTCCCGCTGGGTGGCGAAGAACTGCTTGCTGCGCGGGTCCTTCGACAGCCGAGCCTTCCCCTCGCCGTCGAAGTAGGTCGGACCCCACTGCGCGAACAGTCGGTCCGGACTGTTCTGGTAGAGCCGGAAGTTGGGTACGAACCCGGCGCGCGCCAGCGACCCGTCCGGCTTCCGCTTGGTCAGCTTGGCCGCGTCCCGCTTGAACTCGGACATGGTGCGCGGCGGCCGCTCGATACCGGCCTCATCGAACGCGTCCTTGTTGTAGTACAGCCCGTACGAGTCCGCGAGCAGCGGCAGAGCGCACTGATTCCCTCGATAGCTCGTGTAATCGAGAAAAGTCTTGGGAAATATCTTCGCCTTCTCCACCCCTGCCTTCTTCATGAAGGGGTCGAGATTCACCCACATACCGGACGAGCAGTACTGCCCCACATTGTTGGTCGTGAACGACGACACCACATCCGGGGAATCGTCCCCGCCGGCGCGCAGCGCCTGGTTCACGGTCGCGTCGGTGACGTTGTTGACCGTCTTCACCGTGATGTTCGGGTGCCGCTTCTCGAAACGGGCGATACTGTCGTCGATCGCCTTCACCTCGGCCGCATTGGACCAGCCGTGCCAGAACTTCAGCGTGACGGGCGCGGTGGGATCGTCGCGGTCGCTGCCGACGCTCGGATTGGCACAGCCCGAAAGAATCAGACCGGCCGCGGCGAGCGCCGCCGACAGGCAGATGCGCATACGCGGACGCATGGCGGACTTCCTTTACGGCAGGGGTGATGACAGGAGGTGGGGCGAATGCTGAAGTGTGCGGAGTGCGGGGCGGTTTTGCCGCTGGTGCACCCGGCACGCACGGAGCCGTGCCGGGTTGCGGAGTTCCCGGCCGCGTGGACATGGCGGCTTGCGGATCACCGGATCGCCAAGGGCGCCAGGGGACCGCTGCGCCGCCTCATCAGGCCGTGTCGAACACGGAGTTCCGCGCCTCGGCGAGCGCCGTACGCAGCGCGCCGATGAGCATCGGATTTCCCTCGATATTGCTGAGCCGAAGCTCCGGCCGGGGCAGCGCGAGCCCGGTGAACTCCCCTTCGACCAACTCCCGCAGAGCTTCACCCCCCGCCTGGGCCACCTCGCCCGAGAGCACCACCAGCCGGGGGTCCACGACGGCGACCACCGCCGCCAGCCCGGTCGCCAACCGCCGCGCGACCTCGGCACGCACTCCGCTGTCGGCCAGCGCCTCACCGACGGTACGGGCGTCCTGCACCCCGTACTCCCGCGCCAGCTCCACCACACTCGGCGCCCCGACGAGCCGCTGGAAACCCCCGCCGGCGTCCGGCCGGGCCGCGCTGCGGTCCCCGTCCCGTGCGAGCGGCGCGTCCGGCAACGGCATGTAGCCGATCTCCCCCGCGCCGCCCGTGGCCCCGCGCAGCAACTGCCCGCCGAGCACGATGGCGGCACCGACTCCCTCATCGGCCCACACCAGCACGAAATCGTCAAAGTCCTGCGCGGCACCGTCATGCTGCTCGGCAACCGCCGCCAGATTCACGTCGTTCTCGATCACGATCGGTACGCCCAGGACCCCGCCCAGCTCTTCCCTGAGCGTCCGCGAGTGCCAGCCGGGCAGGTGTGGTGCGTACCGCAGGACACCGGCCTGCGGGTCGAGCGCGCCCGGCGTCCCGATCACCGCCCCGTGCAACCGCTCCCGTACCAGCCCGGCCTTGGCCAACGCACCGTCCACCGCCGACGCGACCAACTGCGCCGTCCGGCGCGGCGCACCCTCCTCCACGGCATCCGTCCCGACCCGCTCCTCACCGAGCACCCGCCCGGTGACATCGGCGACCGCGGCGGTGATCCCGCCTTGGTCGACGGCGAGCGCGGCCACGTACGCGGCGTCCGGGGCGATCTCGTACAACTGAGCGTTCGGCCCCGGCCGCCCGGTCACGTTCCCCGTCGTCCGCACCAGCCCGGCGGCCTCCAGCCGTCCTAGCAACTGCGACGCGGTGGGCTTGGACAGCCCGGTCAGCTCCCCGATCTGGGTCCGGGTCAACGGCCCCTGCGACACGAGCAGGTCGAGCGCGGCCCGGTCGTTCATGGCCCGCAACACCCGCGGCGTCCCAGGAGCCCCCTGCCCGCCCTGCCCTCCGGCCATGACGCCCGCCCCACCTCTCGCTGCGCGATCTGTTAGGAAAGTTTCCAATCGATGCACAGGAACGTAGGCGCCGCGTCAGCACCCCGTCAATGGGTCTGGACCACTGAGTTCGAGCACGGTCCAGGCGGTCTTTCCCGGACCCGGCCGGCTCGTCGCCCCCAATCGTCCGCCGGTACGTCGACGAGCACCATGCCCCGGCCGTGCTCGACCAGCGGCTTGGGCGAGCGGAGGGCGGGCGGCCCCTCCCCGGCCTCCGAGTGAAGCTGGTTGCCCCTCGCCGTGCCGAATATCGACTCCAACCACCCCACCGTTGGCGCCATGGCCACGGCCAGCAGCGCCTCTCCGTCCACGCCCTCTCGGCCCGCCTGCCCCGCGATACCGCCCATCGGTCAGCCCCCGTACCTTCCTCACCGGTCCGTCTCGCTGAAACCAGTGAAGCGCACGGCACTGACAACCGACCGGGAAGCACGGGCGGCACGGACCGCCCGCCGCCCCTACTTCTCCCGCAACCCCTCCAACACCTTGTCCAACGTCACCGGCACCCCCCGCACCCGCACCCCCGTCGCATGGTGGACCGCGTTGACGACGGCCGCTGCCGTGCCCGTGATGCCGATTTCGCCGATGCCCTTGGCGCCCAAGGGGTTGACGTACGGGTCGTCCTCGTCGATCCAGTGGGCCTCGATGTGCCGGACGTCCGCGTTGGCGGTGATGTGGTAGTTCGCCAGGTCGTGGTTGACGAAGAGGCCGTAGCGCGGGTCGGTCACGGTTTCCTCGTGGAGGGCCATGGACAGGCCCATCGTCATGCCGCCGATGAACTGGGAGCGCGCGGTGCGCGGGTTGATGATGCGGCCGGCGGCGAAGACGCCGAGGAGACGGGGGACCCGCACCTCGCCGGTGTCGGCGTCCACCCGTACCTCGGCGAACTGGGCTCCGAAGGCGTGCATCGCGAAGCGTTCGGCGTGCGGGTTGCCGGGTGTCTCGGCCTGGGCCCGGTCGCCGTCGGACGGATCGTGTCCGTAGCGCTTACGGAAGGCCTCCGCCGCCGCCATGATCGCTGAGCCCCACATCGCCGTGCCGGAGGAGCCGCCGGCGACGGTGGCGTTCGGCAGCTCGGTGTCGCCGATGCGCAGGTCGACGCGGTCCACGGGCACGTCCAGCGCGTCCGCCGCGATCTGGGCCAGCACGGTCCACGCGCCGGTGCCGAGGTCCGCCGCCCCGATGCCCACCCGGTAGCGCCCGTCGGGCCCGTACCGGACCGACGCGGCCGAGCCGGGCATCCGGTTGACCGGGTAGGCCGAGGAGGCGACGCCCGTACCGACCAGCCAGCGGCCGTCCCGCCGTACGCCCGGGCGCGGATCGCGCTCCTGCCAGCCGAAACGGAGCGCGCCCTCGCGCAGGCAGGCGACCAGGTTGCGGCTGGAGAAGGGTTTGCCCGTCTCCGGGTCCACCGGGGCGTCGTTGCGGATGCGCAGTTCGACCGGGTCCATGCCGAGGCGTTGGGCGAGTTCGTCCATCGCCACCTCGGGCCCGTACATCCCGGGGCACTCGCCGGGTGCCCGCATCCAGGACGGCACCGGTACGTCCAAGGCGGCCAGCCGGTGGGTGGTGCGCCGGTGTTTCGCCGCGTACATGGTGCGGGTCGGGTTGGCGGACTGTTCCGCGTACTCCTTGATGCGTGATGTCTGCTCGACGGCGTCCATGCCGATGCCGGTGAGCCGCCCGTCGGCTCCGGCCGCGAGCCGTACCCGCTGGTACGTCGGGGTGCGGTAACCCACCAGAGTGAACATCTGCTGTCGGGTCAACGCGAGCTTGACGGGCCGTCCGGGTAGTGCCCGAGCGGCCAGCGTGGCGAGCACGGAGTGGGCGTGCGGTTCGCCCTTCGAACCGAAGCCGCCGCCTACGTAGGGGCAGATCATCCGGACCCGCGCGGTGTCGAGCCCGAACACCCCGGCCAGCGTCTTGCTGTGCCCGTGCACGCTCTGGCTGGAGTCGTAGAGCGTCAGGTCGCCGTCCTGCCACAGGGCGATGGTGGCGTGCGGCTCCATCGGGTTGCAGTGGGTCATCGCGGTCACGTACGTCTCGTCCAGTGCCACCGCGCCCGGGTCCGCCTGGGCCGCCTTCATGGCGGCGTCCAGGTCGCCCAGCACGCTGTCCGTGTCGGCACCGCCGTTGGCCGACTCCGGCCGGTAGAGCTCACTTTCGCCCGGTTTCAGTTCGGATTCGTGCGGTTCCTCGGCGTACGAGAACCGTACGAGCGACGCCGCTTCCCGCGCCGCCTCCGGGGTCTCGGCCACCACCGCCGCCACGACCTGCCCCCGGAACGCCACGTCCGCACTCTGCAGGACCGCCAGCTCCGCGTCCTCCGTGGACGCCAGCCGCTCGGCGTTCTCGTGCGTCAACACGGTGATGACGCCATCCGCCTGGCACGCGGCCTCGGTGTCGACGGCCGTGATGCGGCCGCGGGGTACGGAGGAGAGCACGGCGTGCGCGTAGCAGGGACGTTCCATCGGGTG
The DNA here is from genome assembly GCF_055573595.1 of Streptomyces sp. NPDC030165. Classification (NCBI taxonomy): domain Bacteria; kingdom Bacillati; phylum Actinomycetota; class Actinomycetes; order Kitasatosporales; family Streptomycetaceae; genus Streptomyces; species Streptomyces sp. NPDC030165. The sequence goes on along the minus strand of NZ_JBVIBD010000006.1, from coordinate 45,657 downwards.
CTCGAAGGCGTACGGGGCCCGGCCGAGCACCTTGTCCCGGGCATCGGCGCGCTCCTGGTCCGCACCGACGGCACGGGGGCCCGCCGGTCCTCCGTCGGACGGGCGGTTCCCGGCACCCCGGCTCTCGGACGTACTCGTCATCGTGACCCCTCCAGGCCGGCCGGAGCCTCCGGCGCGAGGTCGCGTACGACGGCGACCAGCGTGTTGTGGACGAGCGGGATCTTGAACGCGTTGTCCCGCAGCGGATGCGCGTCCGCCGTCTCGGCCTCCGCGGCCGTACGGCAGCTCTCCTCGGTGGCCGGCAGCCCGCGCAGGGCCTGTTCGGCGCGCTCGGCCCGCCAGGGTTTGTGCGCGATCCCGCCCAGCGCGATCCGTGCCTCCCGTACGGTGCGGCCGTCGTCCTCCAGGTCCAGCGCCACCGCCACGGAGACCAGGGCGAAGGCGTACGAGGCACGGTCGCGCACCTTGCGGTAACGGGAGCGGGCCGCGTACGGCACGGCGGGCAGCTCGACGGCGGTGATCAGCTCACCGTGCCGCAGGACCGTGTCGCGGTGCGGCGCGTCACCGGGCAGCCGGTGGAACGCGGTGACCGGGATCCGGCGCTCGCCGTCCGGGCCCAGCGTCACGACCACCGCGTCCAGGGCGGTCATCGCCACCGCCATGTCGGAGGGGTGCACGGCCACACAGTGCGAGGAGGCGCCCAGGATGGCGTGGTAGCGGGTCCAGCCCTCCAGGGCGGCGCAGCCGGAGCCGGGGTCGCGTTTGTTGCACGGGGCGCTGGGGTCCTGGAAGTAGGCGCAGCGGGTGCGCTGGAGGAGGTTGCCGCCGGTGGTCGCGAGGTTGCGGAGCTGCCCGGAGGCGCCGGACAGCAGGGCCTGGGAGAGCACCGGGTAGCGCGTACGTACGGCGGGGTGCGCGGCGAGATCGGCGTTCCGTACGTTCGCGCCGACCCGGAGACCGCCGTCGTCCAGCTCCTCCACCTGGTCCAGCGGCAGCCGGCTGACGTCGACCAGCAGGTCGGGGGAGGCGATACCGAGCTTCAGGTGATCGACGAGGTTGGTACCGGCCCCGAGGAACGTGGCCCCGGGGTGCGCCGCCACGGAGGCCACGGCCCCGGCGGCGTCGGCGGCACGCTCGTACCGGAAGGGCTTCACCGGCCCGCTCCTTCAACCTCGGCTTCGGCGGCGGCCGCGACGGCCGGGACGATGTTCACATACGCCCCGCAGCGGCACAGATTGCCACTCATCCGCTCAGCGATCTCGTCATGACCCAGCGCATCCGGCGCGATGTCCCCCTCCGCACCCACCTCGGTGACCGCACTCGGCCATCCCTGAGCCGCCTCCCGCAGCACCCCCACCGCCGAACAGACCTGGCCCGGCGTGCAGTACCCGCACTGGAGCGCATCATGATCGACGAAAGCCTGCTGAACGGGATGCAGCTCACCGCCCTCGCCCAGCCCCTCGGCCGTGGTGATCTCCGCCCCGTCGTACGACACGGCCAGCGCGAGACAGGTCGTCGCCCGCCGCCCGTCCAGCAGCACGGTGCACGACCCGCACTGCCCGTGATCGCACCCCTTCTTGGGACTGGTGATTCCCAGCCGCTCCCGCAACGCGTCGAGCACGGTGGTACGCGTATCCACCGTCACCTCGTACACCTGCCCGTCGACGCGCAGCCTGATCTCGGTCTCCATGGTCAGCCGAGTCACCCGGGGACGGGTCCGTAAACGGCTGCATACAGGTGATGGGCGACGGTGCCCGCAAGACCTGCCGAAGATGTCGGCTCATTACCCCCTTGAAGAACCGTTCGCGCAGGTGGCAGCGTCCTCCGGACTGTTACCAGTGTGAACGGGTGTGCTCAAACGGGGGGCGTGTTCTGCATGGGTGTGGTGCTGCCGGGGTGGGCCGACGAAATCCTGGACATCATCGGGGTGTCGTGGCCGAATGTGGACGAGGACGATTACCGCGAGATGGCGACGGCCATGCGCGAGTTCGCCGGAGACATCAACGACGGCGCCGGCCAGGCGCACGAGGCGGTCCAGGCGCTGGTCTCCTCGGCCGGCGGCGGTCAGGCCGCGGAGGCGCTGAACGCCCACTGGGGCAAGATCAACGGTACTCACCTGGCCAAGCTCGCCCAGTGCGGTGAGCTGGCCGCCACCGCGCTGGACGGCGTCGCGGTCCTGATCGAGGGCGCCAAGCTCGGCGCGATCGTCCAGCTGGGCATCCTGGCCGCCGAGGTCATCGCCGCCCAGGCCGCCGCGCCCTTCACCTTCGGCCTGTCCGAACTCGGCGCGCTGGCGGCGACCCAGGCCACCCGCGTCATCGTCAAACGCCTGTTCAAGGAGGCCTGCCAGCAGGTCGCCGAACAGGTCGTCAGCATCGCCCTGACCCCCGTCGAGGAGGCCCTGGCCGCGATGGTGGCCGACCTCGTCGTCCAGCTCGGCGCCAACGCGCTGGGCGTCAAGGACGGCGTCGACCTGGGCCGCACCGCCGAGTCCGGCAAGGAGGGCTTCAGCCAGGGCGTCCAGGGCGCCAAGGACGCCGCCGGCAGCTCGATGCAGCTGCTGAGCGCGGGCGGCGGGGGCGGCGGGGGCGGTGGCGGTTCGGGCAGCGGCGGCTTCACCTTCGACCACGACGCCCACGACAAGGCCGTCACCGGCCTGCAGAGCGCCGGCGGCCACTTCCGCACCACCGCCGGCGGCAAGATCGGCCGCGCCAGGAACCATCACAGCCGCACCCGCGGCAAGGACGCCATCGCGGATGCGGCCAACACGATGCTCGACAAGGTCATCGACGGCATCGAGGACGCGGTCAAGAAGTCCGCCAAACACCTCGACGACAGCATGACCCGCGGCGTCAAACAGATGGCCAAGAACCACAAGGAGAACGATCAGAAGCTTTCCAGCCACTTCTCCGGGCTCGGCAAGGGAGGCAAGAAGGACCCGAAGGGGCCGAATGCGGGCGGAGGCGGCGGAGGCGGCGGAGGAGGAGGCCAAGGTTCGGGCCGGGGCGCCGGGGGCGCGCCTGACTGGCACGGGAGAAGCGCCGGCGAGATGAGGCATCATCGTACTGACCCGGTGGACGTGAGCCATCTGGACAGAACCGCTCAGATGGAGCGACTGGAATACGAATCCCAGCGGGTGGCTGACGAAGCCCGTGATGCCAAGGACAACAATCGGGTTCCTGGAAAGGACCGGCGGAACGACGGATGCGCGGGAAGCCTCTTGCATGACGGCACCATCACGGCTCACACCAGTACGGTCCGACGTAAACCTGTCCTCAGTCCACAGGAATCGAAGTTGATCAAAGAGGGGAAGATGGAAAGGCCGCAGCCGCAGACGCGAGCGGATGCGCACCCTGCTGTCCGTCAGGTCCTCGATGAGATCGAAGCGGACAAGCGGGCTCGGGATGAACGCCCGGGGGTCGGCCATGGAAACTGTGCCGAAGTGTCACTGATATCCGATCGGCTCTATCAAATGGATCCGGACGGTACGAGGATCCGCACCCCGGAGGAAGCTCGGCAGGCCCTTGACGGAGCCGTCGTGCATACGCGGCAGATAGGGCAGCTGAAGGACAGGGACACCGGGGAGATCGACCTTGATCACGGAGACTACAAAGAGCCGTGTCGGTCGTGCAGTTCCATGCTTCCCCGGCTGGGAGTGAGAGCTCACCGTTGATCGTTCGACTGCGAAAAGGAGGTTCTGGCGTGCTGTCCGATGCGCAGCGCACGGAGATCGACCGACTGCTGGAGGAAGCGGGCTGGGAATCGGAACGTGATGTCTCGGACCGGGCTGCCGAGTTGATGCGGTTTGTGGAGGCCGATCTGGCAGGCCACGGTTGCCCTCTCTCGGTGTTCCCGGCGGCGGAGGAGTTCCTGGCGTCTTACGGCTTCCTTGACATCCGGTTCCGGTATGACGCGCAGCGCACAGAGCATTTCAATACATGTGCGAGGTACTGTGATGACAAGGCGGAGGAAATCGGCGAGCTCATGGAGGAGCTGCAGCAGCCGGTGTTCCCGGTGGGCTGGGACAAGATCGAAGGCGGTCTTGCTGTAATTGATCCCTCCGGTCGGATCTTCTACATCCATCACACCGGGTTCTATTTCCTGGGAACGGGAATTCATGAAGCGATCGAAAGCCTCCGGACCGGGGGCGTGAAACCCGCCGAGGATTACTATGTCTAGCCTGGTTCCGGGTACTGCGTCATCGCTTCTGGTCAATGGGAAGATCATCAGTCATACCAACTTGAGCGGCGACGGAGAGCCCCATCTTCACCCGTCCGTTCGGGCCTTCTTCGACGCGTTGCCCATCGATCTGCGGGAGCCGTTCATCGGATACTGCGCCGAGTCGGCTCTCATTTCCGACCAACTATGGGCCTTGGATGCGGAGCGAGGCGGTGCGGAGCCGGTGAGCCTGCAAGAAGCCGTACCGCATTTCGTGGGCTCGGCCATGGTGTCCAAGATGATCCGCGAGGAAGGGGATCCGGACCACGGGCAGCCGACGACACCGTGTGGTGCCTGCCGGGCACTGCTGGATCGTCTGGCGGTCGAATGCGTCGGGGGCTGAAGGGATGGAAGGACCGGAGGAGTGCTCGGTGCGCAGTGCGGTCGAGGTGCTCCGGGGAGCGGGATGGTCACCGGAACGCGATGCGGGGCCGAGCGCGCTGCTGGCCGTACTGGAGACCGTGAGCACTGTTGCTGCGGGCACCGATGCGGGTTGGGACATCTTTCCCGCAGCGGAGACCGCCGTGCGTCAATTCCACGGGTTGGAGATTCTTTTGCGGGGCCCCGGCGTAGAGGTCGGCTTGCGGGAACTCGTACTCGATCCCCGTGAGGGACGCTATGCCGCGGCCACCATGCGCCGCTTCGCCGACCGGCTCGGAAGCCGGCTCTTTCCCCTCGGCGTCCACGGGGACGCCTCTCTGCTCGCCGTGGATGAGGAAAGCCGGCTGTTCATGGTCAACCATGGCGGCTGGTGGTTCCTCGGGGACAGCGTGTTCGCGGGGCTGACCGTGTTGCTCGAAGGGCGTCGTCCACTGCGGGTACGGGAGGACGGGACATGGGTCCCGGAGGCCAAAGCGGCCGGGGAAACCCCGGTGGTCCCGCAACAGGAGGCGGAGCCGGCGGGTTCCGCGGTCAACGCCGGTGCCGACGTGGTGCGGAGCGTCTTCGGCTGAGCAGCCGAGCGCCCTGGCCCGGTAGCGGCCGGGCCAGGGCGGTGGGCAGTGGCCCCTCGGTGAGCAGGCGTTCTACTTGCTCAGGTTGGGCGGTGGTATCGGCGTGGTGGCCAGCGACTGTGGTGAAGTCGGGCTGGCCAGGGCCGACGGGGCCGCTACCGCGGCGGTCGGGTCGGGGGTGGGGGGTTCTTCGGTGGTGGGGTCGGGGAGGGGGCGGGGGGCCAGGGTGATGCCTTCGGCGTCGAGGGCCTTCTTGATGCGCCAGCGGAGTTCGCGTTCTATGCCGGGGGCCTTGCCTGGCATGGTCTTGGCGGAGACGCTGATGGTGACGGAGTCGAGGTGGACCTCGCTGAGGCCGAGGACCTCGACGGCCTCCCAGAGCTGTTCGTTCCAGGGCTCGGCCTTGGACATCTCCTCGCCGACGGCGGTGATGATCTCGCGGGCGCGGTCCAGGTCCTGGTCCGGGGCGATCATGACGTCGACGGTTGCGGTGGACCAGCCCTGGCTGAGGTTGCCGATGCGCTTGACCTCGCCGTTGCGGATGTACCAGATGGCGCCGTTGGGGCCGCGCAGCTTGGTGACGCGCAGGCCGACCTCGACGACCGTACCGGTGGCCACGCCCGCGTCGATCTCGTCGCCGACGCCGTACTGGTCCTCCAGGATCATGAAGACGCCGGAGAGGAAGTCGGTGACGAGGTTGCGGGCGCCGAAGCCGATGGCGACGCCCGCGACGCCGGCGCTGGCGAGCAGCGGGGCCAGGTTGATCTTGAGGACGGACAGTACCGTCAGGGCGGCGGTGCCCATGATGACGAAGGACGCGACGCTGCGCAGCACCGAGCCGATGGCCTCGGAGCGCTGGCGGCGGCGTTCGGCGTTGACCAGGAGCCCGCCCAGCGCGGTGCCTTGGGCGGCCGTCGCGGTGCGGTTCATCCGCTCTATGAGCTTGGTGATCGTGCGCCGGATCACATGCCGCAGGATCACGGCGATCACGATGATCAGCGCGATCTGCAGGCCGGAGGTGAGCCAGGTCGCCCAGTTCTCCTCCACCCATCCGGCGGCGTTGGTGGCCTTCTCCGTGGCGTCGTCGAGCGACGCCCGGCGATGCGCGCCGGGCGGCGTGGCGGCTGGGGAAGCGGACCAGAACACAGCAGGGACCTCCGTGTGGGACAGCAGACCCGGGTCGGTACTTACCGTGCCTCGGGCAGACCAACCACACTAACGGGGCAACGGGGGCGGTCCGCGCCGGTGTTCGAGAGTGACCGGACCAATTGCGGGCCTGTTTGGGGGGAAGTAAAACGGTGTGGTCGAAAACACCTCGGGCCCGTTACCCGGTGATGGTGGCGCTCCGACCAGGCGCCGGGGGACACTGTGGAGAGATCGTCCCGGCGCGAGCCACGCGCCGCCGGCGTACAAGGAGGCACCCGTGCCGCACGTCCTGGTCCTCAACGCGTCGTACGAGCCGCTCGGCGTCGTACCGCTCCGCCGCGCGCTCATCCTCGTCCTCAACGAAAAGGCCGTCAGCCTAGAGGAGTCCGGCGCCCTGATGCACAGCGCGACCCGTGTGTTGCCCGCTCCGAGTGTGGTCCGCCTCAAGCGGTTCGTGCGGGTGCCCTTTCGCGGCCCCGTACCGCTGACCCGCCGTGCCCTCTTCGCCCGGGACGGCGGGCGGTGCATGTACTGCGGTGGCGTCGCAACCAGCGTCGACCACGTCGTTCCGCGCAGTCGTGGCGGGCAGCACACCTGGGAGAACGTCGTCGCCGCGTGCCGCCGCTGCAACCACGTCAAGGCCGACCGGCATGTCGCCGAGATCGGCTGGCGGTTGCGGCACCAGCCCGCGCCGCCGTCGGGCCTGGCCTGGCGGATCATCGGCACGGGGCATAGGGACCCCCGTTGGCTGCCATATCTGCAGCCGTACGGGGCGGATGACGCACTGGCCCGGATCGATGCCGTATCGGCATAGATCCGGGTTTTGCGTAGGGAGCCTCCCGGACGGGGCCGGACGAATCCGGGTGGTTTCGGATGGTTTCGGACGCTTCCGGGTGGTTCAGAACGGGGGCGCTGGGTTCGGGTGTGAGGTGTGGGCATGAGGGCCGTGTCCGGGCGTGGCCCCCGCGCCTGCCGGGCGTCGCGAGGCCACGGAGATCCATCGGAAGCGCTCTAGCCATCGTCCGCCGGCCACGCCTCGTGTGCCGAAGGCCCGCCTCCCGGCCCGCCTTCGGGCGCGCCCCCGGTGGACCCCGGCCGGGCAGGCGTGCCGGGCTGGGAGCCGCCGGACGGACGGGTGGGCGGCGGGGCCGGTTTGTCCGAGCCGTCGCCCGGGCCCTTTTCCGAGCCTTTCACCGCGTACGCCTCCACGCTCCACAGTGAGTAACCGAAGCGGGTTGCGCGCTTGTCGCCCTGGATGCGGACGAAGCGGACGTCCTTCACGTCCGTCCGGACGGACTCGCGGCCGCCCTTGCCGTCGCGGACCGTGGCCGCCGTGCGCCAGGTGACGCCGTCCGCGGACACCTGGACCCGGTAGGCGGCCGCGTAGGCGTCCTGCCAGGTGAGGACGAGCCTGCCCAGGCGGGTGGGGCGCGGAAGTTCGAACTGGAGCCAGGCGTCGTCCTGGGCGGGGGAGGACCAGCGGGTCTTCGGGTCGCCGTCGGTGGCGGCCGCGGCCGGGAAGTCGGGCGTCTCGTCGCCGGAGGACGTCGCCGTGGCCCCGCGGGCCAGGTCGGGGCCGGCGGTGGGCGGGTAGGTCCGGACGGTCAGCGTCCGCTTCTGGTCGCCGTAGGTGACGGGAATCTCGTATGTACCGGATGTGGCGTCGCGCGGGACCGTGACCCGGATACGGGCGGTCGCCGTGCCGCCGCGCGGGGCGGTGACGTGCTCCGGCGCCCGTACGGTGAAGCCCTTGGGTGCCTTGGCCGTGAGCTTGCCCTCCACGTCGGCGGGGCGGCGGGAGAAGATCCGGGCGTCCACGGAGAAGGTGCCGCCGGTGTCGGCGTCGATCTCGTCGTGGGACAGCTCCAGGCCGGCCGCCGGGGTGTCGGCGAACCACGGGGTGAAGGAGTGCACGGACGGCGCGGCGGTGCCGTCCTTCCAGGCGAGCCGGATGGCGTCGGCCTTCAGGCCGCGCGCCTCGGTCTGCGTCCAGCCGGTGCTGGAGAGGCCGCCGAGGCGGCGCCAGCCCTCGCCGGGGACGTGCGCCTGCACGGAGACGGCGGCCGCGGACGGGCTCGGCTCGGTGAGCGAGGTGACCGCGGTCAGCGGGCGGGGACGGTCGAAGGGAACGGTCAGGGAGGTGGGGTGGGGATCCTCGCTCGGCGGCGGGGTGGTGTCGGAGCGGGCACCGGTCCATGCGTCGGACTCGGTCATCGCGCGGTCGAGGAAGGGGCCCAGAACGCCCTTTCCGACCGTCACCGGGCTTTTTTTGATCTTCTTGAGCAGGTCCTGGACGGCGCGCTGCGCGGTCCACGCCGCCGAACCGTCACCACGGGCCTGTGCCACCAGCATGTCCACGGCGCGCTCGCCCGCCGAACCGTACCGTGCCAACTGGCGGGCCCAGGGGCGCACTTCGTCGGCCAGGCCGGGGGAGAGGCGTTCCGGCGCGCCGCTCATCGTGTGGAAGGCGGCCCGCAGCCGGGCGGCGGCCCGGGTGTAGTGCTCGTCGTCGTCCGGGTCGTCGCTGTTCGTGGCGGCGGCGCGGGCCTTCCAGAACGCTTCGATCAGCGGCTTGAGGTACGCGGACTCGTCGGTGCCGAGGACCGAGGAGGCGTCGTTGCCGGCCAGGGCGTGCAGGGCGGCGCGGGAGGAGGCGTCACCGCCGGAGAGGTCGTCGATGGCGGCCTGCCAGGAGGCGCCGGGCCGGTAGCCGCGCGGGTTCCAGGCGAAGTCGGCAGCCGTGAACAGTGCGATACGGGACGCGGTGGGCTGCGCCATGGCGTTGGCCAGCAGGGCGCTGGAGCCGGTGGCGACGGCGGGTTCGCGGCCCGTGTAGGGGCCGAGGAAGATACGGTCCTGCGCGTAGTCGTTGACCGGATAGTTGTCCATCGTGACCATCCGGTGCCCGAAAACCTCACGGGCCGTGGCCAGTTCGCTTCCGGTGATGGTGCGGGGGACGACACCGACGCCGGTCCACGCGACCTCGACCCGGTCGGACAGCGCGGCCGCCAGCGCCTCGCGGTAGGCCGTAGCACCGTCCTGGAAGTACTCGGTCGGCATCAGCGTGAGCGGCGGCGCCTCGGGGTGCTTGGCGGCGAGGTGGCCGGCGAGCGCGTCCGCCACCTTGGCGTGCGCCTTGGCGGCGGCCTCCGGGCCGGAGCCGAAGGTGTCGGCGTCCGCGTCGCAGTGCCACTCGCTGTAGCTGACGTCCTGGAACTGGAGCTGGAAGGCGCGCACGCCCAGCGCCCACATCGCGTCCACCTTGCGGCGCAGCGCCTTCAGGTCGTCCTCGGAGGACATGCACATGGCCTGCCCGGGCGAGATGGCCCAGCCCAGCGTCACATGGTTGGCGCGGGCCCGCGCCGCCAGCGCGCGGAAGTCCTCGCGCTGCTCCGCCGGGTACGGCTCGCGCCAGCGGAACTGGCGGTACGGGTCGTCGCCGGGCGCGTAGAGGTAGCGGTTCTGCTTCGTACGGCCCAGGAAGTCCAGCTGGTCCAGGCGCTGCTCACGGGTCCAGGGCTGGCCGAAGAACCCCTCGGTCGTGCCGCGTACGGCGGTGCCGGGCCAGTCCCGGACGACCACGGAGGCCAGCTCCTTGCCGCCACCGTCCTTCCCGGAACGCTCCACGACGAGCTGCCGCAAGGTCTGTACGGCATGGAAGAGACCGTCCGGGCCGACGCCGTCCAGAGCGACCGTGTCCCGGCCCGCCACCTCGCCGACCGCGAGGCGGTAGCCGCCGGACGGCAGGTCGCCGCGCGCGGGCACGCGCAGGGCCCGCAGCGCGGTATCGGCGTCCGGGCCGCCGACGCGGAAGACCGGGCCCTCGCCGGGCGGCGCCTGCCCGGGGGCGACGTCGTGGACCGTGCGGACCCCGGCGTCGCGCAACAGGGCACGCAGCGCGTCCAGGGCATATGGGTCGGCGTCCGGCGCGGCGACGACGGCGGCCTCCTCGCCCAGCCGTACGGAAGCGCCGGCCGACCGCATCGACTGCGGGCGCGGCCACACGGCGGGCAGCTGCCCGGCGGAGGTGCTCCGGCCGGTGCCGTCGGAGCCGTCGGACTGCCCCGGCAGGTCGGGAGTGCCGACGGCCGGGTCGGCGGGCGCCGCGTGGGCGGGAACGGTGCTCCCGAGGAGCCCGCCGATGACGGCGGCGGCGAGGGCGGTGGCTCCGGCGACGCGGGTACGCGCCCGCGCCCGTACGACACCGAAGCGGCCGCTGGTGCCGACGCCGATGCTGCCGGTGCCGATGCTGGTGGGGCCGGTCAGCGGGGCGTCGGCGCTCCCGGCCCGGCGGGCGTCACCGCCCCCGACCGGGCGCGTACCGCCGTCTCCGGCTCCGCCGCCCCGCTCGCTCTGCCTGCCGCCCCTTCCGGCGTCCCGAACGCTGTTCCGGACTCGCACGGTCTCTCCTCAGTCCCCGTCACCACTACTCACCGGCCGACCGGTCGCACCGGCCGGCCGCAGCCCGGCCGCCCCGTGGCCGCGCGCCCCTGAGCCGACTGCCGCGGCGGGGCCTCGTACCCCGTGGAACCCCGCCGGACAAGCCTTCGGCAGTGAGCCCACCACTGTGGTGGTGAGGGTGTCAACGGCAGCAGGCGAAGTGCCGGGTTTGCCCTGTGTGACCGGCGTGTCGCGGCGTGTTCCGGGGGTGGAGCGGGGGTGGAGCAGGAGTGGCCCGGGAGTGGGCCGTGGGTGCGCCGAAGGCTGAACCGGGGGCGGACCGGAGGCCGCCGAAAGGGCCTTCCCCGGCGCTGAAGGACTTCCTCCGGAACGCCCCGCCCATGGGCATCCCTGCGCCGTCACCCGTCCGCCACCGGCAAATCGCCTGCACGAGGGATGTGTGACCTGGACCATGTTGGTTGAATGGATACGTCTGCGGCCGCCCGGACTGGGTAGGGCAGGTCGTGTCCCACTACCGACGAACGGGAGGCCCTCCGTGGCCGCGTCCGCTCAGCTTCTCCTCGACGCACTGTCGTCCGCCCCCGAGTACCCGGCAGAGCGCGTCAAACCCTCCGGGCCGGAAAATTCCGCGCCGGAGAAACCCGTCGAGCCGGATCTGTTCGCCGGGGTGTCCGACCCCGACTCCGGCCTGGACGGCTCCGGCTCGCTCTGCTTCTGCGAACCGCCCCTGACCAGCGAGCCCCCGCTCGCCGACGCCGCCCCGCTGACCAGCGAGTCCCCGATCGCCGCCGAGCTGCCGCTGACCAGCGAGCCCACCGCGGCCGGCCTGGGCACGGAGACCATGGAGGTCTGATGGGCCGACCGCGGCTCGCCGGTCTGCACGGTGTGTGCACGTCCTATGAGCCCGCACCGGGCCGCATCGAACACGTCGGTGACGACACGGTCGTCGCCGTGCTCGCCGCGCTCGGGGTCGACGCCTCGACCCCGCACGCCGTACGCGCCGCACTGGAGGCGTACGACCACGGCGCGGGCCGGGCCCTGCTCCCGCCCACCGTCGTGGTGCGCCCCGGACGCCCCCCGAATCTGTCGCGCCTGCCCGAGGGCACGGCCCTGCGGGTGGAGACGGAGTCGGGCGAGGTGCTCGACTGGGGACCGGACCCCGGGGGCCGCGCGGAGTACGCGTACGAGCCGCCCGCCCACGACCCGGGCCGCGACGGCGCCCGGACGCCGCGCCGGACCCCCGCCCGAGGTTCCGGCGACTACGTGGGCTGCCTCCCCCTCGGCATCCACACCCTGCGCGCCCACACGCCCGACGGCCGCTCCGCCCGCGCCCACCTGATCGTCGCCCCCGACCGGATGCCCGCGCCGCGCGGCCGCGCCCACGGCTTCATGGTGCAGCTCTACTCCCTGCTCTCCGGCCGCTCCTGGGGTATGGGGGACCTGGGCGACCTCGCCGACCTGGCCGCCTGGTCCGGACGCGTGCTAGGCACCGGCTTCGTACAGATCAACCCGCTGCACGCCGCCGTACCGGGAGCGCCCACCGACCCCTCGCCGTACCGCCCCTCCTCCCGCCGCTTCCCCGACCCCGTCCACCTGCGCATCGAGGACGTCCCCGAGTTCGGCGCCCTCGAAGGCGACGCCCGCCGTCAGGCCGACGCGCTGCTCGTACGGGCCCGGAACCTGCGCGAAACGGTGCTCCGCAAGGGCGCGCTGATCGACCGGGACGCCGTGTGGGAGCTAAAGAAGGAAGCGCTGGAGCTGCTCTGGAAGGTGCCGCTGAGCCCCGGCCGGCGCGCCGCTTACTGCGACTTCCTCGCCGAGCAGGGCCCGAGCCTGGAGGACCACGCCACCTGGTGCGCGCTGGCCGAGCGGTACGGGCCCGACTGGCGCGGCTGGCCTGCCGGCCTGGACGACCCGCGCTCCGCCCGTACGGCGCGGATGCGCGGCTGCCTGCTGGACCGCATCGACTTCCACAGCCGGCTCGCGTGGTTCACCGACCAGCAGCTCGCGGCCGCCCAGCGCGCCGCCGAGGAGGCCGGGATGGGCATCGGGCTGGTGCACGACCTGGCCGTCGGCGTCCACCCCTCCGGCTCCGACACCTGGGCCCAGCAGGACGCCTTCGCGTCCGGTATGTCCGTGGGCGCGCCGCCCGATGCCTTCAACTCGCGCGGTCAGGACTGGGGCCTGCCGCCCTGGCGGCCGGACGCGCTGGCCGCCCTGGGTTACGCCCCGTACCGCGGTCTGCTGCGCGGCATGCTGCGGCACGCGGGAGCCCTGCGCATCGACCACGTCATGGGCCTGTTCCGGCTGTGGTGGGTGCCGGAGGGCCGGCCGCCGACGGACGGCGCGTACGTGCGGTACGACGCCGAGGCGATGCTCTCCGTCCTCGCCCTGGAGGCGCACCGCGCGGGCGCCGCCGTCATCGGCGAGGACCTGGGGACGGTCGAGCCGGTGGTCCGTACGGAGCTGGCCGGACGCGGCGTGCTCGGCACGTCCGTGCTGTGGTTCGAACGCGACTACACCGAGGAGCCGGCGCGGCCGCTGCCGCCCGGGGACTGGCGCGCCGACTGCCTGGCCACGGTCACCACGCACGACCTGCCCAGTACGGCGGCCCGGCTGACCGGGCAGCACGCGGCGCTCCGCCATGACCTCGGGCTGCTGGACCGCCCGCTCCAGGAGGAGCAGGCGGCGGAGGCGGTCGAGGTCGGTGAATGGCTGGAGACGCTGCACCGGCTGGGGCTGCTGCCGGAGGGGCGGGGGAGTGAGGAGGCGGCGGTCAAGGCGCTGCACCGCTATCTGCTGAGCACGCCCGCCCGCATGGTCGGTGTGTGGCTGCCGGACGCGGTGGGTGACCGGCGTCCGCAGAACCTTCCGGGGACATCGGACGAATATCCCAACTGGCGGCTGCCGATCGCCGATCCGGCGGGGCGTCCGCTGCCGTTGGAGGAGATCGCCGCGTCGCCCCGGCTTCATGAGTTGATGCGGGAACTGCGCACCAAGGCAGGGTAGTTGGGCAGTACGGGCGGAAGGGTGACGGCCCGCCGCCGGTCTTCCGGTTGCTCCGGCCGTACGGCACCATGCCGTGGACGCCATCCAAGACATCCGACCCATCATGGTCGGGGAGTTGGAGGGAACCATGGCAGGAAGCCGACCACGCGCCCGGCTGCGCACCGGCTTGGCGTTCACCGTCACCGCCGCTCTCGTCCCACTGGCCCTGCCGCCCACGCTCCAGGCCACGGCCGCCGGCCGGCATCCCGTCCCGGCCTCCGCGCAGTCCACGGCCCCCGTACGGCCGCCCGCATCCGCCCACCGCCCCGCCGCGCCCTGCCAGGACCCCGTACGCCCCGCCTCCCAGATGACCGTCCAGCCCTGCGACACCCCGGCCCGGATCATCGAGAAGGCCGCGAACATCGTGCCGACCGCCGCCCAGCGCGCCTGGCAGCAGCGGGAGGTCACCGCGTTCACGCACTTCGGCATGAACACCTTCACCGGCCGCGAGTGGGGCTCCGGGACCGAGGACCCGAAGTGGTTCGCGCCGCCGCGCATCGACGTGGACCAGTGGATGCGCGCGTACCGGGCGGCGGGCGCCGAGCAGGTCATGCTGACCGTGAAGCACCACGACGGCTTCGTGCTCTACCCCAGCCGCTACACCCCGCACACCGTCCGGGCGAGCCCCGGGCGGCCGGACGTCGTCGGCGCGTACGTGCGGGCCGCCCGCAAGGCCGGGCTGAAGGTCGGCCTCTACCTGTCCCCGTCCGACGGCGCCGAACTGCCGCACGCCTGGCACGCGCGGTGGGTCGAGGAGGTCCGGCGCAAGCAGGCCGAGGGCAAGCCGCTGAGCCTGCCAGAACGGGTCGCCCTGGAGGACCGCGGCCGGGCGCCCGCCGGGCTGGGGCGCTTCGGCAACGGCAGCGCCGTCACCGGGCGCACCCTTCCCACCCTCGTCCCCGGCGACGACCGCGCCGACGCCGTACGCGACGGCCGCCTGCCCTCCTTCACCGTCCGCGCCGACGATTACGACACGTACTACCTCAACCAGGTCTACGAACTGCTCACCCAGTACGGCCCGGTCGATGAGCTGTGGCTGGACGGCGCGAACCCGTGGGCGGACGCCGGCATCACGCAGAACTACGACGTGCGGCAGTGGTTCGAGACGATCCGCTGCCTCTCGCCGCGCACCGTCGTCTTCCAGGGACCGCAGGGCGCGCGTTGGGTCGGCAACGAGCGGGGCGTGGCGCGCGAGACGGAGTGGAGCGTCACTCCGTCCGCCGTCGATCCCTGGTCGGTGCTCTCCGGCGGCCTGCCCAACGACTCCACCGACGCCGACATCGGCTCCCGCGCCAAGCTGCTCGCGCCCGCCACCAAGTACCTCCAGTGGTATCCGGCGGAGGCGGACGTCTCGGTCCGGCCCGGCTGGTTCCACCACCCCTGGGAGTGGCCCAAGACGCCGGCCCAGCTCCTGGCCCTGTACGAGAAGAGCGTGGGCCGCAACGCGTCGCTGCTGCTCAACGTGCCGCCGGACCGCCGCGGGCGGATCGGCGCGGCGGACGCCGCCTCCCTCGCCGGCTTCGGGCGGGCCGTACGGGAGACGTACGGCAGGGACCTTCTGGAGGGCGGCCGGGTCCCGGCCACGCGCCCGGGAGGCGTCACGTTCGACCGGGTCGGCCTCGGGGAGGAGCTGCGGTTCGGGCAGCGGGTGGAACGGTTCGCCGTCGAGGCGCGGACCGGCGGGACGTGGCGGCGGATCGCCGGCGGGACGACCGTCGGTCACCGGCGCATCCTGGCGCTGCCCGCGCCGGTGACCGCCGACGCCGTACGCGTACGGGTCCTGGCGGCCCGGGCAGCGCCGCGTCTGACGCCGGTGACGGCTCATCTGTCACGGCCGTGAACGGCCCCGGGGCGGTCATGGCCCGACCCCGGCCCGGCCCGGAGCGGCCCCGAACAGCCGCGTCAACCGTTAGGCCACCCCGGGCGCGCGCGGGTGAACGGCGTCCGATACGTTGACCTCGTGAGCAATCTGGTCAAGAAGAACGCCCTGCGCGCCGGAACCATCACGGCCGGCACCGCGCTGATGCTGCTGATGTCGTCCCCCGCGTTCGCGCTCACCCGCGACGATGGTGACGACCCGGGTCCGGGCCTGAGTGTCGTCCAGACGCTCGGCCTCTATGTCGCCGCTCCCGTCGTCCTGTTCCTGGTCATCGCCGGTCTGGTGATGGCCGGTGACAAGTCCCGCAAGCAGTCCAAGGCCTGATCCAGGACTCTTCCCCACGCCTCTTCGAGGGCGCCCGCAGGTTCGCGAGAACCGGCGGGCGCCCTCTTTTTCGTGCCCGCGTATACCGCACCGGACCGCTCCGGCCTGCCGCGGAGGGAGGGATTCCGCCGGGGGCTTGTTTTCACGCGGTCCTAACCTACGATGGCGTAACCTACGGAGCCGTAGGTAACCCCGTCCCCAGGAGTATCCGTGACCATCGCCCCCGACCGCCATGCCGGAGAGCGCGGCCAGGCCGCATGGAGCGACACCCGGCTGCTGTACGCCCTCGAAGAGGTCGTCGACAAGGAGCTCAACCGGCACCTGAAGGCCGCCAAGGACTGGATGCCGCACGAGTACGTGCCCTGGAGCGACGGCCGCAACTTCGACGGCGTCATGGGCGGCGAACCGTGGGCCCCCGAGCAGTCCAAGGTCACCGACATAGGGCGGATCGCCCTGGTGGTCAACCTGCTGACCGAGGACAACCTGCCCAGCTACCACCACGAGATCGCCAGCCTCTTCGGGCGGGACGGCGCCTGGGGGACCTGGGTGCACCGCTGGACGGCGGAGGAGGGCCGGCACGGCATCGTGATGCGGGACTACCTGCTCACCAGCCGGGCCGTGGACCCCGTCGAGCTGGAGCAGTTCCGGATGGCGCACATGTCGGCCGGGTTCGAGTCCGACAACGCGCACAGCATGCTGCACTCGATCGCCTACGTCGCCTTCCAGGAGCTGGCGACCCGCATCTCGCACCGCAACACCGGCCACCACTCCGGCGACCCGGTCTGCGACCGGATGCTGGCCCGCATCGCCACCGACGAGAACCTGCACATGGTCTTCTACCGGAACCTGCTCGCCGCCGCCTTCGAGCTCGCGCCCGACCAGACCATGTGCTCCGTACGGGACGTGGTCACCGGCTTCCGCATGCCGGGGCACGGCATGCCCGGCTTCGAGCGCGCCGCGGCCCGGATGGCGCTCGGCGGGATCTACAACCTGCGCATCCACCACGACGACGTGCTCCAGCCGGTGCTGCGCTACCTGAAGGTGCTGGAGATCGGCGGCCTCGGCCCGGCAGGCCTGCGGGCCCAGGAGGAGCTGGGGCTGTTCATGGGCGGGCTGGACGACCAGGCGCGCAAGTTCGACGAGCGGCTGGCGGCCCGGGAGGCCCGCCGGGCCGCACGGGGGTGAGGGACTCCCCGTCCCGCCTGCGTACGCTGCCCGCATGGCCGACTGGGACATCAAGAAGCTGCGCATCCTGCGCACCCTCCACGAGCTGGGCACGGTCACCGCGGCCGCCGAGGCGCTGCACCTGACGCCCTCGGCGGTCTCGCAGCAGCTGACCGGGCTGGCCAGGCAGCTCGGGGTGACGCTCCTGGAGGCGCACGGCCGGCGCGTGCGCCTGACGGACGCCGCGCACCTGGTCCTGCGGCACGCCGAAGCCGTCTTCGCGCAACTGGAACGCGCCGACGCCGAGTTGCTCGGCTACCTCCAGGGCGAGGCGGGGGAGGTGCGGGTCGGCGCGTTCTCCACCTCGATCCCCGCGCTGGTGGTCCCCGCCGTACGGGACCTGCGCGGCTCGCACCCCGGCCTCGCGGTGTCCGTACGGGAGGCGGAGGCGGCGGAGGCGTACGAGCTGCTGGCGGAGGGCAGCGTCGACCTCGCCCTCTCGCTGGCCGCGCACGCACCGACGCCGCGCGACCCGAAGTTCACCCGGCTCGCCCTGCTCGCCGACCCGCTGGACGTGGCGCTGCCCGCCGGACATCCGCTGGCGGACGAGCCGGGACTGCGGCTCGCCGACCTGGCGGGCGAGCAGTGGATCTTCGGGAGCAGCGGCCCCTGGTCGCAGATCACGACCACCGCCTGCGAGCACGCCGGCTTCGTGCCGGAACGGGCGCACGCCGCCGCCGACTGGGACGCCATCCTGGCCATGGTCGGGGCGGGCATGGGGGTGGCGCTGATGCCCCGGATGGCGATGTCGGGCGTACGGGGGCGGACCGGGCCGGGGCGCGGGGACGGGCCCGCCGCGGGGGCCGGGGTGGCGGTCCGGGTGCTCCGGGCCGATCAGCCGCGGCGGCATGTCGTGGCGGCGGCGCGGCGCGGGTCGGAGGGGGCGCCGGGGCTGACCCGGGTGCTGGCCGCGCTGCGGCGGGTGGCCGCGGGGCTGGCCGCATCGCCGGACGCAGGCGCCGACGACGGGCCGTGACCCTTCGGCCCTCCCGTCGCTCAGCCCACCCGCCGGCTCGACCCACCATCATTCAGGCCGCCTGAACGTAATCTCCAGAAACTTTCGATAGTCCTGGAGTAATCGTTCCTGCCATCGTCGAGGAGTCCGCGTCACCCCCTCACCGAAGGGCAGAGATGACCAGCACCCCGGCCGTTGCCTCCTCCACCGACCCGCACGCCAACGACGCCGCCCCGTACGGCGGCGGCGACCCGTACGCGGACTACCGCGGCGGGGACTTCCCCTTCACCTCGCTCGTCGACCTCGCCGACCGCCGCTTCGGCGCCGGTGTCATCGCCGCGAACGACGAGTTCTTCGCCGAGCGCGAGAACCTGCTGAAGCCCGGCCCCGCGGTCTTCGACCCGGAGCGCTTCGGCCACAAGGGCAAGATCATGGACGGCTGGGAGACCCGGCGGCGGCGCGGGGCCGACGGCGCGCACCCCTTCCCCACCGACGACGAGCACGACTGGGCGCTGATCCGCCTCGCCGCCCCCGGCGTCGTCCGCGGCGTGATCGTCGACACCGCCCACTTCCGCGGCAACTACCCGCAGCAGATCACCGTCGAGGCCACCTCGGTCCCCGGCAGCCCGAGCCCCGAGGACCTGCTCTCCGACGACGTGAAGTGGGAGGACATCGTCCCCCGCACACCGGTACGCGGCCACGCCGCCAACGGCTTCGAGGTGACGGCCGAGCGCCGCTTCACCCACCTGCGCCTCAAGCAGCACCCCGACGGCGGCATCGCCCGGCTGCGCGTGTACGGCGAGGTCGTGCCCGACCCGGCCTGGCTGGACGTGCTCGGCACCCTCGACCTGGCGTCCGTCATGCACGGCGGTGTCGTCGAGGACGCCTCCGACCGCTTCTACTCCTCGCCCGCGCAGATCATCCAGCCCGACCTGTCCCGCAAGATGGACGACGGCTGGGAGAACCGCCGCCGCCGCGTCCGCGACACCAACGACTGGGTACGGTTCCGCCTCGCCGCGCAGGGCGAGATACGCGCCGTCGAGATCGACACCGCGTACCTGAAGGGCAACTCGGCGGGCTGGGCGGCGCTCCACGGCTGCGACGCGGCGACCGCCGACCCGGCGGACGACGCGTCGTGGTTCGAGATCCTGCCGCAGACCAGGCTCCAGCCCGACACCCCGCACCGCTTCGCGCTCCCGCGCCCGGTGACCGCGACCCACGTACGGCTGGACGTCTTCCCCGACGGCGGCCTGGCCCGAATGCGCCTGCACGGCGACCTCACCGACGCCGGCCGCGCCGAACTCGTCCGCCGCTTCGACGAACTGAACGGCTGACGCGTCCCGCGCGGGGCCGGCCGGAGGGGGGCCGGCCGTGCGCGGCCACCGGCCCGCCCGGCAGGCGCCCGCCTGCCGGGCGTCACCATGTGTGGGGCACGAGAGACGCCCCGGGCCGGCCGGCCCGGGGCGTCTCACCCTTCCTCAGCGCCGCACGGCCGTTACGCCGCCGCCTCGTCCGCCCGCTGCGCCTTCAGCGCGCGCTCGATGCCGGAGCGGGACTCCGTCACCAGGCGGCGCAGGGCCGCGCTCGGCTCGGCCGAGCCGAGCCAGGCGTCGGTCGCGACCAGCGTCTCCTGGGAGACCTGGAGCGCCGGGTACATGCCGACCGCGATCTGCTGGGCCATCTCGTGGCTGCGCGCGTTCCAGACGTCCTTGACCGTGGCGAAGTACTTCTCCGCGTACGGGGCCAGCAGCTCGCGCTGGTCGGTCTGGATGAAGCCGCTGATGACGGCCTCCTGGACCGCGTTGGGCAGCTTGTCGCTCTCGACGACCGAGGCCCAGGCCTCCGCCTTCGCCTCGGCGGTCGGCCGGGACGCCCGGGCCGCCGCGGCGTGCCGCTCGCCCGCCGAGGTCCGGTCGCGCTCCAGCTCCGCCTCGATGGCCTTGTCGTCGGCGCGGCCGGTCGCGGCCAGCCGCTGCACCAGCGACCAGCGCAGTTCGGTGTCCACGGCCAGGCCGGGGATCTCCTGCGTACCGTCCAGCAGGCCCTGGAGGAGGTCCAGCTGCGCGTCGGTACGGGCCGCCGCGGCGAACGCGCGCGCCCAGGCCAGCTGGTGGTCGCTGCCGGGGGCCGCGGCCCGCAGCTGCTCCAGCGTCGCCCCGGTCCACTTCGCCAGGCCCGTCTCGCGCCAGGCCGGGGCCGCGTACAGGTCCAGCGCCAGCTTCACCTGGCGGTGCAGCGACTGCACGACGCCGATGTCGGACTCCTTGGTGATGCCCGACAGCACCAGCTCCAGGTACTCACGGGTGGGCAGCTCACCGTCCCGCGTCATGTCCCACGCCGACGCCCAGCACAGCGCGCGCGGCAGCGACTCGGTGAAGTCGCCCAGGTGCTCGGTGACGACGCGCAGCGAGTCCTCGTCCAGCCGGACCTTGGCGTACGACAGGTCGTCGTCGTTGAGGAGGATGACGGCGGGACGGGGCGTGTTCGCGGGGAACGGCACCTCGGTGCGCTCGCCGTCCACGTCCAGCTCGATCCGGTTCGTGCGGACGAGCTTGCCGTCCTTCAGGTCGTAGCAGCCGATCGCGATGCGGTGCGGGCGCAGCACCGGCTCGCCCTTGGCACCGGCCGGCAGCGCCGGGGCCTCCTGGCGTACGGCGAAGGAGGCGACCGTGCCGTCCCCGGCGACCTCCAGCTCCGGGCGCAGGACGTTGATGCCGGCCGTCTCCAGCCATGCCTTGGACCAGGTCTTCAGGTCCCGGCCGCTGGTCTCCTCCAGCGCGCCGAGCAGGTCGGACAGGCGGGTGTTCTTGAAGGCATGCGCCTTGAAGTACGCCTGCACGCCCTGGAAGAACTCGTCCATGCCGACATAGGCGACGAGCTGCTTGAGCACGGAAGCGCCCTTGGCGTAGGTGATGCCGTCGAAGTTGACGAGCACGTCGTCCAGGTCGCGGATCTCGGCCATGATCGGGTGCGTGGACGGCAGCTGGTCCTGCCGGTACGCCCAGGTCTTCATCGAGTTCGCGAACGTGGTCCAGGCATGCGGCCAGCGGCTGCCCGGCGCGTGCGCCTGGCAGGCGATGGAGGTGTACGTGGCGAACGACTCGTTCAGCCACAGGTCGTTCCACCACTCCATGGTGACCAGGTCGCCGAACCACATGTGCGCCAGCTCGTGCAGGATCGTCTCGGCCCGCGCCTCGTACGCGGCGTCGGTCACCTTCGAGCGGAAGACGTACTGGTCACGGATGGTCACCGCGCCCGCGTTCTCCATCGCGCCCGCGTTGAACTCCGGCACGAAGAGCTGGTCGTACTTGGCGAACGGGTACGCGTAGTCGAACTTCTCCTCGAACCAGTCGAAGCCCTGCCGCGTGACCTCGAAGATCGCGTCCGCGTCGAGGTGCTCGGCCAGCGACGGACGGCAGTAGATGCCCAGCGGCACCGAACGCCCGTCGCCCTCCCAGGTGCTGTGCACGCTGTGGTACGGGCCGGCGACCAGCGCGGTGATGTAGGTGGAGATCCGCTGCGTCGGCGCGAACCGCCACACGTTGTCCCGCGGCTCCGGCGCCGGCGAGTTGGAGATCACCGTCCAGCCGTCGGGAGCCTTGACGGTGAAGGTGAACGTGGCCTTCAGGTCCGGCTGCTCGAAGCTGGCGAACACCCGGCGGGCGTCCGGAACCTCGAACTGCGTGTAGAGGTACGCCTGCTGGTCGACGGGGTCGACGAAGCGGTGCAGGCCCTCACCGGTGTTGGTGTACGCGCAGTCCGCGACGACCTTCAGCTCGTTACGGCCCTCGCGCAGCCCCGGCAGCGCGATCCGGGAGTCCTCGAACACCGTGCCCGGGTCCAGGCTCTCACCGTTCAGCACCACCTCGTGCACGGCCGGCGCCACCAGGTCGATGAACGATTCCGCACCCGCCTCGGAGGCGTCGAACCGTACCGTGGTCACCGACCGGAAGGTGCCGCCCTCACCCGCCTCCTGCGCGCCGGAGAGGTCCAGATCGATCTCGTACGCGTCCACACTCAGCAGCCGCGCCCGCTGCTGCGCCTCGTCGCGGGTCAGATTCGTGCCAGGCACCCGTTCATCTCCTTCGCATCGGACTTTGGGCCATCCTTCCACGCGGCGCGGGATCACCCGATAGAGGGCAACGACGGATATCGTGCGCCCTGCTCACCGCGCAGGTGCTCGCCGAGGGGTGGGAGGCGCTGCCCGGGCAGGCGCTCATCTCGGACATCTCCAGCTTCGAGCCCAAGGCGGATCTCACCGTCACCACCGAGGACGCGATCCGGGGCAACGTGAATCCCCTCCCCGCCGACCGCGTCGACCTCGTCGTGGAGGTCGTCTCCTCCGACCGGGACAGCGACTACATCAAGAAGCGCTTGTGGTACGCGATGAGCCCGATTTCCGCAGCGACGACGCGCAGCTGTGGGACCGGGGGGCGGGGAGGCGCCCCGCCTCCACGTCCGATTCCCGCCGGAAATCGTCCCGTCGTCCACCCACTCTGTACGTATGACGACGTACACACCCCTCCCCATCCCCGAAGCCGCCCTCCAGGAACTGCGTGTCGCGGACGACTCCGGGCGGGCCATGGAGCCCTTCGCCGCCGGGTCCGTGAGTGACCGGATGGACAGTGTGGGCAGTCCGCTGCGCTGCTGTCTGCGGTCGATCGAAGAAGGCGAGCGGGTCGCGCTCGTCTCGTACGCGCCGTTGCGGCGGTGGGCCGAGGAGGGCCGGGCGCGGCCGGGGGCGTACGACGAGTGCGGGCCGGTGTTCCTCCATGCCGGGGAGTGCGGCGGGCCGGACGCGGGGCGCACCGGGTATCCGTTCGCGCGGCCGGGGGCCCTGCGGACGCTGCGGCGGTACGACGCGGACGGGCACATTGTCGGCGGGCGGTATTTCGAGATTCCCGAGGACGCGGACGCCGGGTTCGACGAGGCCTTCGCGGAGGCGTTCGCGCGGCCGGAGGTGGCGCTGGTGCACGTGCGCGCCCTTGAGTACGGGTGTTTCCACTTCGAGGTGCGGCGGCCGTAGCCCGGCACGACGGTGCCGAGGGGCCCGTACGGAAGGTCCGTACGGGCCCCTCGACACCTGCGGAAACGTCTCAGCCGCGCAGTTCCGCCGCGACCAGCTCCGCGATCTGGACCGCGTTCAGCGCCGCGCCCTTGCGCAGGTTGTCGTTGGAGAGGAACAGGGACAGGCCGTGGTCGACCGTCTCGTCCTTGCGGATGCGGCCCACGTAGGAGGCGTCCTGGCCGGCGGCCTGGAGCGGGGTGGGGATGTGCGAGAGGGCGACGCCGGGGGCGCCGGCCAGCAGCTCGTTGGCGCGCTCCGGGGTGATCTCGCGCTCGAAGCGGGCGTTGACCTGGAGCGAGTGGCCGCTGAAGACCGGGACGCGCACGCAGGTGCCGGAGACCTTCAGCGCCGGGATCTCCAGGATCTTGCGGCTCTCGTTGCGGAGCTTCTGCTCCTCGTCGGTCTCGTTCAGACCGTCGTCGACGATGGAGCCGGCCATCGGCAGCACGTTGAAGGCGATCGGACGCACGTACTTGTCCGGCTCGGGGAAGTCGATGGCCGAGCCGTCGTGGGTGAGCCTGGTCGCGTCCTGCTCGACGGCCTTGCGGACCTGTTCGTCCAGCTCGGCGACGCCCGCCAGCCCGCTGCCGGACACCGCCTGGTAGGTGGCGACGACCAGCGCGGTCAGCCCGGCCTCGGCGTGCAGCGGGCGCAGCACCGGCATGGCGGCCATGGTGGTGCAGTTCGGGTTGGCGATGATGCCCTTGCGGCGCTCGGAGATCGCCTGCGGGTTGACCTCGGAGACGATCAGCGGGACGTCGGGGTCCATGCGCCAGGCGGAGGAGTTGTCGATCACGACCGGGCCGGCGTCGGCGACCTTCGGGGCCAGCGCCTTGGAGGTCGCGCCGCCCGCCGAGAAGAGCACGATGTCCAGGCCGGAGTAGTCCGCGGTGGCCGCGTCCTCGATCGTGATCTCGGTGTCCTGCCACGGGAGCGTACGACCGGCGGAGCGGGCCGAGGCGAACAGTCGCAGCTGCTCCACCGGGAAGTTCCGCTCGGCGAGAATGCCCCGCATCACGCCGCCGACCTGACCGGTGGCTCCGACGATTCCGATCCTCATGGCACTCCTTGTTCGGTACGTACAGCAGCGGAACGGGTGCCGTCGAGGGCACCCGCCCCGTTACTGTCCACTATCTCAGGCCGCTACGGCACGACCTTTTCGATGCGCACGCCGCCGCTGCCCGTGACCGTGCCGGACGCGCTCAGCAGCTGGACCTCGCCGGAGAACTCGCGTCCGGCGGGGGCCGGGCCCGCGACCGAGACCTCGGCCGTGACCTGCGTCGATGTGCCGCTACCCAGCTTCACCTGTTTCGATTCGTCCGTCTTGAGGGAACCGAGCGCGGCGGAGTAATACACATCACGGTAGTCGTAGGCGGTGCTGCCGGCGGGGACCGCGTAGCCGTCCACGACGACGGTGTACGTGCCGGGGGCGGGCCTGGCGATGCTGACCGCCTCGTCCGAGCTGCCGGTCGCCGACGAGGCGACGATCTTGCCGCCGAGCAGGACGCTCAGGTCCAGGTCGGCCTTGGCGTCGGCGGGCGCGCCGATCGCGGCGTCCAGCCGGGACACGCCGCTGCCCACGACGATCCCGTACCGCTGCGACGTGCCTTCCTCGATCGTCGGGCGTTCGGTGCGGGACGAGCCCAGCTCGCCGCCCTTGAGGGTGCCCTCGACGGCGGCGAAGGCGTTGGTGACCTTCCAGGCCACCGGGGCCGGGCTGCCGGCCTTGGCCTCCGGCAGGACGCGGACGGCCGGGTCGAAGGTGACGCCCAGCGCGGACGCGGTGACCGTGTAGGGGTTGTCCAGCAGCGGCGAGGTGCGCCGCGACTCGACCTCGATCTCCCAGACGCCGGGCGCGGGGTTCTTGTAGGTGCGCCGCGTCGGGTCGCAGGTGTTGGCGGGGTTGGGGTGGTTCGGGTAGCAGTTGGGGGTGCCGGTCGGGTCGGCCGGGACGCCCTGCGGGGTGATCGCGATCCAGCGGGTCTGGCTGCCCGCCGCGAGCCCGCTCATCGAGACCTGGAGGGCTTTGGCGCCCTTCGGGACGGTGATGAAGTGGGAGGTGGTGGCGTTGCGCTGGACGGTGCCGGACTTGGCGAGCGCGTGGGTGGGCGCGGCCAGCGGCTCGGCGGCCACGACGGTGGCGAGGATCTTGCGGTCCACGCCCTCGGTGCGCGGGTCGTCCAGGTCCAGGGTGACGCTGTGGATGCCCGCGGTGCGGGGCCTGGCGGTGATCTCGACGGTCACCGGCCGGTTCAGCGGCAGCCAGACCGCGCCGTCCTCGTCCGGCAGGTCGAAGGTGCCGTCGTTGTTGATCAGGTCCAGTTCGTGGCGGACGGGACGGTCGGGGCCGGTGGTACGGGTGAGGGTCACCTCGTAGGTCCGGGACTGCCGCACCTTCAGGCCGCCCTCGCGGTCGTAGAGGCCGGTGCCGTAACCGGGCGTCTTCAGGAAGTCGGACAGGGCCGTCTTCACGGGGGCGCGGACGGTGTACTCATGGGCGGCGGCGCCGTCACGGATCGCGGACCAGGCGGCCCGGATGTCCATCAGGCCGGAGCCCTGCTCGTACGACTGGAAGCCCTTGATCTGCTTGGCGGTCGAGGTGAGCGCGGTACGCAGCTTCGCCGGGGGCAGCGCGACGCGCTGCTGCTTGGCGGCGGACAGCAGCAGGGCCGAGGCGCCGGTGGCCTGCGGTGCGGCCATCGAGGTGCCCTGGAGCATGGCGTAGCCGGGCGGCAGCTCGTAGCCCGCCTCGGCGGTGGGGCCGCCGGGCTCCCAGGTGGGGATGGTGTTGACGGAGGCGCCGGGCGCGGTGATGACCGGGGTGAAGCCGCCGTCCTCGCGCGGGCCGCGGGAGGAGAACGGAAGCATGGCGTACTTCCGCGTCACCGCCGAGCCGTAGTTCGCCGCCCAGGTCTCCTTGGAGATGGACGCGCCGACGTTGATGACCTTGTCGGCCAGGCCGGGGTCGCCGATGGTGTTGGCGCCGGGGCCGCTGTTGCCCGCCGAGATGATCAGCTGCACGCCGTAGGTGTCGATGAGCCGGGTGTACAGCTCGGCGCGGGCGTTGTTGCCGTCGTTGAGCGCGGGCAGGCCGCCGATCGACATGTTGACGATGTCGACACCGCGCTTGGTGACGAGGTCGATCATGCCTTCGGTGAGCGCGATATTGGTGCAGCCGCCACTCCAGGTGCAGGCGCGCGAGGAGACCAGCTCGGCGCCGGGCGCCGCGCCGTTCATCTTCCCGCCGAACAGGCCGTTCGCCGCGGTGATGCCCGCGACGTGGGTGCCGTGCTCGGACTCGACGACGCCGATGTTGACGAAGTCGGCCTTCTTGCCCGCCCAGTCCCCGCCGAGCGGGTCCATCGGGACGTCCTTGCGGATCTCCACCGTGAACGGGATGCGCTCGGCGATCGGGGTGTCCGGCCTGTCCGTGCCGAAGTAGCCGATGCCGAAGCCGTCCTTGTACGGCTTCATGGGCGCGTCGTCGGTGAAGTCGCCGTTGTCGTTCAGGTCCACGCGGACCGTGCCGGCGGCCGGGTCGTACAGCACGCCCCAGCGGTCGGTGGTGTCCCCGTCGCGGTTCAGGTCGCCCTTCATGTCGCCGCCGGTGGTGGCGGCCTCGGCGAAGGTGCTGATCCGGTACGTGCCTTCGGGCGCCTTCCAGGTGCGGCCGCCGTAGGTGAAGGACGGGCCGGAGACGGCGGTGGTCATCGGGCGCCAGGTCTGGTCGCCGTCGCTGACCGGGTCGGTGGCCGTCACCCAGTCGACGATCTTGCGCTCGCCGGTGGTGGTCTTCTGCAGCGCGGGGTGCGCCAGGTCCACGCCGGAGTCGAGGATGCCGATGGTCACGCCGCGGCCGTCGGCCTTCGGGTGGTCACGCACGAAGTCCACCGCGCCGGTCTCGAAGGACGGCTGGTACGGGTTCTTCGCCGGGGTGTCCTTGCCGGGCGCCGGGTGACTTCCGGCCTGCGGCGCGCCCTTGGCCTTGCTGTCCGCGCCGGGCCGCGGGTCCGGCAGCCTGATCTCCTGCCGGAGGTCGATGGCGTGCACGGAGGACAGCTTCTGCATCTGCGCGATGGCCGCGTCGGCCTGGGCGGTGGGCACGGTGGCCCGGACGTAACCGAGCTTGTCGTCCGTACGTCCTACGGAGGCGCCCTTCAGGGCGTCCAGCCCGGCGGTCGCCTGCTCGGTGGAGCCGGGCGCGGTGGCCAGCATCATCGAGACGAACCGGGCGCCGCCGGACTTGGCGCGGGCGAGCAGTTCGGCGTCCTGCGAGCCGAGCTTGTCGTGCGGGGGCTTCGGTACGGCAGCGGTGCCGGCGGATATTCGGGTGCCCGCGTCGCCGTCCGCCGCGTGGGCGGTGCCGGCCGCGGCGAGCGCGGGCCCGGCCGCGGTCGCGACGGCGACGGCCGCGACGGCCGCGATCCGGGCCGTGCGTCTCGCCCGGCCCGCGGGCGGACGTGCTGTGTCGGGGGTCATGGCACACCTCTTCAGGGTGAAGGGTCCGGAAATCGGACCTGTATGACCGCTCAATATGACGTAAGGGGATGGTGTTTGGGGAGGGTTGAGCGCGATCACGCGGGATGCGCGGGGCGTACGTCCGGTGTCGTCACCCGGCGCCCGACCCCTCCCGGACGGCCGCCCGGCTACCCCGTGAGATGAACCTCCGGTGGCCGGGGGCCGCACCCGGCCCGAGGGCCCGGTGACCATCGGCGCGCGCCGTGATCCCTGTGCGGCGATCGGCGGCAGGCGTTGCGGCGCGGTTCACCCCTGGGTCATGCCCGCTGCCGACGCTCCCTGGAGAGAGGGCGGTTGCGCCCACCCGGCGCGCCGCCCCCGCCGCCGCCCGTCCGTATCAGGGAGCTCGTGCATGTCCCGTACACGGTCCGCCGCCCCCGCAACCGCCCCCGGATCACCCACCGTCGGCCGCCGGGCCTTTCTCGCCGCCACCGGTGCCGTCGGCGCCACGACCGCGCTCGCGCTGGCGTACGGGCCCGGTGCCGCCCCGGCCGGCGCGGGGCCGAGACCGGCCCCGCCCCTCGTCGCGCCGGAGCCGGTCACCGCGCCGCCCGTTCCCCGCGTGCCCTACACCGAAGGCACCACCCTCGCCTCGGTGGCCACCCCGGGCGGCGCCCCGGCCGGATACCGCAGGCTCGCCGAAGGCCCCGGCTGGGACCGCGCCGTACGCCGCGACCTCGCCGCCGCGCGGCCGGGGCGGGACGACCGGCGCACCGTACTGGCCGCGTTCGTGCAACTCACCGACCTGCACGTGGTCGATGTGCAGCACCCGCTGCGCTACGAGTACCTGCGGGTGCGGTCCGCGGGGGCCTGGCGCCCGCAGGAGGCGCTGTCCGTCGCGGGCGCGGTCTCCCTCGTGGAGCGCGTCAACAGCCTGCCCGGCGGGCCCGCCACCGGGGCGCCGCTGTCCTTCGCGATGACCACCGGCGACAACACGGACAACAACGCCGGCATCGAACTCGACTGGTTCCTGACCGCGCTGAGCGGCGGCCGGATCACCCCCAACTCGGGCGACCCGCGGCACTACGAAGGCGTGCAGAACAGCGGCCATCCGCTCTACTGGCAGCCCGACAGCGCCCTGCGCGACACCGACAAACTGCGCGGCTTCCCCTCAGTTCCCGGCTTCCTGGAGGCGGCGACCCGTACGGTCACCAGCCCCGGACTGCACCTGCCCTGGTACTCGACCGTCGGCAACCACGACTCGCTGCCCGCGGGCTGCTGCGCCCCGGACGACCCGTTCCTGGCGGAGATCGCGACCGGCGGGCGCAAGCTGGAACTGCTGCCGCCCGACGAGGCGATCCGCGCCTACCTGGCGGTGCGCCACGGGCCGGGCCCCGGCAGGCGGGAGTTCGCGGACCTGCTGAAGGCGCACGGGAAGCGGGCGCGCTCCGTCACCCCGGACGAGCGCCGCGTCCCCTTCACCCGTGCCGCGTACCTGCGCGCGCACCTGGATCCCCGGTACACCGGCCCCGGCCCGTACGGCCACGGCTACACGGCGGCCGACCTCGAAGCGGACCGGCTCCACTACACGTTCCGCATCGCGGAGGACGTGGTGGGCATCAGCCTCGACACCACCGACCCCGGCGGCCACCACACCGGCTCCGTCGGTTCCGGTCAGCTGCGCTGGCTGGACCGTACGCTGCGGGCGCACGCCTACGAGCACGTCCTCGTCTTCAGCCACCACACCAGTACGTCCATGGACAACACCCTGCCCGACCCGTCCCGCCCGGCCGAGCGGCGGCACAGCGGGCCCGAGCTGGTCGCGCTGCTCTCCCGGCACCGCAACGTGCTGGCGTGGATCAACGGGCACAGCCACCGCAACCGCGTCACCCCGCATGGCACCTTCTGGGAGGTCACCACCGCGTCCCACATCGACTTCCCGCAGCTCGCCCGGGTCGTGGAGGTGACGGACAACCGCGACGGCACGCTGTCCCTGTTCACCACGCTCGTGGAGTCGCACGCGCCGCACCGTACGGACTTCGGCGACCTGTCGCAGCGGGGCCTGGCGGCGCTCTACCGCGAACTGTCCTGCAACGCCCCCGGAGCCCGCAGCGATCTCGCCGGTGACCCGGGCGACCGCAACACCGAGCTGCTGCTGAGGCGGCGCTGAACGATGCGCCCACACACACCTTGGGGCGGCGTCAGCGCGGCAGCACCACCACGTACGGCCCCGGCTCATGGTCGTCCGCCGCCATCAGAGCCGTACGGACCACCGCCGCCTGCTGCTCCGGGGCGTCCCGCAGCTTGCGCGGGGTGACGTGGACGACGGTGATACCCAGCCGCTCCAGGTGCTCACGCTTGCGGACGTACTGCGCCCGCAGAGCGTCGTCCTCCTGGCGCGGCACCCGGGCGTCGATCTCCACGGCCACCGCCTGCTCCGGCCAGTACGCGTCCACCCCGCCCAGATGCGGACCGCCCGGCAGCCGCAGGTCCACGCTCCACAGCGGGTCCGGCAGGCCGTACCGCCGCACCAGCTCGTACAGCCGGCCCTCGGCCAGCGCGCGGCCCTCGGCCAGCAGCGCGTGTACAGCGTCCACCACGTGCGGCAGGTTCAGCAGCCGTGACTGGCTGAACTCCCGCACGACCGCGCTCGCTTCGCAGTGGCCGCCGCGCACCGCCTCGGTCAGCAGCCGGCCGACCGTGCAGGCGTCCGAGAGCCCGCCGACGGCGTCCGCCAGTGCCCGGGGCACGGGGGCGACCGGCACACCGGTGACCTGCTGCGGCGGCGGCATCACCTGGGCCCGGACGACCCGCGCGAAGCCGGTGGTGCGCAGCCGCCGGGTACGCGGCACCAGGACGTCGATACGGTCCAGGGAGAGCAGCGGGGGAGCGGAGGAGAACCGGTGCAGGGCCAGCGCCGCCAGCCCGGTGATCATCGGCTCCCCGTCGGGCGCCGTACCGCCCTGCGCGGGGACGGAGGGCGGCCGGCTCGCCGCGTACAGCAGCACCGCGTGCAGGCGTTCCTCGCTGGTGGGTGGCCCGGGGTGGAGCAGGTGCACGCCGGGCAGCACCTGCTGCCAGGGGCCGCCGGGGCGGCACCGCTCGGCGGCCTCCGCCGCGCCGATGCCGTGCTCGCGCAGTTGACGGGTGGTCAGTACGCGGGGTCCGGTGGCGGAGCGGTCGTGCAGCGGACGGGGGGAGAGCGGGGTGGGAGACTCCCCGCCGGAGGTTGGGGAAGTGTGGTTCATACCCCGGCCATTCCCGCCGCCGTACGGCCTTCAACGCCTGTTACACGCCCGTCGACAAACCCGGACAACGCCGTCCTAAAGTACGGGCGTTCGACTGCCGAAAATCGCTGGTCCGGGCGGAGTTGACGCGCCTGCGCGCGCCCGGGCTCGCGACCGGGAACCGCACGCAGGCGCCCGTGGACCTCCGTACGCGAGCACCGACGGATCCCTGCGCGCGAGCGCCAACGGCTCACGTACGGAACGCCATGTGCTCACGTACCGGGCGCCGACGGCTACCGCGCCGCCTGCGCGTCGCAGGCCTGCGCCCGCAGCGCCCGTGCCAGGTCGTCGCGCGACTCCGACACCAGCCGCCGCAGCGCGGGCGGCGCCTCCGGGTGCCCGGCCAGCCAGGCGTCCGCCGCGTCCAGCGTCTCCTGGCGGTCCTGGTGGACCGGGAACAGGCCCCGGACCACGGCCATGCCGATCTCGATCGACCGCTCCCGCCACACCCGCTCGACGGCCGCGAAGTACCGCGGCGCGTACGGGGCCGTCAGCTCACGCTGCGACGCCTGCACGAAGCCGGAGATGGTCGCCTCGACCAGCGCGTTGGACAGTTCGTCGGACTCCACCACGTCCGCCCAGGCCCGCGCCTTGACCTCGGCTGAGGGCCGGGCGGCCAGGCACCGTACGTGGTGGCGGCGGCCGGAGGCGGTGTCGTCGCGCCGCAGTTCGGTGTCGATGGCGGCCTGGTCGGCGGCGCCGTGCGCGGCCAGCGGCTCCAGGATCGTCCAGCGCAGCTCCTGGTCCA
Source organism: Streptomyces sp. NPDC030165 (assembly GCF_055573595.1). Lineage (NCBI taxonomy): Bacteria > Bacillati > Actinomycetota > Actinomycetes > Kitasatosporales > Streptomycetaceae > Streptomyces > Streptomyces sp. NPDC030165. The sequence goes on along the minus strand of NZ_JBVIBD010000006.1, from coordinate 13,948 downwards.
CCTCCAGGCCGTCGATCTTCGCCGTACCGTCCAGCAGGCCCTGGAGCAGCTGGAGGTCGGCGGCCGTGGTGGCCACCGAGGCGAAGAACCGCGCCCAGGACAGCTGGTGCCCGCTGCCCGGTTCGGCCAGCCGCAGTTCGTGCAGCGCGCCCTGCGCCAGCTCCTGCGCGGCCTGGTCGCGGTGGCCGGCCGCCGTGTAGTGCGTGAGCGCGTAGCCGGCCTGGGCGTGCAGCGACTGGAGCACGCCGATGTCCGACTCGCGGCCCGCGAAGCGCAGGACGAGGTCGAGGTAGTCGCGGGCGGGCATCAGCCCGTCGCGGGTCAGGCCCCACACCGCGGACCAGCACAGCGCGCGCGAGAGCGGCTCGGTGATCTCGCCGAGGTGACCGCGCAGCGTGGCCAGCGACCGCTCGTCGAACCGGGCCTTGCAGTACGTCAGGTCGTCGTCGTTGACCAGGATCAGCTCCGGGCGGTCGGCGCCGGTCAGCTCGGTGACGACCGTGCGCGGGCCGGAGACGTCCAGCTCGGCGCGGGCGTAGCGGACCAGGGCGCCGTCCGCGTTCTCCCGCCGGTACAGGCCCACGGCCACTCGGTGCGGGCGCAGTTCGGGGCGCTCGGGGGAGGCCTCCTGGAGGATGCTCAGTTCGGTGATGCGGTCCTCGGCGTCGTACGTGGCCTGCGGGGACAGCGCGTTGACGCCCGCGGTCTCCAGCCAGGCGCGCGACCAGGTGGCCAGGTCGCGTCCCGAGGTCTCCTCCAGGACGGACAGCAGGTCGGCCAGGCGCGTGTTGCCGTACGCGTGCCGCTTGAAGTAGCGCCGCGCGCCCTCCAGGAACGCGTCCCGCCCCACGTACGCCACGAGCTGCTTGAGGACGGCCGCGCCCTTGGCGTACGTGATGCCGTCGAAGTTGAGCTTGGCGTCCTCCAGGTCGCGGATGTCGGCCGTGACCGGGTGGGTGGAGGGGAGCTGGTCGGCGCGGTACGCCCAGGCCTTGCGGCCGTTGGCGAAGGTGATCCAGCCGTTGGTGAAGCGGGTCGCCTCCACCAGGGACAGTGCGCCCATGAAGTCGGCGAACGACTCCTTGAGCCACAGGTCGTCCCACCACCGCATGGTCACCAGGTCGCCGAACCACATGTGTGCCATCTCGTGCAGGATGACGTTGGCCCGGCGCTCGTACGACGCGTCCGTCACCTTGCCGCGGAAGACGAACTCCTCGCGGAAGGTGACGCAGCCCGGGTTCTCCATCGCGCCGATGTTGTACTCGGGCACGAACGCCTGGTCGTACTTGCCGAAGGGGTACGGGTAGTCGAAGTGGTCGTGGAAGAAGTCCAGGCCCTGCTTGGTGACGGTGAAGATGTCCGCGGGGTCGAAGTGCCGCGACAGTCCCTTGCGGCACAGCGCGCCGAGCGGGATCTCCAGTTCCGTGCCGTCGTCGAGGGTGCGCCGGTAGGTGTCCGAGACGTAGTGGTACGGGCCGGCGACGACGGCCGTGATGTACGTCGAGATCGGCTGCGTCTCGGCGAACCGGTACGTGCCCGCCTCGGGCTCGCCCACCAGGGCGCCGTTGCTGAGCACCACCCAGCCGTCGGGCGCGGTCACCTCGAAGCGGAACGGGGCCTTCAGGTCGGGCTGTTCGAAGGTGGCGAAGACCCGGCGGGCATCGGCCGGCTCGTACTGCGTGTAGAGGTAGACCTCGCCGTCCTCCGGGTCCACGAAGCGGTGCAGGCCCTCGCCGGTCCGGCTGTACGCGCACTGCGCGTCGACCACCAGGGTGTTCTCCGCCGCCAGGTCCGCCAGGGCGACCCGGGTGCCGTCGAAGACCTCCGCCGGGTCCAGCTCCCGGCCGTTGAGGGTGACGGCGGTGACGGACGGCGCCACGAGGTCGGCGAAGGTGGCGGCGCCGGGCTCGGCGCACCGGAAGCGCACGGTGGTGCGTGAGCGGAAGGTCCGCGCGGCCTCGCCCTCGCCGACCGCGGAGCGCAGGTCCAGCGCCACGTCGTACCCGTCGACGCTCAGCAGTGCTGCCCGCTCCCGGGCCTCGTCTCGGGTCAGATTCTCACCGGGCACGACGTGACTCCCTCGTCCTCGTCTCGTATATCGAACACTGGGAATCATGGCACGCCGGACCCCGGTTGAAGCCGGTGACCGATCCTCCGATCGGCCGCCGCCCCGTACGCCCGAGGAGCAACCGTGTCCCAGACCGCTGCCGCAACCGGCCGCACCCCGGCCGACTTCTGGTTCGACCCGTCCTGCCCGTGGGCGTGGCTGACCTCCCGCTGGATGCTGGAGGTGGAGAAGGTGCGCCCGGTGGACGTGCGCTGGCACGTGATGAGCCTGGGGGTGCTGAACGAGGACAAGCTCGACGAGCTGCCGGAGGAGTACCGCGAACGGAACCGCCCCGGCGGCGTGGTGTGGGGCCCGGTGCGCGTGTGCGTCGCCGCCGAGCAGCAGTACGGCCAGGAGGCACTGGCCCGCCTCTACACGGCGCTCGGCACCCGCTTCCACCACCAAGGCCTGCCCCGTACGAAGGAGATGATCGCGGCCGCCCTGGAGGAGGCCGGACTGCCCGCCGAGCTGGCCGACGCGGCGGACACCGACACGTACGACAAGGAACTGCGCGCCTCCCACAAGGCCGGAATCGACCTGGTGGGGCAGGACGTCGGCACCCCGGTCATCGCCGTCCCCGGCGCCGACGGCGAGCAGATCGCCTTCTTCGGCCCGGTCGTCACCCCGGCCCCCAAGGGCGAACAGGCCGCCCAGCTGTGGGACGGCACCCTGATGGTCGCGTCCGTCCCGGGCTTCTACGAGATCAAGCGGACGCGGACGCGGGGGCCGGTCTTCGACTGAGCCGCCGCGCCGCCCCGGGACGGGCATCCGTGCCGCCCTGCCGCCCGGGCCCACAGAAAGACCCCCGTGAGTCATGTCCTCACGGGGGTCTCTCCTTCATCCGCCTGCCGGGTGAAGGTTGAGAAGACGATCACGAGGCAGGACGCTCACCGGGGCGCCACGGGGCGCCGGGCTCAGGGAGCGATCAGCAGGACGTTGGAGCGCTCCTTGGCGGCCGCGTAGCGCTTGGCGACGTCCTGCCAGTTCACGACGCGCCACATCGCCTCGATGAAGTCCACCTTCTGGTTCTTGTACTGGAGGTAGAAGGCGTGCTCCCAGGCGTCGAAGACCAGGATCGGGACCGAGCCCTGGCCGACGTTGCCCTGGTGGTCGTAGATCTGCTCGACGATCAGGCGGCCGGTGATCGGCTCGTAGGCCAGGACGCCCCAGCCGGAGCCCTGGGTGGTGGCCGCGGCCTTGGTCAGCTGGGCCTTGAACTTGGCGAACGAGCCGAAGTTCTCCGCGATGGCGTCCGCGAGCTCGCCCACGCCGTCCTTGTCCAGCGGCTCGCCGCCGCCGTCACCGGTCATGTTGTGCCAGTAGATGCTGTGCAGGATGTGGCCGGAGAGGTGGAACGCGAGGTTCTTCTCCAGGCCGTTGATCGAGCCCCACTGGTCCTTGTCGCGCGCCTCGGCGAGCTGCTCCAGGGTGTCGTTGGCGCCCTTGACGTATGCGGCGTGGTGCTTGTCGTGGTGCAGCTCGATGATCTCGGGGCTGATGACGGGTTCGAGCGCCGCGTAGTCGTACGGAAGTTCCGGAAGATTGTAGGTGGCCATGTCGAGCCCTCCAGCTGCTTACGACCTTTAATTGCAATCGACTTGCAACTGCACGCTACCAGCATGAGTGATCACGAAGCGGCCGAGGGGCGGGTTCTGGGCCAAAAGAAGGAGGCGGTGCCCGACCTCGGTCCGAGGTCGGGCACCGCCTCCGAAAAGCGCGGCGCATTCGGGTGAGGTAAGCCTTACCGCACTTTGATTTTGGTGAGGTAAGCCTTACTTGCGCTTACCCGGCGACGTCCTTTTGACGCGCCATTCGCTGCTTGGCGAGACCGACGGCGATGAGCACAACCGCGAATCCGCCCGTGAAGTACAACTGCACGCGCTGGTTCTCGTCCCGCAGCATCAGCAGCAGCACCGCCACCACACCCGCCAGCGCCACCCACGTCAGGACCGGGAAGAGCCACATCCGTACGACCAGCTTCTGCGGCGCCTCGCGCTCCAGGCGGCGGCGCATCCGCAGCTGGGCGACGGCGATGAAGCCCCACACGACGAGGATCGCCGCACCCACCATGTTGAGCAGCCACTGGAAGACGGTCTCCGGCCACCAGTAGCTGAACAGCACCGCGAGGAAGCCGAACGCGGAGCAGAGGACCACCGCGCGGCGCGGCACGCCGCCGCTGACGGTGCGCAGGAAGCGCGGGCCCTGGCCGCGGGAGGACAGGGAGTGCGCCATCCGGGAGGAGCCGTAGATGTTGGCGTTCATCGCGGACAGCAGCGCGATCAGGATGACGACGTTCATGATCTGGCCGGCCGCGGGGATGTGCAGGTAGTCCAGGACCGCGACGTACGGGCCGTTCTTGGCGATGTCCGCGTTGTCCCAGGGGATGACGGTGACGATGACCGCCATCGAGCCGACGTAGAACAGGGCGATCCGCCACATCGCGGTGCGCACGGCGCGCGCCACGCCGCGTACCGGGTCCTTGGACTCGGCGGCGGCGATCGTCACCGTCTCCAGGCCGCCGTAGGCGAAGACGGAGGCCAGCAGGCCGATCACCAGGCCCTCGGAGCCGTTGGGCAGGAAGCCGCCGTCGCCGGTCAGATGCGTGACGCCGGGGGCGGAGGTGCCGGGCAGTACACCGAAGATGGCGAGCAGGCCGAGGACGAGGAAGATGCCGATCGCGGTGATCTTCAAGGCGGCGAACCAGAACTCGAACTCGCCGAAGTTGCTGACTGCCGCCAGGTTGGCACCGCAGAGGACCGCCATGAACAGCAGCACCCACATCCAGGGCTGCGTGTCCGGGAACCACCCCGTCATGATCCCGGCGGCGCCGATCGCCTCGACGGCCACCGCCACACAGAGCTGCGCGGTGAACATCCAGCCCGTGGTCAGGCCGGCCCACGGGCCGATCGAGCGCCCGGCGTGCACGGAGAACGAGCCGGAGGCGGGGCTGGCCGCCGCCATCTCGCCCAGCATCCGCATCACCAGCATGACCAGGCAGCCGGAGACGGCGTAGGCGAGGACGATCGAGGGGCCGGCCGCCGCGATGCCTTCCTTGGAGCCGACGAACAGCCCGGCGCCGATCACACCGCCGAGGGCGATCATCGACAGATGGCGCTGCTTGAGCCCGTTGGACAGCGGGGAGCCGGCCCCTGGGCCCGCCGCGGCGGCGGTGCCGTCCGTGCCAGGTCCGGCGCCCGGGACCTGGCCGGTCCGCTCGCGCTCGGGCGTGGTGGACGAAGGTGTCCGATTCATGGTCGTACCTGTCCCATTAAGTGAGAGCGGAGCGAGACGATCGACGGAAAACGCGCTCAGTTTGAGTGTCTGTGTCCGCTGAGGGCAACAGTCGTGCAGCAGTTGTTCGGTATTCAGACGTGATCGTGACCGGCCGTATTCACACCGTTGTGAGACGTGACCCTGGGTATTTCCGGAGCGGAAGTGGGGCGGCCGATTCCGGCCTGCCACCGCGCCCCGCGGCGGCGCGACGGACGCCCGTCAGCGGCCGGACCGCCGCATCCGCAGCTCCCGCAGGCCCGCGATCGCCAGCACCGCGCCGGTCGCGGCGGCCGACCACAGCAGCTGCGGCCGCGCACCGTCGTCGGTCAGCATCAGCACCAGCACCGCCACCATGGCCGCCAGCGCCGTCCACGTCAGATACGGGAAGCCCCACATGCGCAGGGTCAGCTTCTCCGGCGCCGTGCGCTCGATCTGCCTCCGCAGCCGCAGCTGCGACACCGCGATCAGGGCCCAGACGAACAGCAGCACCGCGCCGACCGCGTTGAGCATGTAGAGGAAGACCGTGTCCGGCCACAGCAGGTTCAGCAGCACCGAGACGAAGCCGAACGCCACCGAGGACAGCACCGCCCTGCGCGGCACCCCGCCCGCCGTCACCTTCAGCAGCGAGCGCGGCGCCTCGCCCCGCTCGGCCAGCGAGAAGACCATCCGCGAGGACCCGTAGAGGTTGGCGTTGAGCGCCGACAGCAGCGCCACGAACACCACCACGTTCATGATCTGGCCCGCACCCGGCACACCGATGCTGTCCAGCACCGCCACGTACGGGCTCTTGCCCGGCTGCATCGACGACCACGGCAGCAGGGTCACGACGACCAGCATCGAGCCCACGTAGAAGAAGAGGATGCGCCACACCGCGCTGCGCACCGCGCGCGCCACGTTGCGCGCCGGGTCGTCGGACTCGGCCGCGGCGATGGTGACGACCTCCAGGCCGCCGAAGGCGAAGGCGACGGCGAGGACGCCGGAGACCACGCCCTGCCAGCCGTTGGGCAGGAAGCCGCCCTGACCGGTGAGATTGGCCAGCCCGACCGCGTCGGTGTCCGGCAGCACACCGAAGATCGCGAGCAGGCTGAGCGCCAGGAACAGCACGATCGCGGCGACCTTCAGCGTCGCGAACCAGAACTCGAACTCGCCGAAGCTCTTGACCGCGGTGAGGTTGGCGGCCGTGAACACCAGCATGAAGATCAGCACCCAGCCCCACTGCGGGACCGCGGGCACCCACCCGTTCGCGATCTGCGCCGCACCGGTGGCCTCCACCGCCAGCACCACCACCAGCAGGAACCAGTACAGCCAGCCCACGCTGAAACCCGCCCAGCGGCCCAGCGCACGCTCCGCGTGCACCGAGAACGCGCCGGACGCGGGCATCGCCGAGGACATCTCACCCAGCATCCGCATGATCAGCATGGCCAGCGCGCCCGCGATCAGATACGAGAGGACGATCCCGGGGCCGGCCACCGCGATGCCGGCGCCGGAGCCCACGAACAGGCCCGCGCCGATCACCCCGCCCAGCCCGAGCATGGTCAGGTGGCGCTGTTTGAGCCCGGCGGACAGCGGTTCTCGCTCGCCGGCGCCCTCGCCCGGCGGTGGCGTTCCGGTGGCGGTGGGTGCGTCGTGCATGGGCTCGTACTCTCGCAAAGGGTCTTTGGGGGAACCCCACAGGGTTCCGCGTTGTGCCCCAGTTTCCCCGCCCGCCGCGCGCTACCACAAAATGCGCACCCGTCCGGGGTGCGGGCCGTGATGAGCATCACGTGACCTGCGAAGACCGCTGACGAGGCGGTACGGCCCGGCGCCGTTGGCGTTGTACGGAACTCTCCAAGGACACCATTGCGCCTTTGTCGCCGCCACACGATGATCGGCTCAGGGGCGCTGGACTAACGTCATCGCGTCCCACCTGTCCCCGCTGAACCTCACACCCCGCGGAGTTCCGATGAGCACTGCTGACGCAACCACCAGGCCCGGTGCGGTCCTCGCCGATCTGCTGCCCGCGGCGGACGCCACCCGCGCTCGCGTCCGCGACGCCGCACTGGTCGTCGGCGGCGCCGCGCTCACCGGCATCGCCGCGCAGATCGCCCTCCCGGTCCCCGGCTCCCCGGTCCCGGTCACCGGCCAGACCTTCGCCGCCCTGCTCGTCGGCGCCTCGCTCGGCGCGGGCCGCGGCTTCGTGTCGCTCGCGCTGTACGCGCTGCTCGGCATGGCGGGCCTGCCCTGGTTCGCGAACGGTGCCTCCGGAGCGGGCGGCGCGACCTTCGGTTATGTCCTCGGCATGCTGCTCGCCTCGACCGCGGTGGGCGCGCTGGCCCGCCGCGGCGGCGACCGCGGCGCGCTGCGCACGGCCGGCACGATGGCGGCCGGCACGGCCCTGATCTACGCGGTCGGCGTCCCCTTCCTGGCGCTGAGCACCGGCATGTCGCTGGGCCAGGCGGTCGCGGCCGGCCTCGCCCCCTTCCTGGTCGGTGACGCCATCAAGGCCGCGCTGGCGATGGGCGCGCTGCCCACCGCGTGGAAGCTGCTCGGCCGCCGCGGCTGACACCGCGCGCGCCGTCCCTCCGTACGGAACCGGACCGGGCCCCGTACCACCGCCTCGCGTGGTGGTACGGGGCCCGGCGGCATTCCGCAGGCGTACGGCCCGTACGGCTCACTTCGCCCCGTACGCCCCGTACGCCCCGTGCTCACCTGTGCGTCGACCTGCGGGTGGTGACCCACACCCCGGCACCGCCGAGGAGCAGCAGGCCCGCGGCGGCGCCCGCCAGCGGCAGGACCGACGGCGTGCCGGTCTCGGGCAGCCGCTCCCCGGGAATCGCGGTCGCCGACTCCGACGGGGACGGTGCGGTGGTCGCCGAACCGTCCGGCACATTCACGGTGTTGAGCATCAGTGGTGTGTCCGGCGCGTCGGACACCGGATTCCGGGTGCCGAAATTCACCGGCCCCTGCTGCCACAGCAAGGTCTCCGTGTTTCCCAGTGTCACCGGCAGACAGATCTGTCCCTGCTTGTCGAGATCGAAATGTGCGGAGACGTCGAACGTTCGGCTCTTTCCGCTCGCCAGTGAGCCGATGGCGCAGGTGTACGCGCTGTTCGCACCCTCCGGCAGCCGCGCCTTCGGCACCTTCGTGCACCCGGCCACGTTCCGCACCGTCAGCCCCTGGAAACCGGCGACCGTCAGCCGTACGGCACCGGTGGCGGTGTCCCCCTTGTTGGTGACCTTGGCGGTCAGCCCGGTCTTCCCGGTGCTGTTGTCGACGGAAATCCGCTGCGGCAGTTCCGTGGTGATCCGATAGCCCGCCGGCGCGCTCGGGCCGGCCTTGCCGCCCGCGCTGCTGCCCGGAGCGGGATCGGCCGCGAAGGCCGCGGAACCGGCCGGCAGCGCCAGCGTGGCCGCCACCGCGGCCACCACGAACGCGCGTTTTCCCTGTCGGGTTGCGTACATTCCTGAACCCCCCTTTTCCCCGTCCTCGACCGAGGTATTTGATGGGTACCACAAGATTCCGCGGGTGCTGTGGGGGCTGGGCATGGTGGGGAATGCGAGCGAGGTGGGGCCCGGGCGTCTGGCAGCCGGCCGTTACCGCCTGCTGGAATTGATCGGACGCGGCGGAATGGGGCGGGTCTGGCGCGCCCAGGAGGAAATTCTCGACCGGTGGGTCGCGGTCAAGGAAATACATATCGGCGAACACGCCGGCGAGGAAAGCGTGGTGCAGCGCGAACGCAGTCTGCGCGAGGCCCGCGCCACCGCCCGTATCGACCATCCGAACGTGGTGCGGGTCCACGACGTGGCCGAGGAGGGCGACCGGCTGTGGATCGTCATGCAGCTCGTCCAGGCCCGTTCCCTGGAGCAGGTCCTCACCCCAGGACGGCCCGCTGGCCCCGGAGGCGGCGGCCCGGGTCGGCACGGGACTAGGGCGCTTCTGATGGATCTCCGTGGCCTCGCGACGCCCGGCACGCGCCCTCGCCGCACGGTGTGAAGGGACAGGTGGCTCCGCCACCTGTCCCTTCACACCGCACTCCCCCAAGCTCTTCGAGCAGGGGGACCCCCAAGCGCACGCACCGAACGCCGCTCGGTGCCCTCCACGGAGATCCATCAAAAACGCCCTAGCCCGCGCCCTGCGCGAGGTGCACGCCGTGGGCGTACTTCACCAGGACATCAAGCCCGGCAACGTCCTGCTCGACGACCGCGGCACGGTGGTGCTCACCGACTTCGGCATCGCCGCCATGCAGGACGCCACCGCGCTGACCATGGCCGGCATGCTCATCGGCTCGCCGGACTACATGGCGCCCGAGCGGGTCGCGGGCCAGGAGCAGGGGCCGCCCTCCGACCTGTGGTCGCTGGGCGCCACCCTGTGTGCCGCGGTCGCGGGCCAGTCCCCGTTCACCCGTGCCACCACCCTCGCCACGCTCCACGCCGTCCTGCACGAGGAGCCCGCCATCCCGCCCGCCGCGGGCCCGCTGCGCGAGGTGCTGACCGCCCTGCTGAACAAGGCACCCGAGGCGCGCCCCACCCTCGACGAGGTCGAGGCGCGCCTCGACCCGCTGGTCCGCCGGGGCGCGGCGGCGAACCCGACGGCGCCGATGAACCCGGCGGGGGCCGTGGACGTCCGTACGCCCACGGTGGCCGATCCGGCGCCGGCCGCGTCACCGGAACAGGAAGCTCCGGCCGAAGCCCCCGAAGCCCGTACGGCCTCTGGCCCCGACCCGGAACCCCCGCCCGCTCCTTCGGCCCCGCCGACCCCCTCCGCCCACCCCCGCCGCAAACGCCCCGCCCTGCTCGCCGCCACCGGTGTCCTCGCGTCGGCCGCCGCGGTCGTGGTGATCCTCGTCGCGACGCAGGGCGCGGATTCCGGCGGAACAGCCGGAACCGGAACCGCTACCGGCCGGCCCTCCACCGCCGGCGCGAACACCGGTACGGGCACCGGCAGCGGCGACCCGGCCGCCACGTCCGGCCTCCGCCGTACCGAGAACGGCTTCAGCTGGGTGCCGCCGGCCGGCTGGAACCGCACCGAGGAGTCCACCAGCGACGTCACGTACAGCACGAAGGACGGGTCCACGCTCGTCTCGGCGCGCCAGGGCCCGTCCTCCGGCGGTGATCTGCTGACGATCTGGCAGCAGTACGAGGCCGAGCAGCACGACGTGCCGGGCTACCGCAGGATCCGGCTGGAGCGCACCACCTTCCAGGGGCACCCCGCCGTCGTCTGGGAGTTCGCCCACACGCGCGACGGCAGGCCGGCGCACGGGCGGCAGCTCGGCTTCCGTGCCGGGAACCGGACCTACCAGCTCAACCTCTGGTACCGGGATTCCGCCGAAGCCGCCGCCCTGCGCGCCTACGACCGGGTCAAGGAGTCCTTCCGGACGTCTCCCTGACCTTCCGGGCCGCCGCCCACCGCGCCGGCGGCGCCCGCCCCGCCGCCCTTGGCGCGCCGCCGGCGGTCCAGTACCAGGCCGAGGATCAGCACGACCACGGCCGCGACCACCGACAGCACCATCTGCTTGCGCCCGTCGGGGCTGTAGAACATGTAGCCGACGACGAAGAGGATCAGCGCGATCGTCGCGTACGTCAGGTACGGGTACAGCCACATCCGTACGGTCAGCCGCTCCGGCATCTCCCGCTCGATGACCTTGCGCATCCGCAGCTGCGAGAAGCAGATGACCAGCCAGACGAAGAGGGCCACCGCGCCGGAGGAGTTCAGCAGGAACTCGAAGACGGTGTCCTTCGAGGTGTAGCTGAAGATCGTCGCGACGAAGCCGAAGGCCACCGACGCCCAGATGGCGGTCGCCGGGACGCCGCCCTTGTTCACCCGCGCGAAGGACTTCGGCGCGTCGCCGCGCTCGCCGAGCGAGAACGCCATCCGGGAGGCCGTGTAGAGACCGGAGTTCAGGCAGGACAGCACGGCGGTGAGCACCACGACGTCCATCACGGTGCCGGCCGCCGGGATGTCCAGCGACCTCAGCACGGCCACGTACGGGCTCTTGTCGAGCGCCGGGTCGTCCCACGGCAGCAGCGTCACGATCACCGCGATCGAGCCGAGGTAGAACAGCGCGATCCGCCAGATGACGCTGTTGACGGCCTTGCGGACGGCCTGCACCGGGTTGGGCGACTCACTGGCCGCCAGGGTGACGATCTCGCTGCCCATGAAGGAGAAGACCACCAGCAGCATGCCGGAGAGGATCGCGCCGGGCCCGTTCGGCAGGAACCCGCCGTGGCCGGTCAGGTTCGCCATGCCCACCGCGTGGTCACCGGGCGGCAGCCCGAAGATCGCCAGCGCGCCGATCACGATGAACACCACGATCGCGACGACCTTGATGCCGGCGAACCAGAACTCGAACTCGCCGAACGAGCCGACGGAGATCAGGTTGGTGCCGGTCAGCACGATCATCACCAGCAGCGCCCACGCCCACTGCGGGACGGCGGGGACCCAGCCGGTGAGGATCGAGGCGGCGGCGGTCGCCTCGACGGCCAGCACGACCGACCAGAAGAACCAATACAGCCAGCCGATGGTGAAGCCCGCCCAGCGGCCCAGCGCCCGGTCCGCGTACGCGGAGAACGAGCCCGAGGTGGGGGAGGCGGCCGCCATCTCGCCGAGCATCCGCATCACCAGGACGACCAGCAGGCCGGTCAGCGCGTACGAGATCAGGATGCCGGGACCGGCGGCCGCGATGCCCGCGCCGGAGCCCACGAACAGGCCCGCGCCGATCACGCCGCCGATGGCGATCATCGACAGATGGCGGTTCTTGAGACCTGCCTGAAGACCGTCGGGAGACTGGCCTCCGCCGGGGCCGCCGGGGTCACCGGCGGCCTTGCCCGCGTTCATGGTCGGCGGATGCGCGCCCATGTGCACCGTCCTTCTGTGGTTCTCGGTGTCGAGTCCCCGCATTAGAACTGCGTTAACGGGCGTTTTGGAAGATCTGAATCCGGATCGTTGCGTGGATCTCATTTCCGCACGTCACCGCGTGTACACCGCACGTATGGCGGCGGGGGGACCCGGCGACACCTACCCCCGGCCCGGTGGACCACACGTCCGTGCAACACTCAGCACATGCGCGTGTATCTCGGCTCCGACCATGCCGGTTTCGAACTGAAGAACCACCTCGTCGAGTGGCTCAAGGCCCACGGCCACGAGCCCGTCGACTGCGGCCCGCACATCTACGACGCCCAGGACGACTACCCGCCGTTCTGCCTGCGCGCCGCCGAGCGGACCGCCGCCGACCCGGAGAGCCTGGGCGTCGTCATCGGCGGCTCGGGCAACGGCGAGCAGATCGCCGCCAACAAGGTCAAGGGCGTACGGGCGGTGCTCGCCTGGAGCGAGGAGACCGCCAAGCTGGGCCGCGAGCACAACAACGCCAACGTGATCTCGGTCGGCGGCCGGATGCACACCCAGGACGAGGCGACGAAGTTCATCGAGGCGTTCCTGGCCACGCCGTACTCGGACGAGGAGCGGCACACCCGCCGCATCGAGATGCTCGCCCGCTACGAGACCACCGGTGAGCTGCCGGACATCCCGGCCCACCACCCGCAGCAGGGCTGAGCCCGCCTGCCCCTGCCGCCCGCGCCGCCACTGGCGCGGGCGGACGCCGTACGGTCCCCTTCCACCCCGCCGAGGAGGCGTCGAGCCATGCCCGAGGGGCACACGATCCACCGCCTCGCGCTGGACCACCGTGCGCTCTTCGAGGGCGCGCCGGTCCGGGCGAGCAGCCCCCAGGGCAAGTTCTCCGACAGCGCGGCGCTGATCGACGGCCAGGTCATGACCACCGCCGAGGCGCACGGCAAGCACCTCTTCCTCGGCTTCGGGCCCGCCGGGTGGGTCCACATCCACCTCGGCCTCTTCGGCAAGCTGAACTTCGGCGACGCCCCCGCGCCGCCGCCCACCGACACCGTACGGCTGCGGCTGGCCAACGGCACCGCCTACGCGGACCTGCGCGGGCCCACCGCCTGCGCGCTGCTCACGGACGCCGGGAAGCAGGCGATACACGACCGGCTCGGGCCCGACCCGCTGCGCCCCGAGGACGACGGCGAGCGCGCCTGGGCGCGGATCTCCCGCAGCCGTACGTCCGTCGCGGCGCTGCTGATGGACCAGAAGGTGATCGCGGGCGTCGGCAACGTCTACCGCGCCGAGGTCCTCTTCCGGCACGGCATCGATCCGTACCGCGCCGGGCGTGATCTTCTCCGGTCCGAATGGGACGCCATCTGGGCGGACCTGGTCGCGCTGATGCGCGAAGGCGTCCGGCACAACCGCATCGACACGGTCCGCGCCGAACACCTCCCCGAGGCCATGGGCCGCCCGCCGCGCGTCGACGACCACGGCGGCGAGGTCTACGTCTACCGCCGAGCCCGCCAGGAGTGCCACATCTGCCGCTCCGCGATCCGCACCGCGGCCCTGGCCAACCGCAACCTCTTCTGGTGCCCCGCCTGCCAGCCGAAGTGAGCAGCGGGCCGCGCCGGGGAGCGTCCGACGGGCCAGGGCCCCGGGCCTCCTAGGGCGTTTCTGATGGATCTCCGTGGAGGGCACCGAGCGGCGTTCGGTGCGTGCGCTTGGGGGTCCCCCTGCTCGAAGAGCTTGGGGGAGTGC